>NZ_JBYBLQ010000002.1:0-406884 GCF_059337855.1 Stenotrophomonas maltophilia complex sp. Om-AH-Sm3 | reverse complement strand
TCAGAGCAACGCGATGCCGTGCTACCTGAATGGCTGCATCACTACAACTGGCACCGACCCCACATGGGGATCGGCAGCCAGCCGCCTATTTCCAGAATCCCGCTGAACAACGTGGTGGGTTTACACAACTAACAGTCGGCTCTACCACGCGCCTTCGGCGCTGCGGCCCCGGCCTGCGGCCGGTTCCCGGTCCTGCCTGCGCTGCAGGCAGGACCTTCGTCCCATGCCATGGGCCGTGGGCGGTGCCATGATCGGGGTCTGCCTTCCCGGGAACCTGTGCTCGTGAAAACCCGTCTTGCCGTTGCCCTGTTGATCGCCCTGTCCGCCCCCACCGTGGCCCTGTCCGCTGCGCCCACCGCCGCCGCCGCGCCCGCCAGCGTGGCCACCGAATCGCCCGCGGATGCCGCCTTCCGCGCGCTGTACGAGAAGGAATGGAAGTGGCGCCAGCAGGGAGGTGGTGAAGCCAGCGAGGACGAAGACGCCCCGGCCAACGCCACCCGCATGCCGGACATCGGCCCGGCCGCGCAGCAGGCGCGTCTGAAGGTGTGGGACGAGACCCTGGCCGCACTGAAGAAGATCGACCCGAAGACCCTGTCGCCGGACAACCAGGTCAACTACGCGATCTATCGCGACCAGGTGTTCAACCTGGCCGAAGAGACGCGCCTGCGCGGCTACGAAATGCCGTTCAACGCCGATTCCTCGTTCTGGTCCAACCTGTCCTTCATGGCCCGGCACGAGATGAAGACCGTGCAGGACTACCAGAACTACATCGCACGGCTGAACGATGTGCCGCGTTACTTCGGCCAGCAGACCGAGAACATGCGCGCCGGCCTGAAGCGCGGCTTCAGCGTGCCGCGCGCGGTGCTGGATGGCCGCGAAGTGTCCATCGCCACCGTTGCCGAGCTGAAGGACCCGACCGAATCGCCGCTGTACGCGCCTTTCAAGAAGCTGCCCAACAGCATCCCGGCCGCCGAACAGGCCAGGCTGCAGGCGCAGGCGCGTGAAGCGATCAGCGGCAAGGTGGTGCCGGCGTTCCAGCAGCTGCGCACCTTCTTCGTCAACGAGTACGTGCCGCAGGCGCGCACCACCCTGGCCGCCGAAGCGATGCCCGATGGCAAGGCCTACTACAGGCAGCAGATCCACGAGTACACCACGCTGGACCTGTCGCCGGACGAGATCCACCGCATCGGCCTGGAGGAAGTCGCACGCATCCAGGGCGAGATGAACGACATCATCAAGCAGGTGAAGTTCAAGGGCAGCTTCGCCGAGTTCCTGACCTTCCTGCGTACCGATCCGCAGTTCTATGCGAAGACGCCGGAAGAGCTGCTTTCGCGCGCCGCGTGGATTTCCAAGCGGGCGGACGGCCAGCTCGGCAAGTACATGACGTTGCCGCGCGCGCGCTTCACCATCGTGCCGGTGCCACCGGACATCGCACCGTTCTGGACGGCCGGCCGCGGTGGCATGGGTACCTACTGGCTCAACACCTACAACCTGCCGTCGCGCCCGCTGTACAACCTGCCGGCGCTGACCCTGCATGAATCCGATCCGGGCCATTCGCTGCAGGGCGCGATCGCCGCCGAGCAGAAGAACCTGCCCGAGTTCCGCCGCAACGCCTACATCTCCGCCTATGGCGAAGGCTGGGCGCTGTACTGCGAGAAGCTGGGCGTGGAGATGGGCATCTACGAAACCCCGTACGAGGATTTCGGCCGCCTGACCTACGAGATGTGGCGCGCCGCGCGCCTGGTGATCGACACCGGCGTGCACAGCAAGGGCTGGACCCGCGAGCAGGCGTTGGCCTACCTGCGTGACCACACCGCGCTGAGCGAGCATGAAGTGACCACTGAAGTGGACCGCTACATTTCCTGGCCGGGCCAGGCGCTGAGCTACAAGCTGGGCGAGATCGCCATCGTGCGCCTGCGTGCGCAGGCCGAGAAGGAGCTGGGCGACAAGTTCGACATCAAGGGCTTCCACGACACCCTGCTCAAGCAGGGCTCGGTGCCGCTGCCGGTGCTGGAACAGCAGATCCAGGCCTACATCGCCGAGCGCAAGAAGGCCTGACCGTTACCGGGTAGTGCCGGCCGCTGGCCGGCAATCCGACCCGGTCACGGGGTCGGATCCCTTTCCCGTGGAAAGGGCTCCGACCCCCTCTCACCTCAGTCTACCGCCCGCGGCTTGGCCACCCGTGCTGCGAAGGTCGGCAGCACCAGCAGGGTCAGCACGGTGGCGGTGATAAGGCCACCGATCACCACCGTCGCCAGCGGTTTCTGCACTTCCGCGCCGGAACCGCTGGCGATCGCCATCGGAATGAAGCCCACGATCGCCACCAGCGCCGTGGTCAGCACTGCTCGGATGCGGCTGGAGGCACCGTTGATCGCCGCCTGCAGCGGCAGGTCGCCGGCATCCAGGCGTTCGCGGATCGCCTGCATCAGCACCAGGCCATTCAAGGTCGCCACGCCGGAGACGGCGATGAAGCCAACCGCCGCCGATACCGAGAACGGCATGCCACGCAGCAGCAGCGCGAGGATGCCGCCGACCAGCGCCAACGGCACGCAGCTGAACACCAGAATGGCTTCCTTGCCGCTGCGCAGCGCCATGAACAGCAGGCTACCGATCAGCAGGAACACCACCGGTACCACCGTCGCCAGCCGCTTTTCCGCGCGCTGCAGGTTCTCGAACTGGCCACCCCAGGTCAGGTAGGCACCCGGCGGCAGTGCCACGTCGGCCACTGCGGCCTGTGCCTCGCCGACGAAGCCGCCCAGGTCGCGGCCACGCACATTGGCCTGCACCACCACACGGCGGCTGCCATTGTTGCGGCTGATCTGGTTCGGCCCTTCGCTCACCGTGATGCGCGCCACCGACGACAGCGGAATCACCAGCCCTGACGGCGTGGCGATCGGCAGTGACGCGAGCTGGTCCGGATCGTTGCGCGCGGCATCGTCCAGGCGCACCACCACGTTGAAGCGGCGGTCGCCTTCGAAGATCTTGCCCGCCGCAGTACCGCCGATGCCGGTGGACAGTGCATCACTCACATCCGCCGCAGTCAGCCCGTACTGCGCCGCCGCCACATGATCGATCGCCACGTTCAGCGTGGGCAGGCCGGAGATCTGTTCCACCCGCACGTCGGCCGCGCCATCCACCGCACGCAGCTTCAGCGCCACCTGGTCGGCCACCTTCTGCAGCTGGCTGAAGTCATCGCCGAAGATCATTACGGCCAGGTCGGTACGCACGCCGGAAATCAGCTCGTTGAAGCGCAGCTCGATCGGCTGGCTGAACTCGAAACTGTTGCCCAGCTGCTGCCCGGCCAGCTTTTCGAAACGGGCCACCAGCGCGTCCTTGGCCAACTTCGGATCGGGCCAGTCCTTGCGTGGCTTCAGCACGATCACGCTGTCGGAGATGTTGGTCGGCATCGGATCGATCGCCGCCTCGGCGGTACCGGTACGCGAGAACACGGTCTCCACTTCCGGCTGCTTGGCAATCACCTTTTCCAACGCCAGTTGCATGGCCAGTGACTGCTCCAGCGACGTCGACGGCACGCGCAACGCCTGCATCGCCACGTTACCTTCGTCCAGCGTCGGCATGAACTCGCGGCCCAGCAGCGAGAACGAGCCGATGCCCACCACCACCATCATCACCGCACTGGCCACTACCGTGCGCGGATGCGCCACAGCCTTGCGGATCACCGGCTCGATGCGCGCGCGCAGCACGCGTATCAGCCTGGTCTCGTGCTCGCCGTCGTCTGCATGTGCATTGCCGTCCTTCAGCTTCGGCTCGCGCACCAGCAGCGCCGTCATCGCCGGCACGAAGGTGAAGGAGAACAGGAAGGCACCGACCAGGGCCAGCATGAAGGTCGCCGCCATCGGGTGGAACGTCTTGCCCTCCACACCTTCCAGGGTGAGGATCGGCGCGAACACCAGCAGGATGATCAGCTGGCCGAACGCCGCCGGGCGCGCCATCTTCAGCGCGGAATCGGCGGCCACGCGCAGCCGTTCCATCGCGGTCAGCGCCCGGCCCAGTTCGGCGCGGCGCTGGCCCAGCATCAGCAGCGTCGACTCGACCACGATCACCGCACCGTCCACCAGGATGCCGAAGTCCAGTGCACCCAGGCTCATCAGGTTGCCGCTGATGCCGAAGCGGTTCATGCCGATCACCGCGAACAGGAACGACAGCGGAATCACCAGCGCGGTGATGGTGGCCGCGCGCAGGTTGCCCAGCAGCAGGAACAGCACCACCACCACCAGCAGCGCGCCCTCGGTGAGGTTCCGGGCCACGGTCTTGATGGTGGAATTGACCAGCACACTGCGGTCCAGCACCGGTGCGGCCACGATGTCGGCCGGCAGCGAGGTGTTCACCTGTTCCAGACGTGCGGCTGCGGCCTGCGCCACGGTGCGGCTGTTGCCACCGGCAATCATCAGCGCGGTGCCCAGCACGGCCTCGTGGCCGTTGCGGCTGGCTGCACCCAGGCGCGGCGCGCGGCTCAGTTCCACGGTGGCTACATCGGCCACGCGCACCACCACGCCATTGCGGGTGGCCACCGGCGCCTGTGCAAGATCCTCGGTGGTCAGCGCCAGGCCATCGGCACGCACCACCAGGCCTTCGCCGGCCCGCTGCACGAAGCCGGCGCCGGCCTGCACGTTGGAACGCTGCAGGGCAGTGACCAGGTCGGCCAGGCCGAGGCCATGCGCGGCCAGTTTGGCGCTGTCCGGATGCACGCCGTATTCCTTGACGTAGCCGCCGACCGTATCGACACCGGCCAGCCCCGGGCTGGAGCGCATCTGCGGCGCGATGATCCAGTCCTGCACGGTGCGCAGGTAGGTCGCGCGCTCTTCCGGCGTGCGCAGCAGGTTGCCTTCCGGCGTGCGGTAGACCTCGCCGGCCTGCCAGCCGGCTTCACCGGGCTTGGCCAGCCTGGTCGGATCGAACGCGGTGAAGTCCACCGTCCACATCAGCACCTCGCCGAGGCCGGTGGTGACCGGCGACAGCATCGGCGACGCACCATCGGGCAGGTCTTCCGATGCCTCGCGCATGCGTTCGGCCACCTGCTGGCGGGCGAAGTAGATGTCGGTGGCATCGGTGAAGATCGCGGTGACCTGCGAGAAGCCATTGCGCGACAGCGAACGCGTGGTGGTCAGGCCGGGAATGCCGGCCAGCGCGGTTTCCAGCGGATAGGTCACCTGCCGTTCGATCTGCTCCGGGGTCAGCGCCGGGGCCACCGTGTTGATCTGCACCTGGCGGTTGGTGATGTCCGGCACGGCGTCGATCGGCAGCTTGCCCAGCTGGAACAGGCCCACGGCGGCGATCAGCGCCGCCATGAACACCACCAGCCAGCGGTGGCGCACCGCTGTTTCAATGATCAGCTTGAACATGATCGCCTCCTCAGTGGCCGTGCTCGGCTTCGCCCTTGGCCAGCTCGGCCTTGAGCAGGAAGGCGTTGGCACCGACGATGCGCTCGTTGCCACTCAGGCCACCGAGGATCTCGATGCGGTCACCGGCACGGCGCCCGGCCAGCACTGGCTGCGCCTTGAAGCCACCTTCGACGGCGATGAACACCGCGCTGCTTCCATCGACGTTCTGCACCGCATCGGCGGGCACGCTGAGCGAGCCGTCCTGGCCTTCGGTGACCACCACGGCCGATACCGGCGAACCGGCCGGCGGCAGCGATGCATCCACCGGCGTGGCGCGGATCACTGCGACGCCGCCCTGCTGCCGTACATCGGCGGCCGAACCGGTGACGGTAGCGGTGAAGCTGCCACCCGGCACGCTCACTTCCAGCTTCATGCCGGGCATGACCTGTGCAGCCAGCGCTGGCGGTGCGGTGAACACCAGCTCGTTCATCGACGGGTCGGCGACGTCGGCCACCGCACTGCCGGCGGCGACCACACCGCCCGGTGTGACCTGCACGTTGCCGACGATGCCGGCCACCGGGCTGGTGATGCGCACGCGTCCACTGGCATCGGGCGCACCGTTGGCGGCGGCCTGGGCCTGTGCGGCAGCGGCCTGGGCCTGTGCCGCCAGCGAACGCGCACGCGAGGCTTCCAGCTCCTGGCGGGCGACCACGCCCTGGTCGACCAGGGCCTTGTCGCGGCCATAGGCCAGGCGTGCGGCCTCGGCTTCGGCGGATGCGGCCAGCGCATTGGCGCGGAACACCGCTGCCTCGCCACTGACCACGATGGCCAGCGCCTGGTTCTGTTTCACCGCCGTGCCCGGCGCGACCAGCACGCGCTCGACGCGGCCGGTCACGGTCGAGGCCACCGAGGCACGGGCACCGACCGAGGGTTCCACCCGACCGGCGAGGCGGGTGGAACCGCCACCGCCACGGCCGACGGCAACCACTTCGATACCGGACGCCTTGATCTGCTCGGGCGTCAGCTGCACCACGCCTTCGTCGGCGTCAGCAGGCGCCTTCGCGATTTCTGCCTTGGCTTCCTTGCTGCTGCCGGCGTGGCCATGGCCATCGTCGGTGCCGGCCTTGGCCGCAGCGGGGTCTTCATTGGCAGGCGTCTGCGCGTTGCCGGCGCAGCCGGCCAGCAGCACAGTCAGCAGCATGCCGCCGATCAGCGGAAAAGTACGGGAGAGAGTCATGGGGCCTCCACAAAGGGTGCGCGCCCTTCAAGGCGGGCAAGATCGATTTCCGCGCCGACGCGCGACAGGCGCGCATCCACGGCGGCGGCGCGGGCGGCGATAAGAGCGCTGCGCGTGCTGCGCAGTTCCAGCTGCGAGATGCGTCCGGCGTCGAAGCCGATGCGGGCCAGGCGATACGCCTCTTCGGCGGCGACCACGCTTTCATCGGCGGCGCGGGTTCGGCTGCCGGCGGCCTTCAAACCGGCCACGGCCGAGAGGCGTGCCGCCTCGCTGTCGCGGCGCTGCTGGTCCAGGCGCGCCTCGGCCGCGCGCTGGTCGGCATTGGCGGCGCGGATGCCACCGCGGTTGCGGTCAAACAGCGGGATGCTGAGGCTGAGCCCGAGGTTGTAGGCACGCTCGCCGCCCTCTCGGAAGCGGGTCTGCGCGGCGGTGACGCTGAGGTCGGGCAGGGCGCGCTTGCGCTCCACCTCGACCAGTTTGCCCGCCGCATCGGCTTCGGCTTCAGCGATGCGCACGGCCAGTGCTACATCGGTGGCGCCGCGTGGCAGCGGCGGCGCACGGTCGAGCAGGCTGTCGCCGATCGACTGCACCGGCGCATCCAGCAGTGCAGCACCGGCCAGGCGGGCCAGCGCGGCATCGCGGAAGGCCTGCGCTTCATCCAGCGCGGCGTTGGCGTTGGCCACTTCGCTCTGCGCCTGCACCGCGCGCAGTTGCGGTTCGCGGCCCTGCTTGACCATCGCGTTGACGGCGTTGGCGTCATCGCGGGTGAGGCTCAGTGCCTCTTCGGCCAGGGTGTAGCGGCGCAGTGCACTTTCCGCCTGTGCGTAGACCACCGCCAGCTGGCTGGCCACATCGCTGCGGCTCTGCGTGCCACGCAGGTTGGCCGCCTGTGCCTCGGCGCGGGCCGCACGGACGCGCGCGCCGCGCTGGCCCCAGACCTCCAATGGCTGGGACAGGGTAAGCACGCTGTCGGCCTTGCCCATGCCGCCATAGGAGCCGGTGCCCCAGGCGTTCTCGGCCGACCAGGACAGGGAAGGGTTGGGCAGTGCGCGGGCCTGGTCGGCGCGCGCGTCGGCGGCCTCGGCCAGCGCCGCACCGACGCGGGTACCTGGCAGCTGGTCCAGGCGTTCAAGCAGGGTGTCGTAGGAAGGGGCGGCTTGCGCCATCACCGATGCCGCCGGGGCCAGGCCCAGCAACACGGCGACGACCCGCCCGGCCGCACGCAGCGACCGAGGTGTCAGGATCGACATAGGGGGATTCCGGTTGTGAGTGAAACGGGAGCCCGCAATCGCGGGACGCGCTCAACTCACGCCCGGGGGGGACGCGTCAATTCATCCTGGGCGACCGCATAGGTCGCCGCGTCGCCGGCATTCATCCAGCGCGCCGGCAGCGGCGCACCGAAGGCGGCGAGGGTGCTGGCCGGCAGGCTCAGGTTGGAGTGGTGGCAGTGGTTGTGGCTGCAGGCACCGGCGTGCTTGCTGTCACTGTCACCCTCGGCATCGTTGGCGTTGCTTTCCACGTGCACCGCAGTGGTGTCGTGCGGTTCGACCGCGCAGGCCAGCACGTCGGCCACCGGCACGACCACGAACGCCGCCATCAGCAGCATCATCAGGTACGTACGCAGTTGGCGGGTGATCCGGCGCATGGAAGGGAGGCTAGCAAGCGATTTTCGCCGGATACAATATCAATGGCCGCCTCGGGAATTCGTCGGAATCTCCCGTTCAGGTGGAGGGCCTGGGGGCATCCTGCCCTGGTGGGTGCGGACCTCCTGCCTTGGTGGGTGTCGACCTTGGTCGACACGCCTTTCGACCCCACCGCGTTGCCGGCCAGCGGCCGGCACTACCCGTATCACGGCAGCTTCGCGATCACCTTGATCTCGAACTGGAACCCATACAGCCAGGTCACACCGATACCGGTCAGGGTCGGGTGCGGCGCCTCGCCCCAGTACTCGGGCACGATCGCCCAGGCCTTCTCGAAGTTCTTCTCCGGATCGACCAGGAACACGGTCACGTCGATCACGTCATCGAAGGTGCAGCCGGCGGCAGCCAACACCGCATTGAGATTCTCGAAGGCGCGGCGCACCTGGGTTTCGAAGTCCGGTTCGGGCGAGCCGTCCTCGCGGCTGCCGACCTGGCCGGAGACGAACAGGAAACCGCTGGATCGGATCGCCGGCGAGTAGCGGTTGCGCTCGTACAAGGCCTGGCGGCCGGTGGGGAAAACGACATCACGCTGTGACATGGGAAGGAATCCGTGGGAGAGAACGCCATCCTCCGCGCCAGTGCTGTCTGGATAAACCGCGATGATCGGCCTAGATTGATTGCTAATCCCAAACAATCATGGCCCGCCATGGACCGTTTCGAGGCGATGCGGGCCTTTGCCCGCGTGGTGGAAACCGGCAGCTTCACCCGCGCCGCGCAGACCCTGCAGATCAGCCGCACCACGGTCACCCAGCTGGTGCAGCAGCTGGAGGCACACCTGCGGCTGCGCCTGCTCAACCGCACCACGCGCCGGGTCAGCGTCACCGCCGACGGTGCGGCCTACTACCCGCGCATCGCCCGCCTGCTGGCCGAGCTGGAAGAGGTGGAGGGCGGGCTGGGTGACGCAGCCAGCCAGCCGCGCGGCCGCCTGCGGGTGGATGTGCCCGGACCCTACGCGCGGTTGCGGCTGGTGCCGGCACTGCCGGATTTCCAGGCGCGCTACCCGGAGATCCAGCTGGACATCGGCGTCAGCGACCGCGAGGTTGACGTCATCGCCGACAACGTCGACTGCGTGATCCGCGGCGGCACCCCGGCCGACCCGGCGCTGGTGGCGCGGCCGCTGGCGGCGCTGCCGATCGGTTTCCACGCCAGCCCCGGCTATGTGCAGCGTTTCGGCTTGCCGACCGATCCGCGCGCGCTGGAAGGGCCGGACCACCACATGGTCGGCTTTCTCAGCCCGCGCAGTGGCCGGGCGCGGGTGTTCACTGCACAACGTGGCGATGAGCGCATCGAGGTGCAGGGCCGCTACACGGTCGGCTTCGACGACGGCAACGCCTATCTGGCGGCGGCGCTGGCGGGGCTGGGCGTGGTCGCGCTGCCCAGCTACATGGCCGCGCCGCACGTGGCGCGCGGCGAATTGCTGCCGCTGCTGCAGGACTGGCAGCTTCCACCCATGCCGATGCATGTGATGTTCCCGCCGAACCGGCACATGAGCCAGCGGCTGCGGGTGTTCATCGATTGGGTGGTGCAAGCGTTGGGGTGATGCACACGCACCTGTAGAGCCGAGCCCACGCTCGGCTGCTTCTCGCTCCAACGCTCAAGGCCCGCGCTTCGCGCGTGAGCCGAGCACGGGTTCGGCTACAGGGAGGGCTTCCTGCTGCAGGCATGCGAAAATCATCGCGGCACGCAACAGGAACCATCGCCACGCATGAATCGCATCGTCGCACTGGACACCGAAACCACCGGCATCTCCCACCGCCTGGGGCACCGGGTGATCGAAATCGGTGCCGTCGAACTGATCGACGGCCAGCTCAGCGGCCGCCAGTTCCACACCTACCTGCAGCCGCAGCGCAAGGTGGACTGGGGCGCACAGCGCGTGCATGGCATCAGCGATGCGATGCTGGTGGGCAAGCCGCTGTTCTCCAGCAAGGCCGCCGAACTGCTGGACTTCCTGCGCGGCAGCGAGATGGTCGCGCACAACGCCACCTTCGACGTGGGTTTCCTGGACAACGAGCTGCGCCTGGCCGGCATTCCCGGCACGCTGGCCCAGCACTGCCGCATCACCTGCAGCCTGAAGCTGGCGCGCGGGCGCTGGCCCGGCCAGGGCAACAAGTTGGACGATGTGCTGCAGCGCCTGCGCATCCCCGGCAACCGGGGCCTGCACGGTGCGCTCAAGGATGCCCATCTGCTGGCCCAGGTGATTCCGCACCTGCGCTGAGGCTTGCCCGCTGTTACATCGGCCGTAACCAGCGCTCGATCATCGCCACGCCACAGGCCACCCCGTCTTCATCGCTCATCGCCACGCCCAGGGCCGCCGCGCGCGCGCGTACTGCGTCGGCTTCTGCGAAGGTGATGGCTGCTGCCAGCGTTGCTGCATCCAGTCGCTTCGGTGACAACGGTGCCGGTGCCACGCCCAACCGACACAGGCGATCGGCCCAGAAGAACTGATCCGCAGCGAACGGCATCACCAGCGAGGGAATGCCGGCCCGGCAGGCCGAATGCGTGGTGCCGCTGCCACCGTGGTGGATGGCGAGTGCGCAACGCGGGAACAGCGCTTCGTGTGGGGTCGGCCCCAGTACGAAGACCGAATCGGGCAAGCGCGTCGCAGGCAGTCCCACCCAGCCAGGAAACAGCAGCACCCGGCGCGGTGCCAGCGCCTGCAGCAGGGCCGGCAGCACGCGCTCGCGATCAAACCCGGTCATGCTGCCAAAGCCCAGGTACACCGGCGGCGGCCCGGCATCGAGGAAGGCCTGCAGATCGACCGGGGGCGTCCAGGGCGCATCAGGTAGCCGCCATTGGCCACAGACGATGTGGTCGGCCGGCCAGTCCGCCGGTGGCGGCAGCAGCTGCGGCGAGATGCCATAGAGCATCGGCAGGCCGGACCACAGCGCGCGACGCGGCGATTGCCCCAGTTGCTGGCGTGCCGCGTTGATCGGCCGGCGGAACTGGCGCCAGATCAGGCCGTTGACCCACCCGTAGCTGGCCCGGTTCAACCAGCCCGGCGAGCGTCCCGGCGGCAGGAACGGAGAGCGGAAGGCCCGCGTCGGGGTCAGCGGAATCATGCCGGTGCCGATGACCGGCAGACCCCGGCGCTCGCCCACGCTCATGCCGACGAAGGCTGCCAGTCCGCCGGTCAGAATCGCATCGCAGCCTTCTGCGGCCGCATCGGCCTGGCGCATCCAGCCGCTGACATGCTGCAGTGCCATCCGTGCCAGACCGGAACTGGCGGCGGCAACACCGTTGCCCCGCGAGACAAGGGCGACCACTTCGTCATGGATGTCACCCTCAAGGGCCGCGTGGGGCACATCCAGGGCCTGCGCGCTGCCCAGGGTGCCGCCATCGGCCAGCAGTGTCACCGTGTGGCCTGCGCCGATCAGCCCATGGCAGAGCATGGCCAGGGGACGTGTGTCGCCTTCGGTTCCGTAGGTCAGGGCCAGCAGCCGCATGGCAAGCTCCGCAGTGGTCCGGGCCAGTATGCCGGTTGGCGGAGTGCCCCCGGTCCTGCCGGTTCAGTCCCCGCCTGTGGGTAACTTGCGCAAGTGCTTGAACCGGTGCATAATGCGCGGCTCGCTGTGTCCGGTTTTCTACCGGGCGGCGTCCCCGGGAGCACGTCCCCGGCCGCCCAACGCCAGCGTAACCCTTTGATTCTCTTGACGTGTGGTGGGCAACCATCGAGGCCGCCGTCTCCCGGGCTACGGGCTGACAACTACTACTATCGAGGTGCGCAATGTCCCGCGTATGCCAGGTTTCCGGCAAGCGAGTGCAGACGGGTAACAACGTCTCGCACGCCAACAACAAGACCCGTCGTCGTTTCCTGCCGAATCTGCACGAGCGCCGTTTCTGGGTGGCCAGCGAGAACCGCTGGGTCAAGCTTCGTGTTTCCGCGCATGCACTGCGCACCATCGACAAGAACGGCATTGATTCCGTTCTGGCTGAGCTGCGTGCGCGCGGCGAAAAGGTCTGAGGAGTAAAGCATCATGGCAGGCAAGCGCGATAAGGTCCGTATGATTTCCTCGGCCGGTACCGGCCACTTCTACACGACCGACAAGAACAAGAAGAACACCCCGGGGAAGATGGAATTCCTGAAGTACGATCCGGTCGTGCGCAAGCACGTCCTGTACAAGGAAGGCAAGATCAAGTAATCCGCACGGATTGCTGATCCCCGCGAAGAAACCCGCCCCTGTGGCGGGTTTTTTCATGTCTGGCATCCAGGTGGTGGGTTCCGACCGTTCGGGCATTCCCCTTTGGGTGGGTGCCGACCGTTGGTCGGCACTGGGCAGTCCCTGCGCACGCTGTCGCCAATGGCGCCGTGTCTGGAGCGAAGGGCTGAATGCGATAAGTGATTGTTCCTACCGGTTCCGGCGCCTCGCACGGTTCAAATCGATTGGAACGACGGGCCTTGCCGTGCCCATGATGGCGAGCCGCTGCGGTTGCAGTGGCCGGGCTTGCAATCCCGTGAAGTCAATCAATCAGTAGACTCGCCCGCCGTCGCCGGAGATCCCTCCGGCGACGGTTGGTGACCTATCCGCCTCTATGGCGGACGGTGCGAGGGGGCCTTGCGCCCGCCGGTTCGTTTGCTGATTGATTGCTTCCCGGTATTGCAACCACGCATCGTCCGCCACCTTCACCGGTGGCCAGATCCGTTGAAGGAGGTTGCATGAACACCCCATCACACCGCCAGGACCTGGAACTGGGCTGGCTGCGCCTGCAGCGCATGTTGCAAGGCATCGAGGGCATGGCGCTGCTGCTGTGCGACCACCATCTGGCACTGGCCAACGGCGCGCCGTCGCCGCTGCCGGAGGCGCAGCTGGAGCGGGCCGCACAGGCGATCGCCTGCATGGCGCTCAACGGCCGCCGCCATGCCGACGCGGTGCGGCAGCTGTGCGAGGTGCCGGTGCGGCATTGATCCATCCTGTAGAGCGGAGCCCACGCTCGGCTGCTCTGCGGTCGGGCCGAAAGGCAGTCGAGCATGGCTCGACTCTACAAATCCCGCTGGGCAGAATGGCCCATCACCTCCCGACGGGCGACACGATGCTGTTCGAGTGGTTGCTGGGTTCGTACCTGCTGCTGATCGACTGGCTGATCCGGCTGGTCGCGCTGTGCTGGATCCCCACCCGCACCACGCCGGGGGCGGCGCGCAGTTGGCTGCTGCTGGTCGGCTTCGTGCCGCTGCTGGGCCTGCCGCTGTACCTGCTGTTCGGCCACCCATGGCTGTCGCGCGAGCGCATCCGGCGCCAGGCCGAGGCCTCGCAGGTCATCCGCGAGGAACAGGCGCTGCAGCATCGCCTGCGCTGGACACCGCAGCCGGACACCGCCAGCGCCGAAATCGTGCCGCTGGTGCAGCGCCAGGGCGATTTCATGCCGGTGCACGGCAACGCCGTCGACCTGCTGACCGACTACGACGAATCGCTGCACACGCTGATTGCCGACATCGACCAGGCCGAAGACCGCGTGCACCTGCTGTACTACCTGATGTTCGATGACGCGGTCGGCGAGGCCATTGTCGAGGCCCTGCAGCGAGCGGCTGCACGCGGCGTGCAGTGCCGCGTGCTGCTCGACGCGGTGGGCGCCAAGCGCGGCCTGCGCGCCTATCGCAAGCGCCTGCAGGCGCGCGACATCGAGGTACGCGCGATGCTGCCCGGTGGCCTGCGCTGGCGCCGCAGCGGGCGCATGGACCTGCGCAACCATCGCAAGATCGCGGTGATCGACAACGAAGTGGCCTATGTCGGTTCGCAGAACCTGGCCGGCCCGCAGTTCGTGCCCGGCCACCCGAACCGCGAGCTGGTGGCGCGCGTGCGTGGCCCGGCAGTGGCGCACCTGGAAGCGGTGTTCGCCAGCGACTGGTACATGGAAACCGGCCAGCGCCTGGACGTCATCGCCGATGTGCCCGAGTGCAGCGACGACATCGCCACCCAGCTGCTGCCCAGCGGCCCGGCCTATCCGTACAGCAACGCGCGTGATGCGGTGGCGGCGCTGATCCACCTGGCACGGCGACGGCTGGTGATGGTCACGCCGTATTTCGTGCCTGACGAAGCTACGCTCAGCGCATTGCGCATTGCGGCCTTGTCCGGTGTGCAGGTGCAGCTGATCCTCTCGGCCAGCAACAACCAGCGGCTGACCTCGTGGGCGCAGGAGGCGTACTACGACGAGCTGCTGCGCTGTGGCGTGCGCATCGCGCTGTACGAGCCGCAGTTCCTGCATGCCAAGCACATGAGCGTGGACGAGGACATCGCCGTGCTCGGCTCGATCAACATGGACATCCGCTCGTTCGCGCTGAATGCCGAGATCGGCCTGGTCTGCTACGACCGCACGCTGGTGCAGCAGCTGTGTGCGATCGAGGATGGCTACCTGCGCGAGTCGCGGCAGCTGGACCTGCAGCAGTGGCGCAGCCGCCCCACGTGGCGGCGCAGCCGAGAAGGCATCGCACGGCTGGCCGATGCGTTGATGTGAGGCGGCGGCAATCGCCCGCTTCGGCAACCCGGCCCGTCATCGCCGATGGCCTACAATCGGCGCATGACTGATTCACCGCGTAATGGCGAACTGGACCTGGCAATCATCGGTGGTGGTGCGGCCGGGGTGCTGGTGGCGATCCAGGTGCTGCGCCAAGCCAAGGCACCACTGGCGTTGGCCATTCTCGAACCGGCTTCGCAGCTGGCCCAGGGCATCGCCTATGCCACGCCGTGGCCGGAGCACCTGCTGAACGTGCCGGCGGCGAAGATGAGTGCGTTTGCCGACCAGCCCGGCGATTTCCTCGACTACCTGATGGCCGCCAACGCCTACCCGGGCGAGGCGCGCGAGGTGCTGGGCGAGCGTTACGTATGCCGCCACTACTTTGCGGCCTACCTGCAGCAGCGCCTGCAGGAGGCCGCTGCGGCCAGCCCGGCGCAGCTGCAGATGATCGCGCAGCCGGTGCTGGGCCTGCAGCCGGATGACCATGGCTACCGGCTGACACTTGGCGATGCCCAGACGCTGCACGCCGTGCAGGCGGTGCTCGCCACCGGCAACAGCATGCGGCCGCTGCCGGTGGCCGGTGCCGAGGCACTGCCCGCCGATGATGTGATCGAAGCCTGGGACTACGACGGCGTGCGTACCCTGGCCGGTGAGCAGGCCGTGGCCATCGTCGGCTCCGGCCTGAGCATGGCCGACACCGTGCTGGCGCTGGTTGCCGCCGGCCACACCGGCCCGCTGCACGTGATCTCGCGCCATGGCCTGCTGCCGCTACCGCATGCGCATGGCGGCCTGCCCACGTTCGACCCGGCCACGCTGCTGCCGATGCGCCTGCGCCAGCGCCTGCGCGCATTGCGCGGGTTCGCTCGCCAGGCGCAGGCCGACGGGCTGCCGTGGCAGGGCGTGATGGACCGCATCCGTCCGCATGGACAGGCGCTGTGGTGCAGCCTCGACGCGGCCGACCAGCGCCGCTTCCTGCGCCATGTGGTGCGCTACTGGGACGTGCATCGCCACCGCATCGCCGAAGAGGTCGACGCAAAGCTGCAGGCGCTGATCGAAAGCGGCCAACTGCGCATTCACCGGTCCCGCCTGCAACGCGTCGGCCGCGAAGGCGATGCCCTGCGGCTGTCGGGTCGCGATGCCAACGGCAATGAACAGCACTGGACGATCGGCGGCGTGGTCAACGCCACCGGCGTGGAAACCCGCGCCAGTGCGCTGCGCAATCCGTTGCTGCAGCAGCTGCAGGCCGAGGGCCTGGCACGCCCCGGCCCGCATGGGCTGGGCCTGGACAGCACGGTGCCGGGCGACCGCCTGCGTGCTGCCGGTGGCCAGCCGCAGGCACGGCTGGGCGTGCTCGGCAGCCTGCGCATCGGCAGCCTGTGGGAAAGCCTGGCGGTGCCTGAACTGCGCCAGCAGGCGCAGGCACTGGCCAGCCAGGTGGTCGCAGGAGCCGCGACGGCGATGCCGTAAAATGGAGGCATGGATGTCTCCCACCTGCTTGATGGCCTGAACCCGGCCCAGCGCGAAGCCGTCTCCGCTCCCCCCGGCCACCACCTGGTGCTGGCCGGTGCCGGTTCCGGCAAGACCCGCGTACTCACCCACCGCATCGCCTGGCTGCATGAAGTCGATGGCGTGCCGACCCACGGCATTTTCGCGGTGACCTTCACCAACAAGGCGGCCGGCGAAATGCGCCACCGCATCGACGCCCAGCTGCCCCATGGCAGCCGTGGCATGTGGATCGGTACCTTCCACGGACTGGCCAACCGCCTGCTGCGCCTGCACTGGCAGGACGCCAAGCTGCCAGAAGGCTTCCAGGTGATGGACTCGGACGACCAGCTGCGGCTGGTCAAGCGCGTGGTGCAGGCGCTGGAGCTGGACGACGGCAAGTACCCGCCCAAGCAGATCGCGTGGTGGATCAACGCGCAGAAGGACGAAGGCCGCCGCCCGCAGCACATCCAGCCCGAACCGCACGATGCGTGGCTGGAAACCATGCGCCAGGCCTACATCGAGTATCAGGCGCGCTGCGACCGCGCCGGCCTGGTCGACTTCGCCGAGCTGCTGCTGCGCGCGCATGAACTGCTGCGCGACAACCCGGCGTTGCTGTCGCATTACCGCGCCCGCTTCCGCGAAATCCTGGTGGACGAGTTCCAGGACACCAATGCCATCCAGTACGCCTTCGTGCGCGTGCTGGCCGGCGATTCCGGCCACGTGTTCGTGGTCGGCGACGATGACCAGGCCATCTACGGCTGGCGCGGTGCCAAGGTCGAGAACGTGCAGGGCTTCCTGCGCGACTTCCCGGGTGCGCAGACCATCCGCCTGGAGCAGAACTACCGCTCCACCGCCAACATCCTCGGCGCCGCCAACGCGGTGATCGCGCACAACCCGGATCGCATCGGCAAGCAGCTGTGGACCGACAGCGGCGACGGCGAGCCGATCGACCTGTATGCGGCGTACAACGAGATGGACGAGGCGCGCTACATCGTCGAGCGCGCCCGCCAGTGGGTGCGTGACGGTGGCAGCTACACCGAAGTGGCCGTGCTCTACCGTAGCAACGCGCAATCGCGCGCGCTGGAAGAAGCGCTGCTGAGCGAACAGGTGCCGTACCGCGTGTATGGCGGCATGCGCTTCTTCGAGCGTGCCGAAATCAAGGACGCGCTGGCCTACCTGCGCCTGCTGTCCAACCGCAACGACGACGCGGCCTTCGAGCGCGCGGTCAACACGCCTACCCGGGGCATCGGCGACCGCACGCTGGACGAAGTGCGCCGCGAGGCGCGCGCCCAGGGCATCTCGCTGTGGGAAGCAACGATGCTGGTCACCCAGGGCAACGCGCTGGCCGCACGCGCGCGCAATGCACTGGCCGGCTTCCTGGGGCTGGTCAACGAGCTGCAGGCGCAGACCGTGCACATGACCCTGGCCGAGCGCGTGGACCACGTGCTGGCCCGCTCGCAGCTGCGCGAGCACTGGAGCAAGGAAAGCCGCAATTCGCTGGATTCGGAATCGCGCACCGACAACCTCGACGAACTGGTCTCGGTCGCTTCGCGCTTCGTGCGCCGCGCCGACGACATCGAGGAAGTGGGCGAGGACATGGACGAGCTGGTCGCGTTCCTGGCTTACGCCGCGCTGGAGGCCGGTGAAGGCCAGGCGCAGGCGGGCGAGGACGGCGTGCAGCTGATGACCCTGCACTCGGCCAAGGGCCTGGAATTCCCGCTGGTGTTCCTGGCCGGCCTGGAGGAAGGCCTGTTCCCCAGCGCACGTTCGCTGGAGGAAAGTGGGCGTCTGGAAGAAGAGCGTCGGCTGGCTTACGTGGGCATTACCCGCGCGCGCCAGAAACTGGTGCTGAGCTATGCCGAATCGCGCCGCATCCACGGCCAGGACAACTACAGCCTGCCATCGCGCTTCCTGCGCGAGATTCCGCGCGAGCTGCTGCACGAAGTGCGCCCGAAGGTGCAGGTCTCGCGTCCGGCCTCGCTGGGCAGCAGCCGGGTGATGGGCCATGCCTCCATCGAGTTGCCACCGATCAAGCTCGGCGCACTGGTCACCCATCCCAAGTTCGGCGAAGGCATGGTGACCGACTACGAAGGCAACGGCGCCCACGCCCGCGTGCAGGTCGAGTTTGCCGACGCCGGCAGCAAGTGGCTGGTGATGGCCTACGCCAACCTGACGGTGATCTGATCACCGTCGAGGGGCGGATCCCTCCCGCAGGGAGGGCGCTGACCCCAACGCGGTACACGTATGGGGTCGGATCCCTTTCCGTTGGAAAAGGGATCCGACCCCGATTAGGCTGCGCTCATGACCCGCAACGTGCTCTTCCTCTGCAGTCAGAACCGCCTGCGCAGCCCGACGGCCGAGCAGGTATTCGCCGATTGGCCGGGTATCGAGACCGCCTCGGCCGGGTTGCTGGCCGATGCCGAGGAAGTGCTCAGCCCCGAGCTGCTGCAGTGGGCCGACCTGGTGTTCGTGATGGAGCGCGCCCACCGCAACCGGCTGTCCAGCCGCTACAAGGCGTGGTTGAACGGCAAGCGAGTGATCTGCCTGGATATTCCGGACGACTACGAGTACATGGACCCGGCGCTGATCGAGCTGCTCAAGCACAAGGTGACGCCGTTCCTGCGTTGACGGGCTGTTGTAGAGCCGAGCCCATGCTCGGCTGCTTCTGGCGGGAAAAGCAGCCGAGCATGGGCTCGGCTCTACAATAGGCTCCACATCTTCCAGGAACGCCCCATGACCGAACCTACGCTGCACGTCACCGTGACCTTGAATGCCCGGCTGCAGCCGGAGCATCGCCACGAGCTGTTCGAAGACCCGCTCGATGCGCTGCTGCAGGCGGCCAATGTCGGCGAGATCACCGGTGGCGGCACCGCGATGTCCGACGACGGCGAGGTCGAATACGGCGATATCGAAGTGGCACTGGTCGACGTGGCCGGGGTGCCCAAGCTGATCGACCTGCTGGAGCAGCTGGGTGCGCCGAAGGGGTCGAAGATCCAGGGGGCAGGCGAAGCTGATCGCAGCTTCGGCGTGACCGAGGGCCTGGGCATCTACCTGGATGGCCTGAACCTGCCGGACGAGGTCTACGAACAGTGCGATTCCAACCACGTATTCGAGCAGCTGTCCGGGAACATCGATGGCCTGGGCGAGATCTGCAGTTGGTGGCAGGGCCCGACCGAAACCGCACTGTACATGTACGGCGAATCGTTCGAGGCGATGCGTGATGCGATTGCCGAATTCGTGTCCAGTTATCCGCTGTGCCAGAACGCACGCGTGGTGCAGATCGCCTGAGCGACATTGTTGTGGAGCCGAGCATGGGCTCGGCTCTACAGAAGGGGGCCGGCCGAGCGCGTCCCTCGGACCACGCGACGGTGCGCACGGGCCCCTGCACAGCGCCGGATTGATCCTGCTCAAGGCGCCGCCTCCACATCCGGTGTGCAATGGTGGCGTTCCCATCTGGCAGACCGCCACGGAGCCCCACCATGTACAAGCGCATCCTGATTGCCACCGACGGGTCCGAGCTGGCCGACAAGGGCCTGGCCAAGGGCCTGGAGCTGGCCAAGGACCTCAACGCCGAGGTCGATATCGTGACTGTCTCCGAGCCGTGGGCCGTCGGCATGTACGACGCCATGGGCTGGAGCGTGGGCTACATGAACAGCCCGGAATACAAGGCTGACCGCGAGGAAGGCGCGCAGAAGGTGCTGCAGCCGGCGCTGGCCAAGGCTGCCGAGCAGGGCATCACCGCCAACCCGGTGCACGTGCTGGACCGCTACGCGGCCGACGGCATCATCGAGACGGCGGCCGAGCGCAACAGCGACCTGATCGTGATGACCTCGCACGGCCGCCGTGGCGTGACCCGCGTGCTGCTGGGCAGCCAGACTGCCGAGGTGCTGGCACGCAGCACGCTGCCGGTACTGGTCATCCGCTGATCCATACCCGCAGATTCAAGCGTTCCCGGGGAGGGACCCGACGCCGGTGCGCAGGATGCGTGCCGGCGTTGTTTTTTGTAGGGGGCTGGGGTGAATCCACGCGTGGCGTGGATCTACTGGATCGCAGGGATCCG
The DNA here is from genome assembly GCF_059337855.1 of Stenotrophomonas maltophilia complex sp. Om-AH-Sm3. Lineage (NCBI taxonomy): Bacteria > Pseudomonadati > Pseudomonadota > Gammaproteobacteria > Lysobacterales > Lysobacteraceae > Stenotrophomonas > Stenotrophomonas maltophilia complex sp. Om-AH-Sm3. Next base: position 386,613 of record NZ_JBYBLQ010000002.1, on the reverse strand, counting down.
ACCCGGTCACCTCACCAGCTGTACAGCTTCCAGTAGACCGGCGAGACACCGTCCTTGTCGTTGTCCATGCGGCCGTCGCCGTTCTTGTCATACATGTAGAACGGGGCACCGCGCGACGGGGTCACCTTGACCATGCGCAGCTGGCCGGACACACGGTATTCCTCGATGGTGTCACCGTTGTCCATGGTGCGCCTGGACACATCCGCGCCCTTGACGTCCACCGGGGGAGCACCCGCGCCACCCATGCTGGCGCAGCCAGCGAGCAGGAGCAGGGAAGCCAGCATCAGGGTCTTCATCGGCGGGGGCCTTTGCCTGGAAAGAGCCCTGATTATGCCCCATCGCGGTGTGCGCGCCGTGTCGCCGCGGTGCAGGCACGGGCGCGTAGAATCGGCGCATGAGCAGATTAGTCCTGATCGACGGGTCCAGTTACCTGTACCGCGCGTTCCACGCGCTGCCGCCCCTGTCCAATGCACAGGGTGAACCCACCGGCGCGCTGTTCGGCGTGGTCAACATGCTGCGTTCGACGCTGAAGGAGCGCCCGGCCTACGTCGCGTTCGTGGTCGATGCGCCCGGCAAGACCTTCCGTGATGACCTGTACGACCAGTACAAGGCCAACCGCCCGCCGATGCCCGATGAACTGCGCAGCCAGGTCGAGCCGATGTGCCGCATCGTCGAAGCGCTGGGCATCAGCATCCTGCGCATCCCCGGCGTGGAAGCCGACGATGTGATCGGCACGCTTGCGCTGCAGGGCCTGGCGCAGGATCTGAAGGTGACCATTTCCACCGGTGACAAGGACTTTGCCCAGCTGGTGCGGCCGGGCATCGAACTGGTCAACACCATGACCGGCAGCCGCATGGATTCCGACGCGGCGGTGATGGACAAGTTCGGCGTGCGCGCCGATCAGATCATCGACCTGCTGGCGCTGATGGGCGACGCGGTCGACAACGTGCCGGGCGTGGAGAAGTGCGGGCCGAAGACCGCTGCCAAGTGGCTGGCCGAGTACCAGCACCTGGACGGGGTGATGGCGGCCGCGCCGGCCATGAAGGGCAAGATCGGCGAGAACCTGCGCGCTGCGCTGGAACGCCTGCCGCTGAACCGCGAATTGGTGACGATCCGCACCGATGTGGAACTGGAGGCCAGCCCGACCACGCTGGCGCTGCGCGAGCAGGATGTTCCGGCGCTGACCGAGCTGTATACGCGCTATGGTTTCACCCAGGCGCTGAAGGAGCTGGGCGCGCCTGTGCCGGCACCGGTGGCCGCCAGCGAGGCGACCCCGAGCCTGCGCGGCACTGCGGCCGGCTTCGCGCGTGGCAGCGTCGAGGCGCCCGCCGCCGGCACGCTGGATCCGGCACTGTCCGCGCCGGGTGAATACGAGACCGTGCTGACCAGCGGGCAGCTGCAGGCCTGGGTCGAGCGCCTGCAGCAGGCCGAGCTGATCAGCTTCGATACTGAAACCGATGCGCTGGACGCGATGCGCGCGCGCCTGGTCGGCGTCAGCCTGGCTGTCGAGCCGGGCAGGGCGGCCTACATTCCGGTCGGCCACGATTACCCGGGTGCGCCGGCCCAGCTGCCGATGCAGCAGGTGCTGGATGCGCTGCGGCCGGTGCTGCAGGACCCGGCGAAGAAGAAGCTGGGCCAGCATGGCAAGTACGACCTGCACGTACTGCGCCGCCACGGCGTGGAGGTGCAGGGCTACCACGACGACACCATGCTCGAGAGCTTCGTGCTCAACTCCACCGCCACCCGCCACGACATGGATTCGCTGGCCCTGCGTTACCTGGGCTACACCACCCTCAAGTTCGAGGACGTGGCCGGCAAGGGCGCCAAGCAGATTCCGTTCTCGCAGGTGGGCATCGACGAAGCCAGCCGCTATGCGGCCGAGGACGCCGACATTACCCTGCGCCTGCATCGCGCGCTGCAGCCGCAGCTGCTGGCCGAGCCGGCGCTGGACAGCGTGTACCGCGACATCGAGATGCCGCTGGTGCCGGTGCTGACCAGCATTGAAGCCAACGGCGTGCGGATCGACACCGACGAACTGCGCCGCCAGAGCCAGGACCTGTCCTCGCGCATGCTGGCCGCGCAGCAGAAGGCCACCGAGCTGGCCGGCCGCAGCTTCAACCTGGATTCGCCCAAGCAGCTGCAGGCGGTGCTGTTCGACGAGCTGAAGCTGCCGGCGGTGGTGAAGACCCCGAAGGGCCAGCCCAGCACCAACGAAGAGGCGCTGGAGGCGATTGCCGACCAGCACGAACTGCCGCGGGTGATCCTCGACTACCGCGGGTTGGCCAAGCTGCGCAGCACCTACACCGACAAGCTGCCGGAGATGGTCAACCCGGACACCGGCCGGGTGCATACCAGTTACCACCAGTCCGGTGCCGCCACCGGCCGCCTGTCCTCGTCGGACCCGAACCTGCAGAACATCCCGATCCGCACCGAGGACGGCCGCCGCATCCGCCGCGCGTTCGTGGCGCCGGAAGGCTTCCAGCTGCTGGCCGCCGACTATTCGCAGATCGAGCTGCGGATCATGGCGCACCTGTCCGAGGATCCGGGCCTGGTGCGCGCCTTCGAGCAGGGCGCCGACGTGCACCGCGCCACCGCCGCCGAGGTGTTCGGGCGCACGCTGGAGGAAGTGACCCCGAACGAGCGCCGCGCCGCCAAGGCGATCAACTTCGGCCTGATGTACGGCATGAGCGCCTTCGGCCTGGCCCGCAATCTGGGCATCGACCGGGGCCAGGCACAGGACTACGTGGCGCTGTACTTCAGCCGCTATCCGGGCGTGCGCGACTTCATGGAGCGGATGCGCCAGCAGGCCCGTGACCAGGGCTACGTGGAAACCCTGTTCGGCCGCCGCCTGTACCTGAACGACATCCACGCCCGCAACCAGGGCCTGCGTGCCGGTGCCGAGCGCGCCGCGATCAACGCGCCGATGCAGGGCACCGCCGCCGACATCATCAAGCGCGCGATGGTGGATGTGGACCAGTGGCTGCGCGACAGCGGGGCACCAGCGCGGATGATCCTGCAGGTACACGATGAACTGGTCTTCGAAACCGAAAGCAGTTTCGTTGAAGACCTGCGTTTGCAGGTGGTGGAGCGCATGTCGCAAGCGGCCAAACTGCGAGTGCCGCTGGTGGTCGATACCGGCGTCGGCAGCAACTGGGATGAGGCGCACTGACGGAATTCAGGCCGAAAACGACGTGAATGTGTTCATGAGTGGGGGGTTTCTGACTCGACCATGAATGTTGCCCCGATTGAAATTCATTAAATGGGGCCCCTTCACGAACCGTTAGTGTTCGGAGTGCTTCTATAACTCCCGACAGGCGCAATGCCTGTTGTGGATCTCTCCCATCCCCTGGAGCAGATCTCGGAACGGGGACTCCTCCCCAAGTGCCCGTTCCCCGGCCCCGTTGACCTCCCCCTGGTCAGCGGGGCTTTTTATTTGTGCCGTTGCCAGACGCCATCGCCTGCGCCACGCTGGGCCACCGTTCCGCAGGTGAAGACCATGCCCGACCTGTTCGCCCTGGCCATGCCGTGGTGGGAATTCATCCTGCGCGCGGTGGTGGTGTATGTCGTGGTGCTGGGCATGGTCCGGCTGGGCGGCAAGCGGGCCCTGGGGCAGATCACGCCCTTCGACGTGCTGCTGATCGTGCTGCTGGGCAACGCGGTGCAGAACGCGCTGCTGGGCGCTGACACCTCGCTGGGCGGCGGCCTGCTGCTGGCGGCGACCCTGATCCTGCTGAACTACGGGGTGGGCTGGCTGACCACCCGGAACCGGCGGATGGAGCGGTTGATCGAAGGAGAACCCACCGTAATCGCGCGCGATGGTCGCCTGTTCGAGGCGGTACTTCGCCGCGAGCTGATCAGCCGCGCCGACTTCGATGCCGCGCTGCGCCAGCAGGGCGGGCTGCAGATTGAAGACGTGCAGATTGCCCTGCTGGAGACCACCGGGCACATCACCATCATCGCGCGGAAGGGCAGCTGACCAGCGCCGAGCCCACGCCCCGCGCGACGGCACCCCTCAGAGCCAGTCGCGCGGCACCAGATAGTCGGCCAGGCGCGATTCGGGGCTGCCCGGTTCGGGCGAGAAGCCGTATTCCCAGCGCACCCGCGGTGGCAGGCTCATCAGGATGCTTTCGCTGCGGCCACCGCTCTGCAGCCCGAACAGGGTACCGCGGTCGTAGACCAGGTTGAATTCCACGTAGCGGCCGCGGCGGTACAGCTGGAACTCGCGTTCGCGCTCGCCGTAGAGGGCGTCCTTGCGCTGCTGCACGATCGGCAGGTACGCATCGAGGAAGCCATCGCCGACCGCACGCAGATAAGCGAAATCGCGCTCGAAGTCGCCGTGCAGGTCATCGAAGAACAGGCCGCCGACGCCGCGCGTTTCATTGCGGTGGCGCAGGAAGAAGTATTCGTCGCACCAGCGCTTGTGCGCGGCATAGCGTTCTTCGCCGAACGGCGTGCACAGGTCGCGTGCGACCCGGTGCCAATGCTGCACGTCCTCGTCGAACGGGTAGAACGGGGTCAGGTCGAAGCCGCCGCCGAACCAGCTGGCCACCACTTCGCCGTCGCGCTGCGCCTGGAAGAAGCGCACGTTGGCATGGGTGGTCGGCACGTACGGGTTGAGCGGGTGGAACACCAGCGACACGCCGGTGGCGCGCCAGGAGGCGCCCGCCAGTTCCGGGCGGTTGGCCGAGGCTGACGGTGGCAGGCGGCTGCCAGCCACGTCGGAGAAGCCGATGCCGGCCTGCTCGAACACCGCACCGTCGCGCAGCACGCGGGTACGCCCGCCACCGCCCTCGGCACGCTGCCACAGGTCTTCCTGGAAGCGGGCCCGGCCATCGACGGCCTCGATCGCCGCACAGATGCGGTCCTGCAGCTCGGTGAGGTAGGCGCGAACGCGCTCGAATTCGTTCATGGCGCGTACTTTACCGCAGGGCCCGGCCAACGCCGCGGACAGGCCCTGGCAGGCTCAGCGCTTGCGGTTGGTAGTTCGCGGCGCCGGAGCGTCGTCCACGGCCGCTTCATCAACCGCCTTCTGCAGGGCACCGCCCAGCATGATCAGCTCCCAGTTCTGGGTTCCGAGCACATCGCAGGCCACATGCAGGCCGCTGCGGTCGGCCTCGCACAGTTGCCCCAGGATGGCGCGTGCATCCACGTCCGCCCCATTGCCCTGCGTGGTGACCAGGTTCTCGCACCCTTCGCGGACGCCGGCGCGGCAGACCGTGGTGTAGTGCTCTGCGGCCTGCAGCCAGTGCCCGGACAGCGCCAGCCGGTTGCCGAGTATGTTGCAGCCCTGCAGCTTGCCCTGCGCACAGCAGGCGTCGGCGCCGTCCTCGTTGGCCAGCGCCAGTGGGCAGTCCTGCGGCAGCGGCAGCACCGTGTAGTGTTTCGGCGGGCTGCAGGTGCTCGCGCCCTCGCCGGTCGGCACGAACACCTGGAAGCGTGTCCACGTGTCCAGGCCCAGCAGCTGGCCCCCGGGCAACGGCCGCAGCACGAAGTCGCCGCCCTTGTCGTGGCGGATGCGGACGTCGCCGTCTTCGACACGGGCGCGCAGCTGGCTGTCCCAGCCGATGCCGACCCGTCCTGCATCGCCGAAGTCCAGCGTATCCATCAGGCCACCCGCGGCGCGGAAGGTGCCGCAGGGCAGCGCCGTAGCCGGCTGCGGCCGCAACGAGGCGCCCAGCGCCTGCAACGCAGGCAGGCGCTCACAGGCGGCGCTGTCCTTGCCGGGCGCGCACGCTGTGGCCAGTGCCTGCACCGCCTGCAAGGGGTCGCCGGATTCCCACGAGAGCTCGGCCACGCGGCTGCAGAAGCCGCCATGGCCGACCTGCTGGCACAACTGCAACAGCTGCTGGCGCTGCGCGGCCGGCACCACCACCGGCGTGGAGGGTGACTGCACGGAGCGCAGCGCTTCGACCATCGCCGCACCCATCGCGGCCTTGACGATCTGCTCCTGCAGCGCCGGATCCGCTTCCAGCGCCGCTGCACAGGCCGGTGTCTCGTTGCTGAAGCCGCCATTCCGGCACGGCACAGGCAGTTCGATGCCGGCCAGTGCGGTATCGAGGATGGCCTGTTGCTGCGCCTCATCCGGCGTGGCCGGCGCCCTGGCCTCGTCATGCCAGCGATCGGCCAACTGCAGGCACATGCCGGGCACGCCCTCCCGGCAAGCCGCTGCCAGCACGGTCGGGGTCGCTTCGCGACGGTTGTCCAGGCACGCCGCCGCATCGGCCAGGCAGCTGCCTTCAGCCGGGGTGGCGGCTGCGGCGCATTGTGCGGGGGCTTGCAGGGTGTAGACCGTGCCATCCACCTCGACCGTGCGGCCCCGATCGCGCACTTGCAGCACGCTGGGCAGGCCGTACTCCAGGTTCACCAGCTGCAGCTTTCCTTCGATCTGCTGGAACGCGACCGGGGTCGGTGCGCTGCCGAAGTGCTTCTGCTCGCCACGGTTGGATGAGCTGATGCGCAGCGTGCTGCTGCCTTCGTCGGCCTCGAACAGGCCGCATTGCGGTGACTGTGCCGCGGCCACCGGCGTGGCCAGCAGCAACGCCCAGGCCAGCCAGTGGCGGTACGGTGCGAGTGAGAGCATGTCGTCTCCTTGACGATCAAAGGCAAACGCCGGGTGCTGCCGGAGGCCCTGGCCCACGCCCGGCAGAACTCAGTGGAAGCGCGCGCGCACGTCGGGGCGCAGCAGTCGCCAGGCCAGCCAGCCCTGCAGGCCGAGAAGCACGAATGACATGCCGACCACGGTCAGCGTGATCAGCCAGCGTTTCAGCTGCAGCTCCTGCAGCAGGGCCGGGTCATCGGCCAGCAGCGGAATGAAGTCGCCCATGAACAGGTCCAGCCACCAGGCGGCTGCGAAGTTGGTCAGGGCACTCAGCAGCAGCAGTACCACGAAGCTCCACAGGCCCCAGCGACGTTCACGCAGCAGGCCCCAGCTGGACACGGTCGAGGCCAGGCACAACAGCGCGACGACCATTGACGCGGCCACCGGGTGCGCCAGCAGCCAGACCAGGCTGTGCAGCTGCTGTTGCTGCACTTCGCTTTCCACCAGGCGCCACAGCCTGAGGTTCTGCAGCGGCCACAGCACCAGTCCCTGCAGCACGAAGTAGATCGTCAGCAGCAGTGACAGCCAGAACGAAGCCTGTGCGACCGGGCGCACCCAGGCGTGATACGCCGGGGAAAGCGGCGAGGGGATCGACGGGATCGACATTGACATCCGATGTCCTTGCAGTCGGCGCCCGCCTGCTCAGCGGGCCGTCGCCCGGGTGGCGACGGCCGGCAGGATATGGTGTTCGCTCAAGGGTGCCAAGGGCAGGCCATGCGGCGGTTGCAGCGGCACCCAGGCCAGTTCGGCAATTTCGGCGCGCGCCTGCGGCGCACCGTCGACCTGTACCCACCACGCCTGTGCCTGCACGCGATGGCCGGGCTCGTTCACAGCCCAGTCCTCGAACGTGCCCAGCGCGATGGCGGCATCGGCGCGCAGCTGCACGCCCAGTTCCTCGTCCAGCTCGCGGGCCAGCGCCTGCAGGGGCGCCTCGCCGGGTTCGGGCTTGCCACCGGGCTGGATGAAGCGGCGCGCACCCTGCTTGCGCACCACCAGCGCCCGGCCGCGGTCATCCAGGATGACCGCAGCCACGATCCGGATCGTGGCTGCGGCATTGCTCACTTCAGGTTCTGCTCGAACAGCTTGAGGATGCGCTTGTACTGGTCCAGCCAGGAATCGGCACGCACATAGCCGTGGCGTTCCAGCGGGTACGGGGCGATCGACCAGTTGTCCTTGTGCAGTTCGATCAGGCGCTGGGTGAGGTTCACCGAGTCCTGGAAGAACACGTTGTCATCCATCATGCCGTGGGCGATCAGCAGGTTGTCCTGCAGGTTCTGTGCGTACTCGATCGGCGAGGACACGCGGTACGCCTCCGGGTCGATGTCCGGGGTGTTGAGGATGTTGCTGGTGTAGCCGTGGTTGTAGTTGTGCCAGTCCACCACCGGGCGCAGCGCGGCGCCGGCCTTGAAGGTGCCCGGCGCACGGAACAGCGCCATGAAGGTCATGAAGCCGCCATAGGAACCGCCGTAGATGCCGGCGTGGTCGCGGTCACCCTGCTGGGTGTCGACCAGCCAGTCCAGGCCGTCCTTGTAGTCTTCCAGTTCCGGGTGGCCCATGTTGCGGTAGATCGCCGTGCGCCAGTCGCGGCCGTAGCCCTCGCTGCCGCGGTAGTCCATGTCCAGCACGATGTAGCCCTTCTGCACCAGCAGGTTGTGGAACATCTGCTCGCGGAAATAGGCCGGGTAGCGCTGGTGCACGTTCTGCAGGTAGCCGGCGCCGTGCACGAACATCACGATCGGGTACTTGCGGCCCGGTTCCTTGTTCTCCGGTTCGTAGTACTTGGCCCAGACCACGCCGGCACCATGCTTGGACGGCACTGCCACCAGCTTCGGCTGGATCCACTGGCGTGCCTTGTAGTCGGCGGTGCGGGTGTCGGTCAGCACGCGCGCCTGGCCACCGGCACTGGGCAGCACCGCCAACTGCGGCGGCAGGTAGGCGCCGGAGTAACGCACCAGCAGCTGCTGGCCGTCCGGCGACAGCGAGAAGTCTTCCACGCCGTTGAGGCTGGTCAGCTCGCGCACCTGGCGGTTGCCGGTGTCGACCGCGCAGACTTCGTAATCATGCGGCGCCTGCTGGTTGCACAGGAAGTAGAAGCCCTTGCCATCGGCCGACGGCACCGGTGCCGAGGTTTCCCACTTGCCGCTGGTCAGCGCCTGCGGCTTGGCGGTGCCGGCCTGGGTGTACAGGTGCGAGAAGCCCGATTCCTCGGACAACAGCCACAGCGTGCGGCCATCGGCCATCCAGCCGAAATCGTTGAAGCCCCAGTTGATCCAGGCGTTGTCGGTCAGGCGGTGGCGGTTCTGAACGCGGCCGTCGGCGGCGTTGACGCTGATGATCCAGCGGTCCTTGTTGTCGTTGGCACGCAGCATCACCGCGGCCTGCTGGCCGTCGGCGCTCCAGCGGATGCCGCCGCCCATGAAGTCGCTCATCACCTGCACGCTGCGCTCGCCCTTCAGTGCATCCTTGCCGGCCTTGCGGCGCAGTTCGGCCAGCGGGTCGGTGCTGATGCCCGGCAGGCCGGACAGCGAGACTTTCTCGGCCTTGCCGGTGCGCACGTCCACGTACCACAGGGTGTGTGGCTCGAAGCCGTTGCGGCCGACGCGGGTGCGGGTGTCCTCGGTTTCCTCGTAGCCCGACTCGGTCACGTACAGCGGCATCTTGCTGGTGCGGCCGTCGTCGAAGTCCTTCGGCTTGGTCACCACGATCAGGTGGGTCAGGTCCGGCGACAGCACGCTGTCACCGATCTCGATGTCGGCGCCCAGGTAGACCGGGCCCGGTGCGCGGGTCGGATCCGCCTGGCGCCAGCGCTGGTCCTGGTCCTTCAATGCCTCGCGCTGCTCGCGGTCGCGGCGCAGGGTTTCCAGCGTGCGCAGCTGCTGGTCGCGGAGCACGTCGGCCTTCGGCGGCGTGCGCGGGTCCTTCTCGGCCTTCAGGCTGGCCACCTGTTGCACGCCGCTGGCGGCGGTCCAGTGGAACCAGTTCTGGCCGACGCGCCAGATCACGCCGTTGTCGGCCGCGAAGTTCACATTGCCCGCGCGCTCGTTGCTGCGGGTCAGCTGGGTCAGCGCGCCACTGCGCAGGTCGCGCACGAACACATCGCCATTGCGCACGAAGGCGCTGCGGCTGCGGCTGCGGTCGTAGACCGGCTCGGCCACGTCCAGGGTACCGCGCTGGTCATCCGCCACCTGCGCGGCCACGCCGCCGGCCACCGGCTGGCGGAAGGTGTCGCGCACCGGGCTGCCATTGCGCTTGAGCTGGTATTCCACCTGCTGGCTGTTCCACGACCACCAGGCCTTCTCGACCGGCGGACCGATCCAGTCCGGGTCGGCCATGGCCTGTTCGATGGTGATCGGCGTCGGCGCGGCATGCGCGGCCGGTGCGGCCAGCACGGCCGACAGCAGGAGGGACAGGGGCAGCACTCGGGACATGGGCGGACGGCACCAGAAGAGGAAACCGGGCAAGGGTAGCAGCCGTCCGGGCCGGGGGCAGGGGCCACAGGTCATGGCAGCGGAATCGGCAAAACGGCACCACCCGGGTCGCTGCGACGGCGTGTGCGGCATGATGGTCATTCCGTTCGGATGGAACCGATATGTACTGCTACGACTACAGGATCTCTCTGGGCGTGCAGCACCCGACAGAGGCCGGCGCCGGAATTGCCGCCCGGCTGGATCTGGAACCGGCGTTTTCCCGTGATGTCGGGACCGGATATCGGGATCGCGACGGTACCTTGATCCGGGTTCATGCGGCGACCCGCGTGGTGTTCGTACTGCAGAGGGGAAAGGACGGTTGGCTGATGGATGCCTGGCCGGCGTTGATCGATCTCCTGCGGGCACGCGCCGACGTGATCAGGGAACTGCTGCAGGAGGGGGCCGGGATCGGCCTGCGTGTTGGCATCTTTGGAAAGACGGCATGGGCGGGTTTCGAGCTGGATCCGCAGTTGCTGCGGCTGATGGCGGACCTGCAGCTGGATTTTCAGGTGGAGACCTATTTCCCCGACCCGGCGGACACGACCGGCGCCAGCGAAACGTCGGTGGACAGCTAGTGCAACCGGTTGCCGTGGTCGCGCATCCATTCTCCTGAACCCGCATCATCCATCGAACAGGAGCCCGACCATGCAGGAACTGATCCCGATCACCCTATTCATCTGCATCGCCTACGCGATCCATGCCATTGCCGATGCGCGCGCGCGCAGCAAGCTGGTGGCCCCGCACGTACCGGAGGAAGTGATCCGCTCGCTGGCCGTGCTGGAAGAAGAGCGCCGCCGACAGGGTGCGTTGCGCTGGGGCATCAGCCTGGTCTGCCTGGCCCTGGCCATGGCCCTGCTGGAAGCCATCGGGGCCCGCGACCTGACCTTTGGTGCCGCTGCCGCGCTGGTCGGCAGTGCCGGCCTCGGCCAGCTGCTGGCCTGGCACTTCACCCGGCCTGCCGCGCGCAAGGGCTGAGGCAGGCATGCCACGGGCACAGGGGGCGCCCCGCGCATGAGCCTGCTGGGCGGAGCATTGGCTGCATGGCGGGGACGCCGCCGCGATGTCCGCGTTGAGCCCTCGCTGGACGCGGGCGACGACCGCGCCCTGGTCATCGCCATCATCGACGGCTCGCAACCGGCGTTCGCGCAGCTGGTGCAGGCCCATCAACGTACCTGCGCGCATCTGATCGGGCGGATGGTCGGCGACCGCGACCAGGTGGCCGACCTGCTGCAGGAAACCTTCCTGGCGGTATTCCGCCAGCTGCACCGGTTCCGCTTTGAATCCTCACTGCGCACCTGGGTCTCAAGGGTGGCCTACACCACGGCGTTGCAGCACCTGCGCCGGCGGCGACTGGAGGCGCAGTGGATGGTGGCGGTGGAGGCGCCGGAGGAACTGGGCATCGGCGATGAAGGCCCCGGGCCGGCCGAGTTGAGCGAGGCGCTGCAGGCCGGGCGCCAGCTCAGCGCGGCACTGGAACGGCTGAGTCCGCCGCAGCGCCTGATCGTCGGCCTGCATTACCTGGAGGATTTCGATCTGGCCGAGATCGAACAGGTGACCGGGCTGGCGCGCGGTACCATCAAGAGCCACCTGCACCGCGCGCGCCAGATCCTGAAGCAGGAACTGACGCGGCATGCCACCGCCGGAGAGCTGCTGTGAATCCACCGACCGACCCTCGCGATGCGGAAGCGCGCGCGCTGGCACAGGCGTTGCGTGAGCACGCGCAGCAGGAAGAAACGCCGGATGTGAGCGAGGCGCTGCAGAAGCGCATTGCCGCTGAGTCGCGCGACGGTGGCGTGGGTTATGTGGTGGTGCAGGTGCTGTTGTTTGGCGCCCTGCTGGCTGCGGCGGCCTGGTATTTCTGGCACTGAGGCACCCGCCAAGGGGCCGCTCCAATCGCGGTGGGTAGAGGCCGACCTGGGTCGGCGTTTGGGCGTGTGTGCCAACCAAGGTTGGCAGCTACCAGAACGGTTGACCCCTGCGACAAAGTGAAGCAGCGCGTCACCCGGTCGCATCCCGTCTTAACGAAATCCTCCTAAAGTGGTCCGGTATCCCACCGGTCGCAGGCAGGAGGCGTCCCTTGGACGCGTTGTTGTTGTCCCGGATCCAGTTCGGATTCGTCATCAGTTTCCACGTGCTGTTCCCCGCCTTCACCATCGGTACGGCCAGCTGGCTGGCCTTCATCGAGTGGCGCTGGCTGCGCACGAGGCTGCCCGTGTGGCGCGAGCTGTACTTCTTCTGGCAGAAGATCTTCGCGGTGTCGTTCGGCATGGGCGTGGTCAGCGGCATCGTCATGGCGTTCCAGTTCGGCACCAACTGGCCGCGGCTGAGCGAGGTGGCCGGCACGGTCATCGGCCCGCTGCTGACCTACGAGGTGCTGACCGCGTTCTTCCTCGAAGCCAGCTTCCTCGGCGTGATGATGTTCGGCTGGGGCCGGGTCTCGCCGCGCCTGCATTTCCTGTCCACCTGCATGGTTGCGCTGGGCACGCTGTTCTCCACGTTCTGGATCCTGTCGTCCAACAGCTGGCTGCACACGCCGGCCGGCTACGAGATGGTCAACGGCATCGTGCATCCGGTGGACTGGTGGCAGGTGGTGTTCAATCCCTCGTTCCCCTACCGCCTCGCGCACATGGCGCTGGGCTCGTTCATCACCACCTGTTTCGTGATTGGTGGCGTGGGTGCGTGGTACCTGCGCAGGGGCACGCACGTGGAAGCGGGCCGGCGCATGCTGATCGCCGCTGTGGCATTCGCCGCGCTGACCGTGCCGGTGCAGATCTTCGTCGGCGACATGCATGGCCTGAACACGCTCAAGCACCAGCCGATGAAGATCGCGGCGGTGGAAGCGCATTGGCATGAGACCCGGGAAGGCGAGGGTGTACCGCTGGTGGTGTTCGCGCTGCCCAACGAGAAGGAGGAGCGCAACGATTTCGAAGTGGCCATCCCGAAGCTGGGCAGCGTGATCCTGACCCACAGCCTGGACGGCACTTTCGACCCGCTGACCGCGGTACCGGCCAGCGAGCGGCCGCCGGTGACGCCGGTGTTCTTTGCCTTCCGCATCATGGTCGGACTGGGCACGCTGATGCTGCTGCTGGCCTGGGTGTCGGCCTTCCAGCTGTGGCGCAACAAGCTGCTCGATTCGCCATGGCTGCTGCGCGGCTGGAACTGGATGCTGCCCAGCGGTTTCATCGCGCTGCTGTCGGGGTGGTTCGTCACCGAGATGGGGCGCCAGCCATGGGTGGTGTATGGCCTGCTGCGCACCGCCGATGCGGTCGGCCCGCAGAGCGCGTGGATGACCGCGCTGTCGCTGGGTGTCTACGTGGTTGGCTATGCCTTCGTGTTCGGCTGGGGCATCTGGTACCTGGTGAAGATCCTGCGCCACGGACCGCAGCCCTACGCCGAAGGGCCGTCGCTGGACCACGGCAGCCACACCCCGGCGCGCCCGCTGTCGGCAGCCGACGAACCGCTGGAGGAGCGCTGACATGGACCTGATGACCTGGCTGCCGGTGGCGTGGTTCGCGGTGATCGGCTTCGGCGTGCTGATGTACGTGGTGCTGGACGGCTTCGTGCTTGGCATCGGCATCCTCGCCCCCTTCGCCGAGGACGAGGAGCAGCTGGACCTGATGATGAACACCGCCGCGCCGATCTGGGACGGCAACGAGACCTGGCTGGTGCTGGGGGGTGCCGGCCTGCTGGCGGCCTTCCCCAGGGCCTATGCGGTGCTGTTGTCGGCGCTGTACCTGCCGGTGCTGGTGCTGGTGGTGGCGCTGGTGTTCCGTGGCGTGGCCTTTGAATTCCGCTTCAAGGCACATCGGTCACGCCGGCTGTGGAGCGTGGCCTTCGGCCTCGGTTCGCTGCTGGCGACGTTCGCCCAGGGCGTGATCCTGGGCACCCTGGTGCAGGGCATCCCGCTGGTGGACGGTGTCTATCAGGGCGGGCCGTTCGCCTGGTTCAGCCCGTTCGCGATGCTGACCGGTGCCGCGCTGGTGGCCGGCTATGCGCTGCTGGGCAGCACCTGGCTGATTCTGAAGACCGAAGGGCGCGTGCAGGCGCTGGCGCGGCAGATGACCCGGCCGCTGGTGGTGGCGGTGATCGCGGCGATGGGCCTGGTCAGCAGCTGGCTGCCGTTCCTCGATTCGCGGTTGATGGCGCGCTGGTTCAGCGACGGCAACTTCTGGTGGCTGTCGCCGGTGCCGCTGCTGACCCTGGCGGTAGCCGCTGCGCTGTGGCGCAGTGCCACCCACCCGCGCCGTGACCTGCCGCCGTTCCTGCTCAGCCTGGCCCTGTTCGTGCTCGGCTTCCTCGGCCTGGTGCTGGGCATGTGGCCCTACCTGCTGCCACCGTCGATGACCCTGTGGCAGGCCGCCGCGCCGGCCTCCTCGCTGGGCTTCACCCTGGTCGGGCTGGTCATTCTGCTGCCGGTCATCCTCGGCTACACGGCGTGGTCGTACCGGGTGTTCCGCGGCAAGGTGCACGCCGATACCGGTTACCACTGATCGATTGAAGCGGGGGCCGCCGGTGCCGGCTCCCGTGTTGGGGAATGTGAAACCTGCACACCCCGTGCAGGACGTGCTAGCGTGCGCTCCTTTCCGGCAGCCAGGGGGGCGGCCGGCGACGTCCTGGACGGACGCACGGCTGCAGGAATGGGGGGCCGCCGCGCGTCGCCGTAATGGCTCGTGCCTATTGTTCTCCCGTTGAAGCACCTTCGCTAAATGATCGAATTCTCCATCGTCGACTGGGCTGCCTGGGCGCCCGGCCTGAGCGAGCGTAGCCAGTGGCTGGGCTGGGCCGATGCGCCGTATCCGCCGGTTGGCGAAGACACGCCGGCGCTGGCCGAGATCCCGGCAATGCAGCGCCGCCGCATCGAGCGGCTGGGCCGGATGGCGATCCAGGCTGCCTGCTGGTGCGAGGATGGGCAGGGGGCGGACAACCAGGTCCCGCTGGTGTTCGCCAGCCGCCACGGCGACGTGGCCCGTTCGATGGAGCTGCTGGGGGCGCTGGCCAGTGATCAGCCCCTGTCACCGACGGGGTTCGGCCTGTCGGTGCACAACGCGATCGCGGCGTTGTACTCGATCGCGCGCGGCCACCGTGGCAACTACCTGGCGCTGGCCGCCGGCCAGGCCACGGTCGAGACCGCCTGCCTGGAAGCGGCCGGTCTGCTCGCCGATGGCGCCCGCGAAGTGCGGGTCGTGGTGTATGAGTCGCGCCTTCCCGAGATTTACTCGACGTTCGCCGACGAACCCGACCCGTTCTTTGCCTGGTGTTGGCGTTTGACGGCGCCGATGCCGGGCCAGCCGACCCTCTCCCTGCAGTGGGAGGCGGCGCCGGAGGCTCCTGCCACCGCCCCGGGCGCGCTGCCGCACGCGCTGGACCTGCACCGCTTCCTGCTGTCCGGTGCGCCGGCGCTTGAGCACGTGGCCCAGGGCCAGCGCTGGCGCTGGGGGCGCCGTGGCTGAGGCGCTGCGCCGTCTCGATCATGCCTGGCGGGTGCTCGGCACCGGCCTGAGCTTTGCCGCATTCGGCATGGGCGGCCTGCTGCTGGGCGTGCTGGTGATGCCGGTGCTGCTGCTGATGCGCGACCCGGTGGTCCGTCGCCGCCGGGCCCGCCGCGTGGTTCAGGTTGCCTTTGCCAGCCATCTGCGCCTGATGCGCGCGCTGGGGGTGATGACCTACCAGATCGAGGGCGGTGAACGCCTGCAGCGCGACGGTTTGCTGGTGCTGGCCAATCACCCGACCTTGATCGACGTGGTCTGCCTGATCTCGCTGCTGCCCAACGCCGATTGCGTGGTGAAACGGGCCGTGGCCTGCAACCCGTTCATGCGCGGTCCGGTGCGGGCGGCCGGCTACATCTCCAATGACGATGGCGCTGGCCTGGTCGATGACTGCGTGGCGGCGGTGCACGCCGGCGGCACCCTGGTGATCTTCCCCGAAGGCACCCGCAGCGTGCCGGGCCAGCCGCCGCGGCTGCAGCGCGGGGCCGCCAACATCGCCGTCCGTGGCCGGCTGGACATCACCCCGGTGCGGATCACCTGCACCCCGCCCACGTTGACCAAGGGACAGAAGTGGTATCGTGTCCCCTCACGTCGCTTTCACGTTCGGCTGCAGATCGGCGAAGATATCCCGATCGCGCCCTTCCTGGCCGATGACGACTCGCCAAGGGGGGATGCCTTGGCAGCCCGCCGCGTCACCGAGCACCTTTCTCGTTATTTCGACCTGTCTGGAGATCCGCCCCGTGCAAGCACTTGAGCACGAGATCAAGGAATTGATCATTTCCTCCCTTTCGCTGGAGGACATCACGCCGGAGGACATCGATCCGACCGCGCCGCTGTTCGTCGAGGGCCTCGGCCTGGATTCGATCGACGCGCTGGAGCTGGGCCTGGCGCTGCAGAAGAAGTACGGTGTCAGCCTCTCGGCCGATTCGGAAGAAACCCGTCGCCATTTCTCCAGCGTGCGCGCGCTCGGCGAGTTCGTCGCCGCCCGCCAGTCGTAACGGCGCCAGGAATAGCCATGACCAAGAATGAACTGTTCGAACGCATCGTCAGCATCCTGACCGACAGCTTCGAGATTGAAACCGCCCGGATCACCCCCGAGGCCCGGCTCTACGACGACCTGGACATCGACAGCATCGATGCGGTCGACCTGATCGTGCAGCTCAAGCCACTGCTCGGCCGCAACCTGCAGCCGGAAGCGTTCAAGGCCGTGCGCACCGTGCAGGACATCGTTGATGTCGTGTATGGACTGCTGCCGGACCAGGCAGCCGCCTGACCGCAGCGCCGGCGGCTTCGCCATGGCTCGCGCACGTACCGTCGTGGTGGCAGCGATTTCGCTTGCCTACCCGCTGCTGGTGTACCTGGCGATGGGCCGCTTCGAGCCGCGCTGGCTGTCGCTGCTGCTGTTCACCCTGGCCCTGCTGCGTGCGCTGAGCACGCGCCAGCCGTTGTGGTGGGCCGCCGCCGCCGGCACCGGCCTGCTGGCGGTGCTGGCCACCGTGCTCAACCAGGCCCTGCCGCTGAAGCTGTACCCGGCGCTGGTCAATGCGGTGATGCTGGCGGTGTTCGGCACCAGCCTGCGCTTCGGGCCGCCGTTGGTGGAGCGCCTGGCGCGGCTGCAGGAGCCGGACCTGCCCCCGTTCGCGGTGGCCTATACCCGCCGCGTCACCCAGGTGTGGTGCGGCTTCTTCGTTCTCAACGGCAGCCTGGCCCTGCTGACCGCGCTGTACGCGTCGGACCGGGCCTGGATGCTCTACAACGGATTGTTGGCGTACGTGATGATGGGCGTGTTGTTCGCAGGTGAGTGGCTGGTGCGGCGGCGGGTGAAGGCGGCGCACGCGCATGGCTGAGTGGATTGCCCTGGACCGGCTGCTGCTGGAGGCGCGGCCGCAGCGCAGCGTCGGCCTGTGCGACGGAGACATGGTTGACCACGCCTGCTTCCGCCAGCGCGTACGGGGCTGGCGCGCCGCCTTTGCGGCGGCTGAAGGCCGCGACTGGGCCCTGTATTTCGATGACGCCGTAGCCTTCGCTGCGGCGCTGTTCGGCGCCTGGCATGCCGGCAAGCGGGTGTTCCTGGCCGCTGACAACCTGCCGGCCACGCTGCAGGCGCTACAGCCGCAGGTGAGCGGTTTCGCGGGCGACGTACCGGCCGACTACCGCCCGCTGGCGGCGCTGGACGCCACACTGGACGACGAACTGCAGGCGCTGGACGAGCGCGCCTGCGAGCTGTGCGTGTTCACCTCCGGCAGCACCGGCCAGCCCAGTGCGATCGGCAAGCGCCTGGACCAGCTGGCGCGCGAGGTGGAAGCGCTGCAGGCCGCGTTCGGTGCGCAGCTGGATGGCGCGCAGGTGCACGGCACGGTGTCCCACCAGCACATCTACGGGCTGCTGTTCCGGGTGCTGTGGCCGCTGGCCGCCGGCCGCCTGATCCATCCGCGCCGGTTCTTCCACGAAGACCTGGTGGGTGCGCTGGCCGGTACCGACACGGTGCTGGTGGCGACGCCGGCCCATCTCAAGCGCCTGCCCGAGCAGCTCGACTGGGCCAGCCTGCATGGCCGCCTGCGCGCGGTGTTCTCCTCCGGTGGCCCGCTGCCGGAGGACGCGGCGCGACACGTGCGGCAGTGGTTGGGCGTGGCCCCGACCGAGGTCTATGGCAGCAGCGAGACCGGCGGTATCGCCTGGCGCCGCTGGGACACCGACCTGCCGCCGTGGCAGCCGCTGCCGGGTGTGCAGTGGCGGATCGACGACGGCTGCCTGGCGGTGGCCTCGGCGCATCTGGAAACCCCCGGCTGGTGGCGCACCCAGGACCGCGTGGAAGCCCTGGCCGATGGCCGTTTCCGGCTGCTGGGCCGCGCCGACCGCATCGTCAAGATCGAAGAGCGCCGCGTCTCGCTGGATGCGCTGGAACGCGCGCTGCGCGAAGACGCCGAAGTGGATGACGTGCGCGTGCTGGTGCTGCCCGGGCAGCGCGAGCAGCTGGCCGCCGTGGTGGTTCCGGCCGATCCGGCGCTGCTGGAGGGCGGCGACGCCGCGCGCCGTGCGCTGGGCCAACGCCTGGGCGCGCGTCTGGCGCATGCGCATGACGCGGTGACCCGGCCGCGCCGTTGGCGCCTTGTGCAGGCGTTGCCGATCAACGCGCAGGGCAAGGTGACCCAGGCGGCATTGGCGGCGCTGTTCCAGCCACTGATGCCGGCGCCGGTCTGGGACCGCCGCGACGCCGCCAGCGCCACGCTGCGCATGACCCTCGACCCGGCGCTGCGGCCGTTCCAGGGCCACTTCCCGCAGGCGGCGATCCTGCCCGGTGTTGCGCAGTTGGACTGGGCGATGCGTTTCGGCCGCCAGGCATTTGCGATGCCGCGCGCGTTCCTGCGCATGGACGCGGTGAAGTTCCAGCACGTGGCCCGCCCCGGCGATGAGTTGACCCTGCAGCTGGACTGGGATGCCGCACGCAACGTGCTGGCCTTCCGCTATACCTCCAGCCACGGTGTACATGCCAGCGGCAGGGTGGTGTTCGCCGATGCGGACTGACCCGGCCGTTGCCGGTGCCGCGTTTGCGCCACTGGTGGTGATTCCCGTCTACGACCACGAGCACGCCATCGTGGCGGTGGTCGACGATGTGCAGGCCGCTGGCTTGCCTTGCCTGCTGGTCGACGATGGTTCGCATGATGCGTGCGCGGCGGTGCTGCGCACGCTGGCACAGCGCCAGGGCGTCGACCTGCTGCGCCTGGACGCCAACCAGGGCAAGGGTGGGGCGATGCTGGCCGGTTTTGCTGAAGCCGGCGCGCGTGGCTACAGCCACGTGCTGCAGATCGACGCAGACGGCCAGCACGATACCGCTGACCTGCCACGCTTCATCGAGGCCGCGCGTGTGCATCCCGACGCGGTGATCTGCGGCATTCCGGCCTACGACGCCAGTGTTCCCAAGGCACGCCTGTATGGCCGCTATGCCACCCACGTCTGGGTCTGGATCAACACGCTGTCGCTGCACCTGCGCGACACCATGTGCGGCTTCCGGGTGTATCCACTGCCACCGGTGCTGCGCCTGATCGGTGAAGAGACCATCGGCCGGCGCATGGATTTCGATACTGAAGTGATGGTGCGCCTGTACTGGCGCCAGCTGCCGGTCGAGCACCTGGCCACGCGAGTGACCTATCCCGCCGATGGCGTGTCGCACTTCGATGTGTGGCGCGACAACGTGCGCATCAGCCGCATGCACACCCGCCTGTTCTTCGGCATGCTCTGGCGCGCACCGCGGCTGCTGTGGCGCCGCCTGCAGGGGCAGCGCTGAGATGGCGACCGCGCAGGATGCCCCGCACTGGGCCGATATCGGCGAATCGACGTCGGTGGCCGGCGTGCTGTTCCTGTGCTGGGTGCACCGCTGGTTCGGGCGCTGGCCATTCCGCCTGTGCGCGTGGCCGGTGGTGGCCTGCCATTGGCTGGGCAACCGTGTGGGGCGACAGGCCTCGATGCAGTACCTGCAGCGGCTGCAGGCATACAGCGGTGTGCTCGGCCGCGCGCCGACCCGGCGCGACAGCCTGCGCCACTTCTTCGCCTTCGCCGACACGATGCTGGACAAGATCCTCGGCCTGGGCGGGCGCTACCCGGCCAACCGTATTCACCTGCACCGCGACCTGGTGCTGCAGAAGATCGCGCGCCGCGAAGGCGGTCTGATCCTCACCGCGCACATCGGCTGCCTGGAACTGTGCCAGGTGCTGGCCGAACAGGTGCCGGGGTTCCGCATCACCGTGCTGGTGCACACCGCGCATGCGCAGCGCTTCAACCGCCTGCTGCAGCGGCTGGACCCGCTGGCGGCGGTGGAGCTGGTGCAGGTCACCGAAATGGGGCCGGCCACCGCGGTGATGCTGGCCGAGCGCGTGGCGGCCGGTGGCTTCGTCGCCATCGTCGGCGACCGCACGCCGGTGCAGGGCGGCCGCAGCGTCACCGCCGATTTCCTCGGCCACCGCGCGCCATTCCCGATCGGCGCCTATGTGCTGGCCGCCGCGCTCGGCTGCCCGGTCTACACCATGGCCTGCCTGCACCAGGGCGAGGGCTATCGCGTGGCATTTGAACAATTCGCCGAACGCATCGTGCTGCCGCGTGGCTCGCGCGACGCGGCACTTGCCGAACAGGCACAGCGCTTCGCGCGCTGGCTGGAACTCCAGGTCATCCAGTCCCCGTTGGACTGGTTCAATTTCTTCCCCTTCTGGGATCAGGCTCCGCATGACGACTGACGCCGTACCCGTGTGCCGCTTTGGCGATGCACCGTTGACCATCGAAGACGTGGTTGCCCTGGCCCAGCGCCAGTGCGAGGCCGCACTGAGCGACGCGCCGGCGTTCCGCGCACACATCCAGCGCGGTGCCGACTTCCTTGACCGCCTGCTGCGCGAGGATGGCGTGATCTACGGTGTGACCACCGGCTATGGCGATTCGTGCACGGTGAACATCCCGCCGGCGCTGGTGGCTGAACTGCCGCACCACCTGTACACCTACCATGGCTGCGGCCTGGGCCGCTACCTGGACCCGGTCGAGACCCGTGCGGTGCTGGCCGCGCGCCTGGCATCGCTGGTGCGCGGCATGTCCGGTGTCAGCGTGCCGCTGCTGGAAGGCCTGGCCACGCTGCTGCAGCACGATGTGCTGCCGATGATTCCGGCCGAAGGCTCGGTCGGTGCCAGCGGCGACCTGACCCCGCTGTCCTACGTGGCGGCGGTGCTGTGCGGCGAGCGCGAGGTGCTGCACGACGGCCGCGTGCAGCCGGCGGCCGAGGTGCTGGCGAAGATCGGCATGACCCCGCTGAAGCTGCGGCCGAAGGAAGGCCTGGCGATCATGAACGGCACAGCGGTGATGACCGGCCTGGCCTGCCTGGCCTGGCAGCGCGCCGACTACCTGGCGCGCATGGCCACGCGCCTGACCGCGTTCAACGTGCTGGCCAGTGACGGCAACGCGCACCACTTCGACGAAACCCTGTTCGCGGCCAAGCCGCATCCGGGCCAGGGCCGCATCGCCGCGCGTCTGCGCAGCGACCTGCACAGCGAGCGTCCGCCGCGCAATGAACAGCGCCTGCAGGACCGCTATTCGCTGCGCTGCGCGCCGCATGTGATCGGCGTGCTGGAGGACAGCCTGCCGTTCCTGCGCCAGCTGATCGAAACCGAACTGAACAGCGCCAACGACAATCCGCTGATCGATGCCGACGGCGAGCGCATCCTGCATGGCGGCCACTTCTACGGCGGCCACATCGCGCTGGCGATGGACACCCTGAAGAACACCGTAGCCAACGTGGCCGATCTGCTCGACCGGCAGCTGGCGCTGGTGGTGGATGCCCGTTACAACCATGGCCTGCCGGCCAACCTGTCGGCGGCCACGGGCCCGCGCGCGGCCATCAACCACGGCCTGAAGGCGCTGCAGATCAGCGTGTCGGCCTGGACGGCCGAAGCGCTGAAGCAGACCCTGCCGGCCAGCGTGTTTTCGCGCTCCACCGAGTGCCACAACCAGGACAAGGTCAGCATGGGCACCATCGCCGCGCGCGACTGCCTGCGCGTGATCGAGCTGACCGAGCAAGTGGTGGCCGCGATGCTGATCGCCGCCCGCCAGGGCCTGGCGCTGCGCGAACGGGTTGGCCTGAACGCGCAGCTGCATGGCAGTCTGGCCGACATGTACGCCGACCTGGGGCAGCGCATCGCCCTGGTTGAAGAAGACCGCGCGCTGGATCGCGAACTGCGGGAACTGCTGGTGGAGATCCGCGCGCAACGTTGGGAGCTGTATGCCGGTGAATGAGGCCATCGAACGGGTCGGCGAGATTGCGCTGACCCCCGCCTTCCATGACTGCGATCCGATGAACGTGGTCTGGCATGGCAACTACTTCAAGTACTTCGAGATCGCGCGCTGCGCGCTGCTCGGGCGCTATGACTACGACTACCCGCAGATGCTCGAATCGGGCTACCTGTGGCCGGTGGTCGATGCCCGGGTGAAGTACGTGCGCCCGCTGCTGTTCAACCAGGCCTTGCGCGTGATTGCGCGCATCGTGGAATGGGAGAACCGGCTGAAGATCGAGTACGAAATCGTCGATGCGCAGAGCGGCCAGGTACTGACCCGCGCGATGACCATCCAGGTCGCGGTGGACGCGGCCAGCAAGGAAATGCTGTACCAGTGCCCGCCGGTACTGTGGGAACGCCTGGGAGTGCCTGCGCCGTGAACATGCTTGCCCGTCTTTCCAGTGTGCTGCTGTGCGCGCTGATGTTCATTGCCGCACCGCAGGTGCAGGCCGCCGACCCCGCCATCGATGCGATCACCCAGGCGGTGGCGCGGCCGGACGTGCTGCGTGGCCAGTTCAGCCAGGAAAAGCAGGTCAGCGGCTTCAAGAACCCGCTGCGCTCGCAGGGCCAGTTCGTGGTCGCGCGCCAGCACGGCGTGATCTGGACCACGCTCAAGCCGTTCCCCTCCGAAGTGGTGGTCACCGCCGACCGCATCCTCAGCCGCCAGCGCGATGGCAGCACCCGTGTCGAGCTCGATGCACGGCAGCAGCCGGCGATGCGTTCGGTGAACGCGATCATGTTCGCGCTGATGAGTGGCGACGTGCAGGCGCTGTCCGGCCAGTTCAACGTGGCGGCCAGCCGTGAAGGGCAGGGCTGGCGGCTGCGGCTGACGCCGAAGTCGGCGATGCTGGCCAAGGCGTTCCAGTCGCTGACCCTGCAAGGTGACCGCTACGTGCGCCAGGTCGAGATCGTCGAGGCCAACAAGGACCGCACGCAGATCCAGTTCAGTGCACTGAGCGAAGCGCCGGCCACGCTCACCGCCGACGAGGCACGCCGCTTTGAGTGAGGGGGCAGCATCGAACGGGCCGGACCGGTTGCGGCGCTGGTGGCACTGGCTGGGCATCGCCTGGCTGGTGCTCCTGCTGGTGTTGGGTGCGCAGCAATGGCGCCTGTGGAGCCAGCAGTCGCGGATCGACACCGACATCCTCGCCCTGCTGCCGCAGGACGCGCATGACCGCCTGTTGAGTGACGTCACCCGGCGCATCGCCGACGGCAGCTCGCGCCAGGTGGTGGTGCTGCTGGGCAGCAAGGATGGCGCCGCCGCCAAGCGCGCACAGGCGGCGTTCGCTGCGGCGATGGCGGCGGATGCCGACAGCGCGTTGCTGGTGCCCAGCGGTTCGATCGAAGGCTGGTTCGACGAGGCGCGCGCGTTCTACGCGCCGTACCGCGACCGCCTGCTGACCCCGGCCCAGCGCGAGCAGCTGCAGGGCAGCGAGCCGGGCGCGTTGGCCGAGCAGGCGTTGGCTGCGCTGTACGGTCCGATGGGCGCACCGCGCCTGACCGATTGGCGACAAGACCCGCTCTCGCTGTGGCCGCAATGGTGGCAGCAGCAGGCGCAGGGGTCGGGGTTGCGGCTGGGCGATGACGGCCTGCTCGAAGCCGAGGGCAGGCATTGGGCCGTACTGCAGTTCGATACGCCGGGGTCGGCGTTCCAGCTTGACGGCGAGCGCCATCTCGACGGCCTGCTGGAACGTGCCGGGCTGGCCGCCAGGGCGGCGGCGCCCGAGCTGGAAATCCTGCATGCGGGTGTGCCGCTGCACGCCGAAGCGGCGGCGGTGCAGGCCAACCAGGAGATCAACACGATCGGCTGGGGCTCGCTGGCCGCGGTGCTGCTGCTGGTGTGGCTGGCGTTCCGTTCGCTGCGGCCGATCCTGCTGGTTGCCGCCTCACTGCTGATCGGCTGCGGCGTGGCGCTGGCGGTGACCGTACTGGTGTTCGGCAAGGTGCACGTGCTCACCCTGGTGTTCGGCGCGTCGCTGGTGGGCGTGGCCGAGGACTACGGCATCCATTGGTTCGCCTCGCGCCAGGCCGAACCGGCCGATCGTCGCTGGAAGCTGCTGCGGCACCTGCTGCCCGGCCTGTGGCTGGCCCTGCTGACCAGCGCGCTGGCCTACCTGGCACTGGGCCTGGCCCCGTTCCCGGGCCTGCGCCAGATGGCATTGTTCTCGGTGGTCGGCCTGGCCGCCGCCTTCCTTACGGTGATTTTCTGGTTCCCGTGGCTGGATGGCGGTGAGATCTGCCAGACCCGTTTCTCGCAGTGGCTGGGCAACACGCTGGAGCGCTTCCCGCGGTTGCATGGCCGCCGGCCGGTGACGGTGTTCGTGGTGATCACGCTGGCGCTGTCTGCCATCGGCATTGCCCGCCTGAACAGCAACGACGACCTGCGCAGCCTGCAGTCCTCGCCGCCGGCGTTGATGGCCCAGCAGATCCGCCTGAGCCAGCTGCTGGGCATGCCCAGCCCGGCGCAGTTCTACCTGGTGCAGGGCAGTGACGCCGCACAGCTGCTGCAGCGCGAAGAAGCGCTGACCGAACGCCTGCGTGTACTGGCCAACGACAAGCGCATTGGTGGCTACCGTGCGATCAGCGACTGGCTGCCGTCGCCGTCGCGCCAGCAGGCCGATGCCGCGCTGACCGCCAAGGTGGAACCGGGCGTGCTGGACGCGGTGTCCGAGGCGGTCGGCGAACCGCTGCCGCGCCCGGATTTCGCCGCTACGCCGCTGACCGCGGAGGCGTTCCTGGCCTCGCCGGCCTCGCAGCCGTTCCGCCACCTGTGGGTGGGCGAGGTCGGCGGGCAGATGATCAGCGTGGTGATGGTCGATGACCTGTCGCGCGCCGATGCGCTGGCCACCCTGCGCGGGGCGGCCGAAGGCCTGCCGGGTGTGCGCTGGGTGGACCGCACCGCCGACTTCTCGCAGCTGCTGGGCCACTACCGCAAGCTGATGGGCGGGCTGCTGCTGGTCGGCATCGTGCTGGTGTTCGGCGCGCTGTCGCTGCGCTATCGCCGCCAGGCCTGGCGCGTGTTCGCGCCGACCCTGATTGCCGGTGCGCTGACCCTGGGCCTGCTGGGCCTGTTCGGCCAGCCACTGCAGCTGTTCAACGTGCTGGCACTGATGCTGTTGCTGGGCATGGGCATCGACTACGGCATTTTCCTGATCGAGCACCGCGGCGACGCCAGTGCCTGGCTGGCCGTGTGCGTGGGCGCGGCCAGCACTTGGCTGTCGTTCGGCCTGCTGGGCCTGTCGCAGACCCCGGCGTTGCGCGCGTTCGGCCTGACCCTGCTGTTCGGCATCGGCCTGGTCTGGCTGATCTCGCCGCTGTTCCGCCCGCCGCCGCACGATCTGCCGCCGGCCTGAACCTGTTTCCGACTTCCTTCTTTCCACTTGATCGAGCAACAAGGACGCACCGATGAACACTGCTGTGGATGCTGTCGAACGTACTGAAATCCTGATCATCGGCGCGGGCCCGGCCGGTTCGGTGGCTGCGGCGATGCTGCGCCAGCAGGGCCGCCAGGTGCTGATGCTGGAACGCCAGCAGTTCCCACGCTTCTCCATCGGCGAAAGCCTGCTGCCGCAGAGCATGGAGTACATCGAGGCGGCCGGCCTGCTCCAGGATGTGGTCGAGGCGGGCTTCCAGTACAAGAACGGTGCCGCCTTCGTGCACGGCGAGGCGCGCACTGCATTCGACTTCAGGAAGAAGTTCTCGCCGGGTTGGGGCACCACCTACCAGGTGCAGCGCGCCGACTTCGACAACGTGCTGGCACGCGGTGCCGAGCGCATGGGCACCACGCTGCGCTTCGGCGACGAAGTGCTTGCGGTCGAGCCGGGCGAGCAACCGGCGGTGACGGTGCGCCGCCCGGACGGCAGTGAATACCGCATCGAGGCCGATTTCATCCTCGATGCCTCCGGTTTCGCGCGGCTGCTGCCGCGGTTGCTGCAGCTGGAGTCGCCGTCCAACTTCCCGGTGCGCGGCGCGATCTTCTGCCACGTGCGCGACAACATTCCGGCCGAAGCGGACTTCGACCGCAACAAGATCCTGATCACCACCCACCCCGAGCACATCGACGTCTGGTACTGGACGATTCCGTTCTCCAACGGCTGCTGTTCGCTGGGCGTGGTCGCCGAGCCGTCGTTCTTCGAGCGCTACGAGGGTGACGACCTGCAGAAGCTGCAGGCCATCGTCGGCGAGGACCCCAACCTGACCCGCCTGCTGGCCAATGCCGAATGGGCGGTGCTGCCGGTGCGCCGCATCACCGGCTATTCGGCCAACGTCAGCTCGCTGTGGGGGCCCGGCTACGCGTTGCTGGGCAACGCCGGCGAGTTCCTCGATCCGGTGTTCTCCTCCGGCGTGACCATTGCCTTCAAGTCCGCGCAGCTGGCCAGTGAATGCCTCAAGCGCCGCTATGCCGGCCAGGCCGTGGACTGGGAGGCCGAGTTCTCGATCCCGCTGCGTGCCGGCGTGAAGACCTTCCGGCGCTTCGTCGAAAGCTGGTACGAGGGCGGTTTCCAGAAGATCATCTACCACCCGCAACAGCAGCCCGAAGTGCGCGACATGATCAGCTCCATCCTGGCCGGCTACGCCTGGGACACCAACAACCCTTACGTGGCCGACGACAGCGGCCGCCGCATGCGCGTGCTGGAGCAGCTGTGCGGCGCGTGATTGCCCGTACTGCGGTGCTGCTGCTGTGCCTGCTGCTGGCCGCCTGTGCCGGCCGCATGCCGAAACCGCAGGTGGAACTGCCGCCGCTGCGCCTGGCGCCGGCCAGCCTGCCGGCGCCGCTGGCGCTGCAGCAGCAGCTGCATTTCCGCTTCGGCACGCATGAGCGCGATCTCGACGCGCTGCTGGAAGCCGACGCCCAGCAGGTGCAGCTGGCCGTGCAGGCGATGGGCCAGACCGGCGTGCGCCTGCAATGGGACGGCCAGCAGCTGACCCAGCAGCGCGCGCCATGGCTGCCACCGCAGGTGCGCGCCGAGCGCGTGCTGGATGACCTGCAGTTCGCGTTGTGGCCGACCGCGGCCATTGCCGCCGTGCTGCCGGCGGGCTGGCAGGTCAGTGATGATGGCCATCAGCGCAGCCTGTCGCGTGAGGGCACCGTGTGGCTGCACCTGCAGCGGCTGGACGATGGCAGCGTGCAGCTGGACAACCGCGCCGAAGGCTATGCGCTGCGCATCGAATCGATCGACATGGCCGGGCCGGACCGATGAGCGCACCGATCTACCTGAACGACCTGGGTGTGGTCTGTGCACTCGGCGCTGGCCGCGCCGCAGTGACGTCGGCACTGTTCGCCGACGCGCCGGGCGGGCTCAGCGACAACGACAGCCTGTTGCCGGGGCGCACCCTGGCGCTGGGAGAAGTACGCACGCCGCTGCCGGCGCTGGATGATCTGCCGGTGGCCCTGCGCGGGCGCAACAATGCCCTGCTGGACGTGGCATTGGCTCAGATCGCGCCGGCAGTGGCCGCGGCGATCGCCCGCCATGGCGCCGAGCGCGTAGCGGTGGTGCTGGGCACCAGCACCTCGGGCATTGGTGAATCCGAGCAGGCATTGCGCAGCCACGCCGAACAGGGCCAGTGGCCGCAGGGCTTTGATTACGCCCAGCAGGAAATGGGCACCGCCGCGCAGTTCGTGCGCCAGCGCAGTGGCGCACAGGGGCCGGCATGGACCCTGTCCACTGCCTGCTCGTCCAGTGCCAAGGCGCTGATGTCGGCCGCACGCATGCTGCGCGCCGGCATCGTCGATGCAGTGATCGCCGGTGGCGCCGATTCGCTGTGCCGCTTCACCGTAGCCGGCTTCAGCGCGCTGGAATCGGTCTCGGCCCAACGTTGCAATCCGTTCTCGCAGCATCGTACTGGTATCAACATCGGCGAAGGCGCCGCGCTGTTCCTGCTCACTCGCGAACCCGGCCCGGTATGCCTGGCGGGGTGGGGCGAGTCGGCCGACGCCCACCACATGTCCGCCCCGGACCCGCAGGGCCTGGGCGCCATCGACGCCCTGCAGCAGGCGCTGCAGCGTGCTGGCTGGGCCGCCGGCGAAGTGGACTATGTGAACCTGCATGGGACCGCGACCGGCCACAACGATGCGATGGAAAGCCTGGCCGTGTCGCAGGTGCTGGGCAGCCACGTGCCGGCCAGTTCGACCAAGCCGTTGACCGGCCATACGCTGGGTGCCTCGGGTGCCATCGAGGCGGCGCTGTGCTGGATCGTGCTGGCCGAGAACCCGCAGCAGCTGCTGCCGCCGCACTGGTGGGACGGCGTGGCCGACCCGGCACTGCCGGTGCTGCCGCTGGTCGCACCGGGCACGCGCCTTGCGCGGCCGCCACGGCGGGTGCTGAGCAATTCGTTCGCCTTCGGCGGCAGCAATGCCGTGCTGGCACTGGAGCGTCGATGAACACGCTGTACGCGATCGAAGACGTGGTGCCGCACCGCCAGGACATGTGCCTGCTGGAGCGCATCACGCAGTGGGACCAGGACGCCATCGAGGCCGAACTGGTGGTGCCCGAGGCCGGCCTGTTCGTCGAGGATGACCAGGTGCCGGCATGGGTCGGCATCGAGTACATGGCGCAGGCCATCGCGGCCTGGGCCGGTTGCCGAGCGCGTGCGGCCGGCAGGCCACCGCAGCTGGGCTTCCTGCTCGGCAGCCGCCGCTACAGCAGCGCGCGCAGCAGCTTCCCCAGCGGTTCGCGGCTGCGCGTACAGGCGCGCTGCGAGCTGTTGGGTGACAATGGATTGGGGATGTTCGCCTGCCGCATCCTGGCAGGCGAGGAAGAATGGGCGACAGCCAACGTGTCGGTGTTCGAACCGGCCGACGCGATGGCCTATCTGGAGAGTGGACAGGCATGACAGGGAATCGAAGCGTGCTGGTGACCGGCGCCAGCCGGGGCATCGGCCGGGCCATCGCGCTGCGCATCGCGCGCGATGGCTTCGACGTGGTGGTGCATTGCCGCAGCCGCGTGGATGAAGCACAGGCGGTGGTCGCCGAGATCCAGGCACTGGGCCAGCAGGGCCGCGTGCTGGTGTTCGACGTGGCCGACCGCGCGTCTGCGCGGGCCGCTCTGGAGGCCGATGTCGAAGCGCACGGCGCTTACTACGGCGTGGTCTGCAATGCCGGCATCGCCCGCGATGGCGCCTTCCCGGCGCTGTCAGCGGACGATTGGGACCAGGTCATCCACACCAACCTGGATGGCTTCTACAACGTGCTGCATCCGCTGATCATGCCGATGGTGCGGCGGCGCAAGCCGGGCCGCATCGTCACCCTGTCGTCGGTCTCCGGACTGGCCGGCAACCGCGGGCAGGTCAACTACAGTGCCGCCAAGGCCGGCATCATCGGCGCCACCAAGGCCCTGGCGCTGGAACTGGCCAGCCGCCAGATCACCGTCAACTGCGTGGCCCCGGGCCTGATCGAGACCGAAATGCTCAACGACGAAGTGGTTGAACACGCGCTCAAGCTGATTCCCGCCGGCCGCGTTGGCCGCCCGGACGAAGTGGCGGCTACCGTGGCGTTCCTGCTGTCCGAACCGGCCGGCTACATCACCCGCCAGGTGATCTCGGTGAACGGAGGCATGCTCTGATGGCCGCCGATCGTCGCGTGGTGGTTACCGGCGCCGCTGCCATCAGTCCACTCGGCCACGACTGGCCGACCATCGAAGCGCACCTGCGCAGCTGCCGCAACGCGGTGCGTGCGATGCCCGAGTGGGATGTCTATGCCGGGCTGAACACCAAGCTGGCCGCGCCGGCGCAGGACTTCGAGCTGCCGCCGAACTACAACCGCAAGACCACCCGCTCGATGGGCAAGGTCGCGATCATGTCGGTGCGCGCCACCGAGGTGGCGCTGCGCGAGGCCGGCCTGAATGAGCATCCGGTGCTGCGCAGTGGCCGTACCGGCGTGGCCTATGGCTCCTCGTCCGGCAGCCACGAGGCCACCGGCGAATTCGGGCGCATGCTCAACGAATTCACCACCGATGGCATCAGCGCCACGACCTATCTGAAGATGATGAGCCACACCGCGCCGGTCAACATCGGCGTGTTCTTCGGCCTGTCCGGGCGCGTGTACACCACCTCCAGCGCCTGCACGTCGGGCAGTCAGGGTGTGGGCGCGGCCTATGAAGCCATCCGCAGCGGCAAGCAGACGGTGATGGTGGCCGGCGGTGCCGAGCAGCTCGATGCCACCGCTGCAGCGGTGTTCGACACGCTGTTCGCCACCAGCGTGCGCAACGACGCGCCGCAGACCACGCCTCGCCCGTTCGATGCCGGCCGCGATGGCCTGGTGCTGGGCGAGGGCGCCTGCACGCTGATCCTGGAAGACCTGGAACACGCGCAGGCGCGCGGCGCCACCATCCTTGCCGAGGTGGTCGGCTACGGCACCAACAGCGATGGCCAGCACGTCACCCAGCCCAGCGCCGACACCATGGCCCAGGCCATGCGCCTGGCATTGGAGGACGCCGGCCTGGACGCGGCGCAGATCGACTACGTCAACGCCCATGGCACCGCCACCGACCACGGCGACATCGCCGAGACCCAGGCCACCGCACAGGTGTTCGGCAGCCGCGTGCCGATCAGCTCGCTGAAGAGCTACGTCGGCCACATGCTGGGTGCCTGTGGCGCGTTCGAGGCCTGGGTGAGCATCCAGATGATGCGTGCCGGCTGGTTCGCGCCCACCCTGAACCTGGCTGCGGTCGACCCGCGCTGTGGCCAGCTCGACTTCATCACCGGGCAGGGCCGCGAACTGCAGGCCGAGTACGTGATGAGCAACAACTTCGCCTTCGGCGGCATCAACACCTCGCTGGTGTTCCGCCGCTGGAGCGAGTGATCCACTGCGCCAACACACCGTTCCCGTTACCCCCGCACCCTCGACAAGGAGATGTTCCGATGCGCCGCACTCTCATGATCGCCACGGCTACCGCGCTGCTGGCCCTGACTTCCACCGCTTCCGCCCGCGACACGCGTGTCGAACAGTCCCTGCAGGAACTGGTCAATTCGCAGGCCGCCAAGGACGCCGGCATCGACGGCAGCGTGCGTTTCTATCTGGCCGGCCAGCCGGTCAGCGTGCAGCAGCGCCTGGGCGAAGACGTGACCAACAAGAAGACCAACGCCGCCAACAAGAGCGATGCCGAGGCCTGCCGCTGGGTTGCGCTGTCGGCACTGCGCGCGCTGCAGGACGGTGCCAAGTCGCGCGGCGCCAACGCCGTGGTCGACATCGTCAGCTATTACAAGAAGAACGAGTTCAAGAGCAGCACCAACTACGAGTGCTACGCCGGTGCCATCCTCGCGGGTGTCGCGCTGAAGGGCACCTACGCCAAGGTCAAGTAAGCGCCCGTGTGGCGGCGGCGCAGCCTGAACGTCGCCGCCACATTGCTGAACCCCACAGGCGAAACGCCGCCGATCGCGCCGCCATCGTCGGCTGACGGCTTTCCCCGGTGTCGGCTTTCCGACACAATCATGGCTCTTCCCGGGTTATCGTCCCGCGGACATGCACGCCTACGTCTATAAAAGCCAACTCAAGCCGGACACCTACGTCTACGTTCCCCGACGCGATGATTTCAGCGCGCTGCCCGCGCCGCTGCTCACCTCGCTGGGGACGCTCGCCTTCGTGCTGGAGGTGGTCCTGGATGCCCAGCGCCGCCTGGCGCAGGCTGACCCGGAAAAGGTCCGCAGCGAAATGAGCGAGCGCGGGTTCTACCTGCAGGTGCCGCCGTCGGTGGCCAGCCTGATGCCGCGCCACTATGACTGACGCCTCCCGTCCGCGCATTCTGTCAATTGCCTTCGCCGCGGGCGCGGTGCTGGCGCTGGGCGCCGCCGTGGGCGGCGTTCCGGGTGCGGTCCTTGCCGCACTGGCGCAGCCCGCGTTCGCGTTGGCGATATCGTGGTGGCGCCGCAGCCGCGCGCTGCTGCCGCTGAAGGTGGTCGCACGCCAGGACCTGCCGGCGCTGCTGGCATTGTGGGCAGCCGCCCCGCTGTTGCTGGCGCTGTTGCTGGCCTGGCCGCTCGCAGCGCTGCGTGACAGCGGCAGCCTGGCGGCAGTGCTTGGCCTGAGCGTACTGGTCAGTGCCGGCCTGCTGGCGGCCTGGCGCACCTGGCCATTGTGGAACGATGTCGAACGCCTGGATGGCAGCCTGGCCCAGCACTGGCAGGCGCTGGCGGGGCGCGACCTGACTGCTTGGCGTGGCCTCGGCGTGGCCGCGCTGGTCATTGCGCTGGCCGCGCTGGTGGTGCTGCCGGCCTGGCCGGGCCTGTTGCCGGAAAGCGCGCGCTGGCCCGCCGCGCTGGCGGTCGTACTGCTGTCGCCGGTGCTGCACCTGCTGCTGCAGCGGGTCGCGCCTGCGCCGCTGGTGTCGTTGCGCTCCAGCCCGTTGGTGGCGTCCAGCGCTGAACCCGAACCGATGTTCGCAGCGGCGGCCGACGCCCTGCCGCTGGAGGCGATGGCGCCGCAGGAACTGACACCGGCGCTGTATGAAGCCGCCCGCCAGGGCCGCATCGACCGGGGCCTGCAGCTGCTGCAGGCCGGTGCCGATCCGTATGCGCTGCCGGACCCGAACTGGCGTGACCAGCGCAGCCTGGCGGTGCTGGCCGCGGTACTGCCGGACCTGCGCCTGCTGCGCGAACTGATTGCCCGCGGCGTCGATGTGAATGCGCCGCACCGGGGCATGACCCCGCTGCTGGCGGCGACCCGCGACAGCTGGCATGGCCGCCCCGAAGCGGTGATGACCCTGCTCGCCAACGGCGCCGACTCGCGTGCCACCGACAGTGATGGCAACACCCCGCTGCACCATGCCGCACGCAGTTCCGACCCGGGGGTGGCCGCGCTGCTGCGCGATGCCGCTGCCGAAGTCGATGCGCTGAACCGTGATGGCTGGTCGCCGCTGGCGGTGGCCTGCCAGGTGGGCAACTGGCGTCTGGCCCGCTTCCTGCTCGAACGCGGTGCACGCTGCGAACCGGCCGATGGCACCCCGGTGCTGCTGGCCGCCGCCGCCACCGAGGATGATGATCCGGCGGGCGTGCAGCTGCTGCTCAAGCACAAGGCACGGGCCGACGCCCGCGATCGCCAGCGCCGCAGTGCGTTGCATGAGGCGGCCCTGGCCGGCCATGTCGAGATCATCGGCGTGCTGCTCGGCGCGGGCGCCAATCTGGAGGCGCGCGATGCACTGGGGCGTACGCCGTGGCTGGAAGCGGCCCGTGCCGGTCGTGCCGCCGTGATCGAGCACCTGCTGCCGCACAAGCCGGACCTGGTCGCGGTGGACGGCGAAGGCCGCAATGCGGTGCAGCTGGCGGCGATGGCCGAGGATGTCTCGCCGCTGCTGATCAAGCGCCTGGTCGAACTGGGCATCGCGGCCGATGCCACCGATCCGGTCGGCCGCCGTGCGGTGGACTACGCCGCCGAGGCCGGCCGCTGGGCGATCGTAGCCCTGCTGGACCCGTCCTATCCGTTGCCGGCCGCGGTCAGTGATGGCCTGGCCGATCGTGGCGAAGCGGCCAGTGCCAGCGGCCTGCTGCCGGACCGTCCGCCGCTGACCCTGCTGCGCGAGGCCCTGGGCTTCGGCAATACCGACGGCATGGCGGCGCTGGCCAGGCTGTGCCAGCCGGAGGAACTGGGCGGGCTGCTGCTCGATCCGGAGTTGGCGCTGGAACCGCGTGCGGTGGACTGGCTGCTGGGCCACGGCGCCGATCCCTATGTGCGTGATGCCTGCTCCGACACGCCGATGTTCGCGCTGTTGTCGCGCGGCATCGATGCGGTGCCGGCGTTGCAGGTGATGCTGCAGCGTGGCCTGTCGCCGGCCGGCCGCGGTGGCCTGGCGCGCTTCCTTGCTGCCTGCGCACAGCACGACCAGGCCGCGCGTGGCCTGGAACAGCTGGCACTGGAACTGCTTGAGCGTGGCGCCGATCCGTTCGCCGCCTCGCCGGCGGGCGATCCGCCGCTGTCGCTGGCGGTGCGCCTGGGGTGGCTGCGGCTGCAGCAGGCCCTGCTCAAGGCCGGCGTTGATCGCGAAGCACGCGACAGCCACGGCATGACCGCACTGCACCTGGCCACCGCATTGGCCCGCGAAGGCGCGCTTAAGCTGCTGGTGCAGCATGGTGCCTCGCCGGAAGCACGTGCCGCCGACGGCCAGACACCGCTGGGCGTGGCGCTGTCGATCGGTCGCCGCGATCTGGCCGACTGGCTCGATTGGCGGGTGTGGCCGTTGCCGCGCCGCACCCTGCGCGAGGCCGATCTGCCGGCCGCCGCAATGGCCGGTGACGTCGATGCAGTGCGCCGCCTGATCGATCTGGGCTTCGCCGTCGACGCGGTCGACGCACAGGGCTGCACCGCGCTGCTGCGTGCTGCCGGTGGCGGCCACCTGGCGGTAACCGACCTGCTGCTGGCGCGCGGCGCCGATCCGCAGCACGCGGCGGCCAGTGGCGCGACGCCGCTGTCGGCGGCGGTCAGCATGCGCCAGGTGGACATCGTTTCGGCCCTGCTCGACGCTGGCGCCAAGCTGGAACACCGCCTGCCGGGTGGCGTGACGGTGCTGATGCTGGCCTCCGCGCTGGGCCTTCCGGACATCGTCGCGCGCCTGCTCACGGCGGGTGCCGACGTGCATGCCGGTGACGCGCAGCAGCTGGGTCCGCTGCACTGTGCCGCGCTGTACGGTTTCAGTGCCCGCGACCGCTCGCGCCTGCTGGCCCTGCTCGACACCCTGCTGCTGGCCGGTGCTGAACCGGACCAGGCCGCCGCTGGTTCTGTCACGCCGCTGCTGCTGCTGCTGGGCGCGCGCGCCGAGCCGGGTACCGCCTGCGACGAGCAGGTGGTGATGGCCGCGGTGGAGCGCCTGCTGGACGAGGACGTAAGCCTGGACGTACGCGACCCGCGTGGCTTCGGCCCGCTGCATCTGGCCGCGCTGCATGGCCTGCCGCTGCTGGTGCAGCGCCTGCTGCGCGCCGGCGCCGATCCTGAAGCGCGCGACAGCCTCAACCGCAGCCCGCGCGAGATCGCGGTGATGCGCGGCTTCATCGACGTGGCCGGCGAGTTCGAGCCGCGCGTGCCGGGCGTTTCCTCGATGGCGCGGTTCCTGCGCGACAACGGCTGATCGGGACCCGGTAGATCCACGCCATGCGTGGATGATCGTGCCCGGAAGCCAAAGCATCCACGCATGGCGTGGATCTACTGCCGGAATCCGCAACCTCAATCTGTGGTGGGTGCCGACCGTTGGTCGGCACGCCTATTTGTCGTCCCTTTCCGCGTCGGCCTCGAACAGGTGCATCAGGTCGTTGCGCGCATCACGCGAGGTCTGGATCACCGCGGCCTCGTCGTCGTACACCAGGTACTGGTCACGCAGCAGCTGCTCATCATGCTCACGGAAGCGCTGCACATGGCGTTCGGCCACGTCTGGTGCCACGCCCAGCGCCGTCAGCACGCGCCCGCTCATCTCCAGGCTGGTGCCGAACACTT
The DNA here is from genome assembly GCF_059337855.1 of Stenotrophomonas maltophilia complex sp. Om-AH-Sm3. NCBI lineage: Bacteria > Pseudomonadati > Pseudomonadota > Gammaproteobacteria > Lysobacterales > Lysobacteraceae > Stenotrophomonas > Stenotrophomonas maltophilia complex sp. Om-AH-Sm3. Next base: position 350,842 of record NZ_JBYBLQ010000002.1, on the reverse strand, counting down.
CGCGGAACGGCTCGGCCGACATGTCCATCAGGCGCCACGCATGCTGGCGGTTGCGCGCTCGCGCCAGCACCTTCGCGTCCGGGTACAGCCGGCGCACCATGCGCACCGCGCGCAGGTTGGTCTCCGGGTCGTCCACGGTGATGACGAACACATCGATGTGCTCGCCACCCGCTGCACGCAGCATCTCCGGGCGGGTGGGGTCGCCGTAGTACAGCTGGTTGCCGAAGCGGCGCAGGTCGGCCACCGTGTCCGGGTTCGCTTCCAGCGCCACGAACGGCACCTTCTGTGCGGTCAGCAGGCGTGCGATCACCTGGCCGAAGCGGCCCATGCCGGCGATCAGCACCTTGGGCCGGTTGTCCGGTGCCACCTTGTCGGCCTCGGCGGTCCCGCGCGGTGGAGCCTTCTCCTGGCCGAGCAGCTTGAGCAGCGCGATCATCAGCAGTGGCGTGATCGCCATCGACAGGCCGACGATCGCCACCAGCCGATCGTGATTGGCGTTGCCGAGCAGGTGCGCGCGCTGCGCTTCGTTGAACACCACGAAGGCGAACTCGCCCCCCAGCCACAGCACGCTGCCCAGCAGCAGCGACTGCCGCGGACTGAGCTTTGCAATACGGCCAATCACATACAGCAGGCTGAACTTGACCACCAGCAGGATCGCCACGCCGGCGGCGATCAGCCACGGCTCTGCGGCGATGCGGTCGAGATCGATGCCCATGCCCACGGCGATGAAGAACAGCCCCAGCAGCAGGCCCTTGAACGGCTCGATCTGCGCTTCCAGTTCGTGCCGGAACTCCGAATCGGACAGCAGCACCCCGGCCAGGAACGCGCCCAGGCTGGGGCTGAGGCCCGCTTCCTGCATGAACCAGGCAGTGCCCAGCACCACCAGCAGGGCGGTGGCGGTGAACACTTCCGGGCTGCGGGTGCGCGCGATGATGCTGAACACCTTGCGCAGCACCGGTCGCCCGCACAGGATCACCACGGCCAGCGCGCCGAGGGCCACGGCGGCGTCTTCCCAGCGCAGGGTCTCGTTCTTCGCCCCGCCCAGCAGCGGGATGGCCGCCAGCAGCGGGATCGCGATCAGGTCCTGGAACAGCAGGATGGCAAAACCCAGCCGGCCATGGTCGCTGTTGATCGCCTTGTGCTCGGACAGCAGCTGCAGGCCTACCGCGGTGGATGACAGCGCCAGCGCAACACCGACCACCAGCGCGCTCTTCCACTGGAAGTGGTCGAGCAGCAGCAGGCCGCCCAGCACCAGCCCGGACATCGCCACCTGCGCCGCGCCCGCGCCGAACACCGAGCGCCGCATCACCTTCAGGCGTGCCGGCGACAGCTCCAGGCCGATCACGAACAGCAGCATCACCACGCCGATCTCGGCCGCGCCGAGGATGCGGTCGGCGTCCTGCACGAAGCCCAGCCCGTCCGGGCCCAGCACCACGCCGGCCGCCAGGTAGCCCAGCACCGCGCCGAAGCCGAACTTCTTGAACACCGGCACGGCAATGACCGCCGCCAGCAGCAGCACCAGGGCCAGTTCCAGACCGCCGCTATGCATGGGAATACCTGGTCATCGGGGAAGCCCGCAGTGCGTCCGTTCGGGTGGGGAAAGCGTGGCGAGCGCCACCCGGCCATTATGCGCGCCGGTTGGTTTATGCACGAGAACAACCGGCCGGCAGGCGCCCGGCGCAGGGATGCCGGGTTGACCTGCATGGCCCGCGGGTCCAGACTGCCCGCCGCTGGCGGCGCACCGCCGGCACGCGCATTCCGGAGTCCCCAACCCATGTCCAGCGACAGTAGAAGTCGACCTCGTTCGACGCCAGCGATGGCCACCGCCTGACATCGGGACGGTTTGCCTGCGTTGGCGTTGCGCGAGGTCGCACCCCCACAAGGCAAAACCGATGAACCAGAAGCAATTGCTGCGCCCGGTGGCCGATGCCGCCGCATTGGCCGCACCGCTGGCGAACTACAACACCGCCGATGCGGTGGAATTCCTCAACACATTGGAACTGGCCCGCGCGGCGGAAACGCTGGCCGCGCTGCCGTTGCCGCGTGCAGTGAAGATGCTGGAAGCGCCGGAGCTGCACCGCAGCGGTGAGCTGGTGGCCGCGCTGCCGCCGGCACGCGCCGCTGCCCTGCTCGGGCTGATGGCTGACGACCGCGCCACCGACATCGTCCACGAGCTGGATGAGGAAGAACGCGCGCGGCTGATCCCGCTGCTGGGCACCGACGCCCGCCAGGTCATCCAGAAGCTGCTGAGCTACCCGCCGAACACCGCCGGCGCGCTGATGACCACCGAATACGTGGCGGTGCCCGCCAGCTGGACCGTGGCGCAGACCCTGCAGCACATCCGCCAGGTCGAGCGCACGCGTGAAACGGTGTACGCGATCTACGTGCTGGACCCGGCCAGCCAGCAGCTGCAGCAGGTAGTGACCATGCGCCGGCTGATCACCGGCCTGCCCGAGGAATCGATCCTGGACGTGGCCCAGGTCAATCCGCCGGTGACGGTGGACGCGCTGATGGACCAGGAAGAAGTCGCGCGTCTGATCCGCCGCCACGACCTGTTGGCGATTCCGGTGGTCGACGCGCAGCAGCAGATGCTCGGCATCGTCACCGTGGACGACGTGCTCGATGCGCTGATCGAGGAATCGACCGAGGACGCGCACAAGTTCGGCGGCATGGAAGCGCTGGACAAGCCCTATATGCAGATCGGCTTCTTCGAGATGCTGCGCAAGCGCGCCGGCTGGCTGAGCGTGCTGTTCCTGGGCGAGATGCTGACCGCCAGCGCGATGCAGCACTACGAAGACGAACTGGCGCGCGCGGTGGTGCTGACCCTGTTCATCCCGTTGATCATGAGTTCGGGCGGAAATTCCGGTTCGCAGGCCACCTCGCTGCTGATCCGCAGCCTGGCGCTGCGTGAACTGCGCCTGCGCGACTGGTGGAAGGTGGCCATCCGCGAGATTCCGACCGGCATGGTGCTGGGTGCCATCCTCGGCTGCCTGGCGATCGTGCGCATCGTGATCTGGCAGCTGGGCGGCCTGCATGACTACGGCGAGCACTGGATCCTGCTGGCGATCACCATCGGCGCCGCGCTGGTCGGCATCGTCACCTTCGGCTCGCTGTCCGGCTCGATGCTGCCCTTCGTCCTGAAGCGGCTCGGCTTCGACCCGGCCAGCGCCTCGGCGCCGTTCGTGGCCACCCTGGTGGATGTGACCGGCCTGGTGATCTACTTCAGCATCGCCGCGCTGATCCTGCACGGCACGCTGTTGTAAGCGGGAGCCACCGTGCTCTGGTAGGTGCCGACCTTGGTCGGCACGCAGAACAATAAAGGGGACGGAGGGGATTAAGTCGTTTGTGGCACAAACGACTTAATCCCCTCCGTCCCCTTTTTTTGGGTACCGTAGGCGCATGAGTACCTACCACCTGCAGTCCGTATTCCGTCCGCAGTCGGTCGCGGTGATCGGCGGCAGTCCGCGTGAGCGTTCGGCCGGCCGCGCAGTGATGCGCAACCTGCGCGGCACCGGCTTCCCCGGCAAGGTGGCGTGGATCAACCCGCGGCACGCCGAGATCGATGGCATCCGCACGGTCAAGCGCTTGAAGGACCTGGACTGGGTGCCCGACCTGGTGGTGATCACCGCGCCGGCGGCGATCGTGCCGCAAGTGGTGCGTACAGCTGCAGAGCGTGGCGTGCAGGCGGCGATCATCCTCACCGCGCACCTGGGCGAAGGCCCGGGTTCGTTGTCCGCACAGGTAGAGGCGGTGGCGCGCAAGCATGGCCTGCGCATCCTCGGGCCGCATTGCCTAGGCGTGATCGCGCCGCATGCGCGGCTCAATGCCAGCATCGCCGCACATTTCCCGCAGGCCGGCGACCTCGCGCTGATCTCCGAATCCTCGGCCATTGCCGCCGCGCTGGTGGAGTGGGGCGTGGCGCGCTCGGTGGGCTTCTCCGCCGTGGTTTCGCTGGGCGACACGATGGACGTCGACTTCGGCGACCTGCTCGACTACTTCGCCACGGACTACCGCACCCGCGCCATCCTGCTGTATGTCGAGCAGATCAAGGACGCGCGCAAGTTCATGTCGGCCGCGCGTGCCGCCGCCCGCGCCAAGCCGGTGGTGGTGGTGAAGTCCGGTCGCGCCGAGCGCGTGCAGCCGGGCAGCCGCGATACCCATGTGCAGGCCCTGGCGCGTGCCGATGATGTGTATGGTGCGGCCTTCAATCGTGCCGGCCTGCTGCGCGTGGGTGCGCTGGACGAACTGTTCACTGCTGCCGAATCGCTGGGGCGGCTGGGAACCTTTCCCGGTCGCCGCCTGGCCATTCTCAGCAATGGCGGCGGTGTCGGCCGCCTGGCCGTGGACCAACTGATCGCGCTGCGTGGCACGCTGGCCACCCTTTCCGACAGCACGGTGGAGAAGCTCGATGCGGTGCTGCCGCAGGGCTGGTCGCGCAGCAATCCGGTGGACATCGTGGTCGACGCCGATGGTGACCGCTATGCGTCGGCCATCGAAGCACTGCTGGCCGACAACGAGAACGATGCGGTGATGGTGGTCAACGTGCCAACCGCGTTTACCTCGTCCGCCGACGCGGCGCAGGCCCTCACCCGCACGCTCGGCCTGCGCCCGCGCCATCATCGCGACAAGCCGGTGTTCGCGGTGTGGCTGGGCAACGACGACCAGGCCACCGCCACGCTCAACGCAGCACGAGTGCCGACCTATCCGACCGAGGCCGAAGCGGTACGGGGCTTCCAGCACCTGGTGCGCTACCGCGAAGCGCAGAACGCGTTGATGGAAACGCCGCCCAGCCTGCCGCAGGACTTCAGCGTCGACACGGCCACCGCGCGCGCACTGGTCGATGCCGCGCTGGCCAACGGCCAGCAGTGGCTGGACCCGCTGGCCACGCACGAGCTGCTCAAGGCCTACGGCATCCCGTCCGCGCCGGTGATGCATGCGCGCGATGCGCATGAGGCGATGGACCTGGCGCAGCCACTGCTGGAACGCGGTGCGTCCGTAGCGCTGAAGATCCTGTCGCCGGACATTCCGCACAAGTCCGAAGTGGACGGCGTGCGCCTGAATCTGTCCACGCTGCCGGCGGTGCAGAGCGCGGCCAACGCGATCCTGTCGCGTGCGCGCCAGCTGCGGCCGGATGCGCGCATCGATGGCCTGCTGGTACAGCCGACCATCGTCCGCCCGAAGGCGCGCGAACTGATTGTCGGCATCGCCGATGACGCGACGTTCGGCCCGGTGATCGTGGTGGGTCGTGGCGGCACCGCGGTCGAAGTGATCAACGACAAGGCGCTGGCACTGCCGCCGCTGGACCTGCGCCTGGCCCACGAGCTGATCGGCCAGACCCGTGCTTCGCGCATCCTCAAGGCCTACGGCGATGTGCCCGCCGCCGACGAGCGCGCACTGGCGCTGGCACTGGTCAAGCTGGCACAGCTGGCCGCCGACATTCCCGAAGTGCGTACGCTGGACATCAACCCGCTGCTGGTCGACGGCAAGGGCATCCTCGCCCTCGACGCGCGCGTGGCAGTGGCACCGTCGCGCATCCTGCACAAGGGCCGTGGCCATCCGCGCTTCTCGGTGTTCCCGTACCCGAAGGAGTGGGAGCGCACCATCGAACTGTCCGATGGCGGCCGCGCGTTCGTGCGTCCGGTGCGGCCGGAAGACGATGCGCTGTTCCGCGCGTTCTTCGCCCGCGTCAGCGACGAAGACCTGCGCCTGCGCTTCTTCCAGTCGGTGAAGCACTTCAGCCACGAGTTCATCGCGCGCCTGACCCAGCTCGACTACGCGCGCTCGATCGCGCTGGTAGCGATCGAACCGCGCAGCGGCGAGATGCTGGGCGCAGTGCGCCTGCACGCCGATGCCGATTACCACCGTGGCGAGTACGGCATCCTGATCCGCTCGGACCTGAAGGGCCACGGCATCGGCTGGCGGCTGATGGCGATCATGATCGAGTACGCGAAGTGGCTGGGCCTGGACGTGGTCGAAGGCCAGGTGCTGCGCGAAAACAGCACCATGCTGGCGATGTGCCAGAGCCTGGGATTCAAGACCAGGCTGGACCCGGACGACCCGACGGTGATGATGGTGACCTTGCCGGTGCAGCAGGTCGAGGTGCCCGACGTGCCGCCGGTGGCGTAATTCCTGTAGAGCCGAGCCTACGCTCGGCTGCTTTTGCGTAGGCTTGGCGGCTGCATCACCGCACCGGCTCTACCACCACCGCCGTGCCATAGCACAGCACTTCGGTCAGCCCGGTCATCACATCAGTGGCGTCGTAACGCATGCCGATGATCGCGTTGGCACCCAGCTGCCGCGCGTGCTTGACCATCTCGCGGTAGGTTTCCTCGCGAGCCTGTTCGCACAGCTCGGTGTAGATGGTGATGTTGCCGCCGAAGAGCGTCTGGATACCGCCCAGGAAGTTGCCGACGATCGAACGCGAGCGCACGGTGATACCGCGCACCACGCCGAGGTTGCGCACGACGCGATGGCCGGGCAGCTCGAAGGCGGTGGTGACCAGCGCATCGTCGAAGCGCAGTGCCGGCGGGGAAAGGGTGCCGCTGTTGTAGGGGTCTGCCATGGTCGCGTCCGTGTCGCTGCCTTCTGTAGAGTCGAGCCATGCTCGACGGGCTGTGCAGTCGAGCATGGCGCGACTCTACAACGCAATCGCCCGTTGCGGCATGGTTCCGTCACCGTGCTGGCGCGACAATATCCCCATGACCGACCGTATCCCCCTGTTGCTGCTGCCCGGCCTGCTCAACGACGCCGAGCTGTGGCGCGCGCAGTTGGCCGACCTGGCCGATATCGCCGACTGCACCGTGGGCGACCAGACCCGTGGCGAGACCCTGCAGGCGGTGGCCGAAGACGTGCTGGTGCAGGCACCGGAGCGCTTTGCGCTGGCCGGGTTCTCGCTGGGCGGCTTCGTGGCCCAGCAGATCCTGCGCATTGCGCCGGAGCGGGTGCTGCAGCTGGCGCTGATCGACACCTCCATCCACGCCGACTCGCCGGAGCGGGCCGAGCAGCGGCGCAGCCAGCGCGCCAGCGTGCGCCTGCCGGGGAAGTTCCACGGCTTCGGCGATGTGCTGATGCGCAGCTACATCGATGCCTCGCGGCTGGACGACTACGTGCTGGTGCAGCGCGTGCGCGACATGACCACCCGCCTGGGCGCGGAGGTGTTCCTGCGCCAGAGCGCGCTGGAACGCCGTGATGGTCATGATGTGCTGGCCGGTTACCGTGATCCGCTGCTGATCGTGTGCGGCGCGAACGACCGCATTACGCCACTCGCGGTGAGCGAGGAAATGCACGCGATGGTGCCGCACTCGCAGCTGGTGGTGGTTCCCGATTGCGGACACCTGGCGCCGATGGAAAAACCGGACGAGGTCAGTGCGGCGATGCGTGGGTGGTTGTTGCAGGGCAGGGGATGATCCCCGCGTTCCGGTAGGTGCCGACCTTGGTCGGCACGGTGTTTCATCGATCGGTCAGACGTCTGCGCCGACCAGGGTCGGCGTCTACCAGAGCGGTTGCGCGCCGTCTTGGAATCAATCCCAGGCCGGGGCGATGCCTTCCGGGTTGGCCAGGCGATGGCCGCGGTCAAGCTTGGCGATCTGTGCCATGTCTTCGTCGGTCAGGCGGATCGCTGCTGCCTCCAGGTTGCTGGCCAGGTTCTCGCGCTTGGTCGAGGACGGAATGACCGAGAAGCCCTGCTGCAGCGCCCAGGCCAGCGCGATCTGCGCCGGCGTGGCCTCGTGGCGGCCGGCAATGGCCTGGATCACCGGGTCCTTGATTACCTCGCCATAGGCCAGGCTCATGTAGGCGGTGATGTGAATGCCGTTGTCCTGCAGGAATTTCACCAGCAGGCGGTTCTGCAGGTACGGGTGGATCTCGATCTGGTTGGTGGCGATGGCGCCGTCACCCAGGATGCCGATCGCCTTGCGGGTCTGCGCGATGGTGAAGTTGGAGATGCCGATCTCCTTCGTCAGGCCCTGTGCCTTGGCCTCGGCCAGTGCGGTCAGGTACTCCTCCATCGGCACGTCGACCTTGTCGTTCGGCGATGGCCAGTGGATAAGTGTCAGGTCGACATGGTCGGTGCGCAGCTTTTCCAGGCTGGTACGCAGGCTGGCCAGCAGCGCTTCGCGCTTGAACGCGGTGATCCAGACCTTGGTGGTCAGGTAGATCGCTTCGCGCGGCACGCCGGAGTCGGCGATGGCCTGGCCGACTTCGGCTTCGTTGCCGTAGATCTGCGCGGTATCGATGGCGCGGTAGCCGACCTCCAGCGCGTTGCGCACGGAATCGATCACGGTCTGGTCTTTGAGGCGGAAAGTGCCAAGACCGAAGGCGGGGACTGTCATGAGGGGCTCCAGCAGGGGGGAGGGAGACGGGAATATCCACGAAAGGGTAGGCCAGCGCCCGTGTGCATGCCGGCAACGGTGCATTGCACTGCCGTGTACGACCACAGGCCGTAATGAGTGCGGAACGTTGGTCCGCACTGTTCATGCCGCCACCCATGTAGCGTTGGACGCTGCCGGCCAGCGGCCGGCACTACCCCAGTCCGCGCTCCACGGTGGTGCCGGCCGCTGGCCGGCAACCGGATCCCTCAGGCCGCGCGCGCCAACGCCTCCTTCGCTGTCGCCGTGGCCGACAGATCGAACACATCGACCGCATCGATCAACCGGTTCGCCTGCTGTTCCAGGCTGCGCGCCGCGGCGCTGGCTTCTTCCACCAGCGCGGCGTTCTGCTGGGTGGTGCCGTCCATCTGGATCACCGTCTGGCTGACCTGTTCGATGCCTGCGCTCTGCTCCTGCGACGCCGCAGAGATCTCGGCCATGATGTCGGTCACGCGCTGCACCGAGGCGACGATCTCGGCCATGGTGTCACCGGCCTCGCGCACGCGCTGCGCACCCTCACCGACCTGTTCCACCGACGCCTCGATCAGCGATTTGATCTCCTTTGCCGCCGCCGCAGAGCGCTGCGCCAGGGTGCGCACTTCGCTGGCGACAACCGCGAATCCGCGGCCCTGCTCACCGGCGCGTGCCGCTTCCACCGCAGCGTTCAGCGCCAGGATGTTGGTCTGGAACGCGATGCCATCGATCACGCTGATGATCTCGGCGATCTGCCGCGACGACGTTTCGATCGCACCCATGGTCGCCACCACCTGCCCGACCACGCTGCCACCGTGTGAGGCGACACCCTGTGCACCGATCGCCAGCTGGTTGGCCTGGCGCGCGTGTTCGGCGTTCTGGCGCACGGTGGAGGTCAGCTCTTCCATGGATGCCGCGGTCTCTTCCAGATTGGCGGCCTGCTGCTCGGTACGGCGCGACAGGTCATTGTTGCCGGCGGCGATCTCCGCGGCGGCGGTGTGGATGTTGCCGGAGGCGTGCTTGATGTCGTTGACGATGGTCGCCAGCTGCGTGGCGGTGGTATTGGCATCGCCGGCGATACGCGCGAACACACCCTGGAAATCACCGTGCATGCGTGCACCGAGGCGGCCATCGGCGATCGCGCGCAGCATCGTTGAGACTTCGCCCAGGTTCAGTTCTGTGGTCTGCATCAGGCGGTTCAGGCCATCGACCATCGCGCGGAAGTCATGCTCGAAGCGCGCGCTGTCGCCGCGCTGGCTGAAGTCACCGGCGGCCGCCGCTTCGGCCAGGCGGCGGATTTCGCCGTTGATCGCACCGAGGTTGTGCTTGACCGCATCCAGCGCTTCGGTGATCACTGCCTTCTCGCCGGGCAGGCGTTCCATGTCCTGGCTGAGGTCGCCGACGGCGTAGCGGCCCATGATCGAGATCGCGCGCATCTTCACCCGGATGTGCGCGTCGACCAGCGTGTTGCAGTCGGCCACCATGGTGCCGAACGCGCCGGGGAAGGCAGCGGCGTCCATGCGATGGCTGATCGTGCCGGCCTCGTGCGCCTGGGCCATCGCGGCCTGTGCATCCAGCACGCCGCGCAGCGTGGACTGCAACGCCTGCATCGCCTGGGCGAGGCGTCCGATCTCGTCGCGGCTGCGCACCTGCACCACGTGCTGCAGGTCGCCGGCAGCCACTGCGCGTGCAGCGGCTTCCACCGCCAGTACCGGCTGCACCACCGCGCGCCGCAGCCACCAGGCCAAGCCGATCAGCAACAGCACGGCGGCCAGCACCGTCAGTGACGCGCACAGCAGCAGGGTCTGCCGCGCCTGCTGCGAACGCGCCGCCAGCGCCGCTTCGGCCACCTGCGTGGCATGCGTGCTCAATGCATCCAGTGCGGTCGCCACCGCGCGGTCCTTGCCGCGCACGAGGGTGTCGCCGGCGGCGGGATCGTAGCCGGCCGCGGCAAATGCCTGCAGCGCCGCGTGATAGTCCTGCTGCAGCTGCGCGTGCAGGCCGATGAACGCCTGCGCCAGTTCACGCGTGCGCGCGTCCGGGCTGGTCACCAGGCCCTTGGCCAGCCGTTCGACCAGGCGGCCTTCGTTGTCGAAGGCGTCCAGATGGCGCTGACGCAACGCGTCGTCGTGACCACGCAGCAGCACGTTCTTCCATTCCTGCACCTGGCCGCGGAACTCACGCTGCAGGCGTTCGGCGTCGCGGCTGTGCGTGACTTCGGGCGGAACCTCGGTGGACAACTTGAACCAGGCGGAGGCCAGGCCAGCCAGCGCGCACAGCAGGACCACGGCCAAGCCAACAGACACCGCGCCGAGCAGCTTGGACTGCAGGCGCGGAGCACGGACAGACGCATTCATGGGGAAGCACTCTCGGGAAGGGGCATTGCGGTATCGACCCGCCAAGCTCCCGCTGAAGTGCGACGTAAATCACATTAGCGTTTCGTTTAGTGATGTGAAGGAACTGTTTCATAGGACAAATGTGTCCGTATGGAACAAATGTGGACCCTGGACAGGGGATATAAATGTAACTATCGTAGTTACATGAAGACCGCGAACCCGCTCTCCGACGCCCTGCACGTGATGGCGCATCTGGTCGGCCAGGACGGCCCGCGCACCTCCGAGCAGCTGGCGTCCTGCCTGCCGACCCATCCGGTGGTGATCCGCCGTCTGCTGGCGCAGCTGCACAGGGCGGGCCTGGTTCGCAGCGCCCGTGGCCATGGCGGTGGCAGCCACCTGGCCCGTGATGCTGCAACGATCACCCTGCATGACATCTATCTGGCTGTGGGCGCACCACCGCTGGTGCAGGTCGGCGCCCGCGATTCCGGCGGCGGCTGCCCGATCCAGCAGCTGGTCAACAGCGCTTTGCTGGAGGGTGCACGCGAAGCACAGCGCTTGCTCGAACAGCGCCTGCGGGCGACCACACTGGACAAGCTCGGCGCCGACTTCGCCCGCCACCTCGCCCATCACCGCTCCCTGGAAGGTCACCATGAATCCTGATGTGCTCATCGTCGGCGGCAGTTATGCCGGCATTGCTGCGGGCCTGATCCTGGCCCGTGCCCGCCGCCCGGTCACCGTCATCGACGCCGGTTTGCCGCGCAATCGTTTCGCCAGCCATTCGCACGGGGTGCTGGGGCTGGATGGCATCAGCGGTGCCGAGCTGCTGAAGGCCGCGCGCCAGCAGCTGCTGGACTACCCCAGCGTGCGCTGGGTGCATGCCGAGGCAGTGCAGGCCACCGCCGGCGCAGAGGGTGTGGAAGTGCGAACCGCCGATGGGCAGGTGCTCGCCGCGCGCAAGCTGCTGCTGGCAAGCGGTATCGCCGACCAGCTGCCGGAGCTGCCCGGGCTGGCCGAGCGCTGGGGCAGCACCGTGCTGCACTGCCCCTATTGCCACGGTTACGAAGTGGGCGGTGGCGCCATCGGGCTGCTTGGCGGGCATCCGATGTCCGCCAGCAAGGCGCCGCTGTTTGCCGACTGGGGCAATGTCACCTTCTTCAGCCAGGGCCTGCCGATCACCGATGAGGAACGGGCTGCCATGCAGCAGCGTGGCGTGCGGATCGAGACGTCGCCGGTGCTGGGCGTGCAGGGCGACCAGCCGACCTGGCTGGAAGTGGAGCTGGCCGATGGCCGCCGCATCACCCAGCGGGCGCTGTTCGTGCCGGCCACCCAGGTGATGGCCACACCGCTGGTGCAGCAGCTGGGCTGCACATTGGCCGAGAGCCCGCTGGGCGAGCTGATCGAGGTCGACATGATGAAGCAGACCTCGGTGCCTAACGTGTACGCCGCAGGCGATGCGACCACGGTCGGCAACATCACCCTGGCCATGGCCGAAGGCGTGCGCGCGGGCATCGGCGTGCACCACGCGCTGGTGGCCGAAGACAGCGTCGTGCGCTGAACGTTGCACAGGTAGAGGCCGACCCTGGTCGGCGCCGTTCCCTCCACGCATGGCGTGGATCTACTGCAATTGGGTGCGGTGGGTGCCGGCCTTGGCCGGCACCGCTCCATTACCCCTTCACGCACAACACCTGGCGCAGCGTGTGCACCACGTCGACCAGGTCCAGCTGCGCGGCCATCACATCGTCGATCGACTTGTACGCGGCCGGTGACTCGTCCAGCACGCCGCTGTCCTTGCGGCATTCCACATGCGCGGTGGCCTCGCGATGCTGGGCCAGCGTGATCTGCTGGCGCGCGGCGCCACGGCTCATCACCCGGCCGGCACCGTGGCTGCAGCTGTGGAAGCTGTCCGCGTTGCCCTTGCCACGCACGATGTAGCTGCGCGTGCCCATGCTGCCGGGAATGATGCCCAGCTCACCCTCGCGGGCACTGACGGCCCCCTTGCGCGTCACCAGCAGTTCCTGGCCGTGGTGCGTTTCCTTCTGCACGTAGTTGTGGTGGCAGTTCACTGCCATCGCCGCCAGCTGGAACTTCGGCAGCCGGTGGCGCATCTCGGCCAGCACGCGCGACATCATCGCCTCGCGGTTCTGCCGGGCGTAGTCCTGTGCCCACGACACGGCTTCGACGTAGTCATCGAACAGCGGCTCGCCTTCCATGAAGAACGCCAGGTCCTTGTCCGGCAGGTGGAAGCCCAGCACGCGCCGGGCCAGTTCCTCGCGCGCCTTCTCGATGAAGTAGGTACCGATCAGGTTGCCGGTACCGCGCGACCCGCTGTGCAGCATCACCCACACCGTATCCGTCTCGTCCAGGCACAGTTCGATGAAGTGGTTGCCGCCACCCAGCGTACCGAGCTGGCGGTCGAGCTTGTCGGTGCGGATCCTGCGGTGCCTGTCCTTGATCTTCTCCAGGCCGGCGGCCAGCCCGGACTGCACCAGCCGGGTATGGATGCTGTCGGGCATGCGCTGATGCTCGCCGCCGCGCCCGTTGCCGACCGGGATGCTGCGCTCGATGCTGTTGCGCAGCTGCCGCAGGTCATCGGGCAGGTCGTTGGCGCGCAGCGTGGTGCGCACGGCCGCCATGCCGCAGCCGATGTCGACGCCGACTGCGGCCGGGATGATCGCACCGCGGGTCGGGATCACCGAGCCGACGGTCGCGCCCTTGCCCAGGTGCACGTCCGGCATCACCGCCACCCACGGCCCGACGAACGGGATCGCGGCGATGTTGCGCAGCTGCTCATGCGCCTGCGCCTCCAGTGGCACGCCGTTGACCCAGCCCTTGATCGGCGTGCTGCCCTCGGCATGCAGCCATTGATAATTGTGTTGAGTGTCCATGTCTTCGTGTATGTCCCTGATGGGCCGGCGGCGCGTCCCTGCGCCACCGCGACCCCCTACCTGATCGTCACCAGCTGCTTCAGCACGCCGTCCAGGCCGCCGAACACGGTGAGCTTGTCGATCTTCTCGGTGACCTTCTCCAGCGCCTCCAGCTCCTTCAGGCGCATCAACACCGGGTTGTCCTCGATCAGCTTTGCGGTGTTGAGCTGCGAACGGGTGGCATTGGCCTCCTCGCGGCGGCGGATCACGCTGGCCTGGGCCTGCTTCTCGGCCAGCACCACGCCGTTGAGAATCTCCTTCATCTCGCCCGGCAGGATCACGTCCTTGATGCCCACGCCAAGCAGACGTACACCGTGGCCCTCGATCGCGGCCTGCACATGGGCGGCGATCTCACCGTCCAGTGCCGCCTTGTCACCCAGCAGCTCGTCCAGGCTGCGCGCGGCAATCGCCTGGCGCAGGCCGAACTGCAGCTGACGATAGATGAACTCATCAGCATTGCTGAGCGAGCGGTGTGCGCGCACCGGGTCGACCACCTGCACGGTCGCGGCCAGGTTCACCCGCAGGGTCACCTTGTCGCGGCTGAGCAGCTCCTGGCCGGATACGTCCAGCGAACGCGCACGCAGCTCCACACGCTCCACCGACACGTTGCCGTTGAAGTTCCAGAACGCGTGCAGGCCGGCGTCCAGGGTCTGCCGCAGCGTGCCATCGATGAACAGCAGGCCCACCGACTCGCTCGGCACGGTGCTGATCACCGCCACACGCGGCAGCACGCCCAGCTGGCCCAGCCGCTGCTGCACGTCCGCCGGAATGCGCGGCTCGTCACCTAGCGCCATCACGCGCACCTGGGTGTCGACCGAACCGCGCCAGTACAGGCGACGGCTGCCCGGCGGAAGCACTTCATCGATGCGGCCATTGCGCAGCAACAGGCCAACTTCGCTGGCGCCGACGTTGGCCAGCACGAAGTGCGTGTCCAACCGCGCGCCCAGTGCCTCGATCAGGCTGTCCTGGTCGCTGCCGGTGTAGGCCGTGCCCTTCGATGCAGTGTGGATGTCCACGTGCGGGCGGCCGCCGAACGGCGACAGGCGGTGCACGCCGGGCAGCAGGATCTGCTGGAAACGACGGTTGCGATACACCAGGCCGCGCTCGCCGTCGCCGATCACGACCTTGATGGTCCAGAACATGGGAGTCTCTCCTTGTATGGCTCTGGTGGTTCGACCCGTTGCAGATGAATCGCCATGACCCGGGTCGATCAGGTCGTGGCGAGGCCGCCTGCACACCACGTGCAGGCAGCGGAAGAGGGCGGCCATCGGCGGACGGTCCGCGCGCGGAGCCTTCGGTGCACCGGCAGTGCTGCCATCGTCGTTCCCGGCAGGCAGCACCGGGGCGGAACGTGGCTGGCAGTGACGGCGGGCCGAGGCCCGGCGTGCGGTCCGTTGCCTTCCACGCCCCGCCCGAGGGCAGTGACCGTGGACGGCGACGATGGCCGCTGGGGCTTGCGCCCCGGGTGTTGCTTCAAGTCATGACGTGACAGGTCATGTGGTTGGAGTGGGAGTCGAACCCACGACAGACGGAATCAGGATCCGTTGCTCTACCCGACTGAGCTATCCAGTGGTGAACCGCGCGGAATCGAACCGCGTACCGGCGAACCGGCGCCTGCCTCCAGCAGGCGATCCAGGCGATGGCATGTCCGCGACCTCCGGCATACGCCACGGCAACGCCGCGCGCACCAGCCCGTGGTTGAAACGGGACCGTTGGTAGTCGAGGGTGCAGGCCACCGACATTATCGACGAGCGATAATGTTTGGGTGCGATGCAGATAATGTCCAGGCGTTGCCATGCACGCGGAGAAAATCCTCCGGCACGGCAGAAAAACCTGGATCAGTGAGCGGCGGGTTGCCGCGGGGGGTGCAGTTCTGGCATCGCGGGTCCTTGTGCCGACGCAAACGAAAACGCCCCCGGGACTTGCGTTCCGAGGGCGTCGTCAGGCCTCGGAGATCGGGGTGGCCGATCTCCGCAGGGCGGGTATCAGGCCGTTGTCAGCTGGTCTTCCTTGCCGAACGCGCGCGCCGGCCGGTCCATGCGCAGGCATGGCAGCAGTTTGGCGATGGCGACGGAATGCGCGTTCAAGGGAAGTTTCCAGTGGGTGTTGAAACGAGGTGCGCACGATAAACCACGATTTAGTCGCGTGCAACCATTTTGTTGAATTATTTTCTTCGATGTACGTGTCATGCCGGCCAGCGGCCGGCACAACCGGGTCTCATGATTCGGCGCTGGCGGCATCCAGCTGCGCGACATCCTGCACGCTCAGCGATACGTTGGCTGCGGCCAGCAGGTCGTGCAGCTGTTCGACGCTGGTAGCGCTGACGATCGGCGCGGTGATCGACGGCCGCGCGATCTGCCAGGCCAGTGCGATCTGCGCGGCGCTGGCGCTGTGCTTGCTGGCTACGTCATCCAGCGCTTGCAGGATGCGCAGGCCGCGCGGGTTCAGATAGCGCTTCACTACCGTCTCGCCACGTGCCGGACTCTTGGCCGCATCGGCCGGCGTGCGGTACTTGCCGCTGAGGAAGCCACTGGCCAGCGCGTAGTAGCCGATCACGCCGATCTGCTCGCGCTGCACCAGCGGTTCCAGTTCCTTTTCGTAGCCGGCGCGGTCGTACAGGTTGTACTCCGGCTGCAGGGTTTCGTAACGCGGCAACTTGTAGTCGGTGGACACCTTCAGCGCATCGGCCAGGCGCGTGGCGCTGTAGTTGGAAGCACCGATCGCACGCACCTTGCCGGCCTCGATCAGGCGGCCGAACGCGGCCAGCGTGGCTTCCAGCGGCGTCGACTCGTCATCCTCGTGGGCCTGGTACAGATCGATCACGTCGGTCTGCAGCCGGCGCAGCGAATCCTCGACCGCCGCATTGATGTTGTCCGGGGTCAGGCCGGGGCGTTCGGCCCACTTGGCCACCTTGGTCGCCAGCACCACCTTGTCGCGCTTGCCGCTGCGGGCGAACCACTTGCCGATCAGCGTTTCCGATTCCCCGCCCGAATTGCCCGGCACCCAGGCCGAGTAAACGTCGGCGGTGTCGACCAGGTTGAAGCCGGCATCGACGAAGGCATCGAGCAGGGCGAAGCTGGCCTTCTCATCGGCGCTCCAGCCGAACACGTTGCCACCGAAGGCGAGCGGACGTACATGCAGGCCGGAACGGCCCAGTTCGCGGGTTGCCGTCATGGGCACGGACTCCTTGGGGGAAGTGTTCCAGAATAGAACGCGATGTGTGACCGTGCTGCGGCGACGACCACAAAACAGTGTTCCGCGACGCGCACGCCGCTAACGTTTTGTGAACACCTGGGACGCTGCGACTGCTAGTCTCGCCGCATCTTCCGCTGGAGTCGTCCCGATGATGCCTGCTTCGTCCCTGCGTGGTTGCCGCCTGCTGCTCGCTTCGGCCCTGCTTGCTGCTGTTCCCGCGTTCGCCGCACCGGCCACGGTGGCACCGGCGAAGATCGAGGTCTTGCCGGCCATCGACGCGGCGGTGAAGGCGTCCACCCGCGATGCCAACAACGTCAAGCGCGATGGCTTCCGCCATCCGGCGCAGACGCTGTCGTTCTTCAAGGTGGCACCGGAAAAGACCGTCATCGAGATCACCCCCGGCAACGGCTGGTACTCGGAGATCCTGGCGCCGCTGCTGCATGACAAGGGCCACTATGTGGCTGCCGTGGTCGATCCGATGGCGGTGCCCGAGGGTCGCGGCCGCGACTACCAGCAGCGCAGCCGCGACAGCCTGGAAAAGAAGTACGCCGGTGCACCCGCGCAGTTCGGCAGGACCGCCGTGGTCGCCTACGATCCGGCCAAGCCGGTGTTCGGCCCGGCCAACTCAGCCGACGTGGTGCTGACCTTCCGCAACGTGCACAACTGGCGCAAGGCCGGCCAGGCGCAGGGCATGTTCCAGGGCTTCTTCAACGTGCTCAAGCCGGGTGGCGTGCTGGGTGTGGTCGAGCATCGCGCCGAGGCCGACGTGGCCGACGACGATGACACCGGCTATGTTGGCCAGCAGCAGGTGATCGCAATGGCCGAGGCCGCCGGCTTCAAGCTGGACGCGCGCAGCGAGGTCAACGCCAACCCGCGCGACACCAAGGACCACCCCAATGGCGTGTGGACGCTGCCGCCGACCAACCAGCACGACAAGGCCGATGATGCGAAGTACCAGGCGATCGGCGAAAGCGACCGCATGACCCTGCGTTTCATCAAGCCGTAAGGGCACGTCGCATGCCGTGCGCGTGTTGACGTGGTGGGGCCGGGCCCTTGCTCGGCTCCACAGGGACGTGGTGCGTGGCGCGGCGTGGGACAATGTCTTACCCGCCGCCCGCCGTGCCTGCAATGCTGATCGCCTTCAACAAGCCCTTCAACGTGCTCTGCCAGTTCACCGACCGCAGCGTGCCGCCGCGGCCGACCCTGGCCGGGTTCGGCCTGCCGCCGCGCGTGTATGCCGCCGGCCGCCTGGACCATGACAGCGAGGGCCTGCTGCTGCTGACCGACAACGGCACGCTGGCGCACAAGCTCACCGACCCCAGGCGCAAGGCCGACAAGACCTACTGGGTGCAGGTGGAAGGCACGCCCGGTGACGAGCAGCTGCAACAGCTGCGCGATGGCGTTGTGCTCAACGATGGACCGACCCTGCCGGCGAAGATCGAGCGCCTCGACCCGGCGCCGACGCTGTGGACGCGCGATCCGCCGGTACGTTTCCGCAAGACCGTGCCGGACAGCTGGCTGGCGATCACGATCCGCGAGGGCCGCAACCGCCAGGTGCGGCGGATGACTGCAGCGGTGAACCTGCCGACGTTGCGGCTGGTGCGGGTGTCGATGGGACCGTACCGGCTGGAGGACCTGCAGCCCGGGCAGTGGCGGCAGATCGGTTGAAACAGAAAGGGCCGGAGGCCTTGCGGCGTCCGGCCCTCATGCAGTGCCTTGCGGTCAGAGCCCTTCCCGCGGAAGGGATCCGACCCTGGCAGATTCACGCGTCGCTGCCGATATCGCTGTGCTCGTCCACGACGGTGTCGTTGCGGCGGTCACGCGCGCTGATGCGCTGCGCCTGCCCATTCACCACGTGGCCATTGGCGACCTTCTTCTTCTGCTGCTTGCGGTACAGCGCATAGCCGAGCAGGCCAACACCCACCGCAGCAGCGGCCACGGCCACGGCCGGATTGCGGCGCACGAACTTGGTCGCGGCCTTGCCGCCGGTCTTCACTGCGCCGATGGCGGCGCCGGTCTTGATCCAGTCCGCATTGCGCAGGCTGCCACCGGCGCTCTTCAGGCCATCGCCGGCGGTGTGGGCCAGCTCCAGGGCGCGCTCCAGGGCGCGGTCGGTGATTACGGTCAGCTTGCTCATGCGGGGGTCCTTTGCCTCGGGTCGAAGTCCAGTGTCGCGCGTTGCCCGTAAACGGTATGTCAGCCGGGGACGCACGTGGCGTGACTCTACCGCAGCCATTCAGGATCAGGCAGGGTGGGGCGGATCCCTTTCTTTTGGGAAAGGGCTCTGACCCCGGCGCGGTGTATGGGGTCAGAGCCCACTGCGATGCAATGGGATCCGACCCCGCCCTCAGGTTCCGCGCGGCTTTGCCCGGTGCGTGGCCGTGGCTGTCCACGGATCATCCGGCCATGGATGGCGCGGGTAACGGCCCTTCATTTCCTTTTTCACTTCGGCGTAGGTGTTTTCCCAGAAGTTGCGCAGGTCCTGGGTGACCTGCAGCGGGCGGCCGCCGGGGGAGAGCAGGTGCAGGGTCAGCGGCACGCGGCCATCGGCGATGCGCGGCGTGTCGGCCAGGCCGAACAGTTCCTGCAGTTTCACCGCCAGCACCGGCGGCAGCGGATCACCACTCTCGCTGTCCAACGCGTAGGTGATCGGCCGCTCCAGCCCGGACGGCACGGTGATGCGGGTCGGCGCATTGCGCTCGACCAGCTGCCGTTGTGACCATTCCAGCGGCGACTTCAGTGCCTCGCCGAAACTGGCCTCATCCAGCGCGTCCAGGCGGCTCTTGCCGGCGAACGCGGGTTGCAGCCACTGCGTGAGGTTGGCCAGCAGGGCCGCGTCGCTGCAGTCGGGCAGGCCGAGCTCCGGCATCCAGCGCCGCAGTGACTCGACGCGCGCCTGCCACTGGCGCAGGCCTTCGGTCCACGGCAAGGCCTGCAGGCCGAGTTCGGCTACCGCATCGGTCAGTGCCTGCGCGGCGTGCTGCGGATCGACCCGGCCGGCCGAGCGGCTGTCCAGCACGATGCGGTCGAAACGGGTCTCGCGCAGTGCCACCAGGGCGCGTCGCTCGCTGTCCCAGCGCACTACGTCTTCGGTGACGAAGCGATCCGGCCACGCCTTGCGCAGCCGATCCTCGTCCACCGGTGCGGCACGCAGCAGCAGTGCATCGCGCGCCTCGAAGCGCAGTTCGCTGGCCACCAGCCACGGCTCACCGCGCAGGTCGCTCAGCTCGTGCAGGCGCGCGCTGCGGCCATTGGCCAGCAGGTAGCGCAGAGGATCGCTGGGATGCTGGAAGCCAATCCGGTCAGGGAAGGCATGAGCGAGCAGGTCGCCCAGCTCATGGGCCTCGATGCTGGCCGGCGGCGTGGCTTCGCAGCGCAGGCGGCGACGCCACTGCTTGGCGGCGGCATCGATCGCGGCCAGCCCGCTGCGGTTGGCATCGCCCGGTGTGCGGCCATTGCGGAACGCGGCCAGTGCGCGCCAGCGGGCCGCCAGCGCGTCGCCGCCCTGGCGCAACGGGTCGCGCGCCTCCAGCAGCGCGGCCAGGTCGGCAGCCAGCGCCTGGGCGCGGGCATCGGGCGCTGCCAGCAGCATCGCCGCCATCCGTGGATGCGTGCCCAGCGCCAGCACACGCCGGCCCAGTTCGGTGATCGCGCCACTGCTGGACAGGGCGCCGAGCCGCTGCAGCAGTTCGCGCGCGGCACCCATCGGGCCGGCCGGTGGCGGATCGAGGAAGCGCAGATCGCTGCTGCCCCAGGCCGCCAGTTCCAGTGCCAGTCCGGCCAGTTCCACCTGGTCGATTTCGGCGCGGCGCTGCGGTTCCAGCCGCTGCGACTGTGGCCACAGCCGCCAGGCCACGCCCTCGGCGACGCGGCCGGCGCGGCCCGCGCGCTGGTCGGCCGATGCCTGCGCGATGGCCATCACGTCCAGCCGGGTGAACCCACTGTTGGGGTCGTAGCGCGGTTCGCGTGCCTGGCCGCTGTCGATCACCACGCGCACGCCGGGCAACGTCACCGACGACTCGGCGACGTTGGTCGCCAGCACCACGCGCCGGCGGCCATCGCTGGCCACCTGAAGTACGCGCGCCTGTTGTTCCACGGGCAGTTCACCGTGCAGCGCCAGGACTTCGACATCGCCATTTAGCGATTCCTGCAGGCCCGCCTGCACCCGCGCGATCTCGCGCTGGCCGGGCAGGAACACCAGCAGGTCACCGGGGTGCTCGGCCAGGGCCTGCTGCACCGCGCGGCGCACTTGCAGTTCCAGCGCCTCATCGCGGCGCGCCGGGAAATGGCTGATCGCCACCGGGTAGCTGCGGCCCTCGCTGCTCAGCCGCGGCGCATCGAGAAAACGTGCCAGCCGCTCGCCGTCCAGCGTGGCCGACATCACCACCAGGCGCAGGTCATCGCGCAGCTGCGCCTGCACATCCAGCGCCAGCGCCAGGCCGAGGTCGCCGCTGAGATGGCGCTCGTGGAACTCGTCGAACAGGATCGCACCGACCTCTTCCAGCATCGGGTCGTCCTGCAGCATGCGGGTCAGGATGCCTTCGGTGACGACCTCGATGCGCGTGCGCGCCGAAACCTTGTTTTCGAAGCGGATGCGGTAGCCGACCGTGCCACCGACCTCCTCGCCCAGCTGCCGCGCCATGAACAGCGCGGCGCTGCGGGCGGCGACCCGCCGTGGTTCCAGCAGGATGATCTTGCGGCCCTGCAGCCACGGTGCGTCGAGCAGTGCCAGTGGCACCTGGGTGGTCTTGCCGGCACCGGGCGGGGCCTCCAGCACCAGTCGCTGCTGCGCGGCCAGGTGTTGCTGGATCTGCGGCAGCAGCGGGGAAATCGGGAAGAGCGGGGCGTTCATGTGCAAAGGATAAGGGGGCACGGCGGGCGCAGGTACAATGCGCGGGCACTTTTCCCCCGCGATGACCATGCTCCTGATCGATATCGGCGCCAACCTGACCCACGACTCCTTCGACCGCGACCGCGATGCCGTGCTGGACCGCGCGCGCCAGGCCGGCGTGGTGCAGATGGTCATCACCGGCGCCAGCCGCGAGCACTCGCCGTTGGCGTTGCAGCTGGCCCAGCAGCACCCCGGCTTCCTGTACGCCACCGCCGGCGTGCACCCGCACCACGCGGTGGAATACACCGAGGAATGCGATGCCGAGATGCGCGCGCTGCACGCGCATCCGGAAGTGGTGGCGGTGGGGGAGTGCGGGCTGGACTACTTCCGTGACTTCTCGCCGCGCCCGGCGCAGCACCGCGCGTTCGAGCGCCAGCTGCAGCTGGCTGCGGACAATGGCAAGCCGCTGTTCCTGCACCAGCGTGATGCGCATGCCGACTTCATGGCACAGATGAAGAACTTCGAAGGTCGCATCGGCCCGGCGGTGGTGCATTGCTTCACCGGCGAACGCGATGAGCTGTTCGATTACCTGGACCAGGACTGGTACATCGGCATCACCGGTTGGCTGTGCGACGAACGCCGTGGCGCGCACCTGCGCGAACTGGTGAAGAGCATCCCGGCCAACCGCCTGATGATCGAGACCGACGCGCCGTACCTGCTGCCGCGCACGTTGAAGCCGATGCCGAAGGACCGGCGCAACGAGCCGATGTTCCTGTCGCACATCGTGGAAGAGCTGGCACGTGACCGTGGCGAGGACGTTGCGGTGACCGCGGCCAATGCCACGGCGGCCGCCCGCGCGTTCTTCCGCCTGCCCGACGCGGGTTGATGGTAGTGCCGGCCGCTGGCCGGCAGCACATCTTGATTGCCGGCCAGCGGCCGGCACTACCGGAGCAGGTCGCGCAGGCCCTCACGGTAGCTGGGGAACCTCGGCTCCCAGCCCAATGCTTCACGCGTGCCACGGCTGTCGATGCGCTTGTTGCTCTCGTAGAAGCGCCGCAGCGTCGGGCTCAGTGCCGGGTCATCCCAGGCCACGGCGGGCGGCAGCGCAAACCCGCCCAGCTTCGCGGCGAAGGCCAGCACATCCTGCGGCGGTGCAGGCTCGTCGTCGCTGGGCAGGTAGAGACCCTGCCGGGCAGGTCGCCGCATTGCGGCGATGATGACGGTTGCCAGGTCATCCACGTGCAGTCGGTTGAACACCTGGCCCGGGCGAACCACGTGGCGCGCACGCCCCTGCGCCAACTGCACCAGCGCATTGCGACCCGGCCCGTACAGGCCGGGCAGGCGGAACACCGCCGAGGCGATGCTGCGTTGTCCGGCCAGTGCACGCCACTGGGCTTCCGCGAGCAGGCGCTGCACACCAGCCGCTTCAGTGGCGTCGGCCGCGCTGCGCTCGTCGATCCAACCGCCGGCGCGGTCGGCATACACCGAGGTCGACGACAGATAGCCGACCCAGCGCAATGCCGGGCTGGCCTGCAGCGCGGGCAGCAGCAGGCGCAGTGCCGGGTCGCCCTCCGCGTCGGGCGGCACGCTGCACAGCACGGCATCGGCCTGCGCGATCTCATCGAGCAGGGCAGGCGACGGTGGCGTGTCGGCGTGCAGCTGATGCCGTGGCAGGCCATCGTCCGGCGCGAACGAGGGATCGCGCACCGTGCCGGCCACGCCTACGCCATGCGCCTGCAGCTGCGCGGCCAGCACGCGTCCGCTCCAGCCCAGCCCGAGAACCAGTACCCGCGCGGGCAATGGGCTGGCCTGCAAGGCGGGACTCACGCGACCCGCAGTGCCTGGTAGGCCTGCAGGCTGCTGTAGGCAACCTGCAGCAGCAGGGCTTCCTGATCAGCCCTGCGCGCACGCACCAGCATGTCGCCAACAATCTGTTCGGCCTCCACCTGCTGGCCGGCCTCCAGATCACGCAGCATCGAGGCCTTCAACGCCGAGCCGGCCTGGGTCAGCGTGCCGCGCGCAGTGTCCTGCGCTGCCTCCGGAACCGGTTCACCGGCGGCTTCGGCGACGGCCAGGCACTCGTCGTAAAGGCCACGTACGATCGCCTCGCCATCATCGGTGGCGACGATGGTGCCGATATCCGCACGCAGCAGGCAGGTGGCTGCGGCCAGCGCGGTCAGGAAGGTGTACTTGATCCACTGTTCCTGGCCGATGCGCTCGCTGGCCAGGTGATCAAGGTTGGCCTTCGCGCAGACCGCAGCGAAGGCGCGCACGCGCGCGGAGATCGCGCCGCCGTCGCGCTCGCCGAAGGTGAGCTTGGCCGGCTTGCCCAGATGCAGCACCGCGCCATCGGGCGCCTTGGTGGCGCTGATGAAGCACAGGCCGCCGAGCACGGCGTCGCGGCCAAAGCGCAGATCCAGTGCGTTGTAGTGGTGCAGGCCGTTGAGGATCGGCAGCACGGTGGTGTTCGCGCCGACTGCCGGGGCGATGGCATCGATCGAACTGTCCAGGTCGTAGGCCTTGCAGCTGAGGATGACCAGGTCGAAGGGCTTCTGCGCGGCCAGTGCGGGCAGTGCATCAGCAGTGACGTGCTGAACCGGGAAACGCGCATCACCCAGTGGGCTGCGGATGACCAGGCCATCATGGTCCAGCTGCGCGGCGCGCGCGGGGCGCACGAGGAAGGTCACGTCCACGCCGGCCTGGGCCAGGCGGCCACCGAAGTAACCGCCGGTACCGCCGGCGCCGAGGATCAGGATGCGCATTGCACGTTCACCGTTTTCTGGGGGGAATCAGAACTGCGATTGTGCCGGAGATTGCTGGCGAAAAAGAGCCGAGCATAGGCTCGGCTCTACAGGCTGCTGCATCCACGCATGGCGTGGATCTGGTGTTGCCGGCCAGCGGCCGGCACTACCACGCAGGTCTCAGCTGCGCATGCCCACGCCACGGCGCAGCAGCCACAGGGCCAGCGCCGTCAGCACCACCACGAAACCGATCATCAGGCCGTAGGCCACCGGCAGCGGCACATCGCTGCTGCCCAGCAGGCCATAGCGGAACGCATTGACCATGTAGAAGATCGGGTTCGCGTGCGTGGCCGCTTCGGCCCAGCCCGGCAGCAGCTTCACCGAATAGAACACGCCACCCAGGTAGGTCAGCGGGGTCAGGATGAAGGTCGGCACGATCGCCACGTCATCGAATTTCTTTGCGTACACCGCATTGATGAAGCCGGCCAGCGAGAAGATCGTCGCGCCGAGGATCACCGTGGTCAGCATCACGATCGGATGCGGGATTCGCACCGGGGTGAAGAACATGGCGATGATCAGCACGATCACGCCGACCATCAGGCCGCGCAGCACGGCACCGGCCACGTAGCCCCACAGGATCACCCAGTTCGGCATCGGGCTGACCAGCAGTTCTTCGACGTGGCGGCCGAACTTGGCACCGAAGAACGAGGAACTGATGTTGCCGTAGCTGTTCTGGATCACGCTCATCATCACCAGGCCCGGCACGATGAACTGCATGTAGGTGTAGCCGCCCATGTCACCCACGCGCGACCCGATCAGGTTGCCGAAGATCAGGAAGTACAGGGTCATGGTGATCGCCGGCGGCACCAGGGTCTGGCCCCAGATGCGCATGATGCGGGCGACTTCGCGGCGCACGATGGTCATCAGCGCGATGCGGTTGCGCTGGCCGTCGGTCAGCTCGGTGGTGCTCATGCAGGCTTCTCCATGTTGCCGGTGAGGCGCACGAACAGCTCCTCCAGGCGGTTGCTCTTGGTACGCATCGAACGCACGCGGATGCCGGACGCGTTCAGCGTAGCGAACACGCGGTTGAGGTCCATCGCGCGTGGCATGTCGATGTCCAGCGTGTGCGGGTCCGGCGCGGTCAGCGTCGCGCCCTCGATCACCGGCAGCTGCGCCGGCAGGTCACCGTCGATGTCCAGCAGGAAGCCTTCCACGTCCAGCTTGGCCAGCAGGGTGCGCATCGGCCCCTGCTCGACGATCTGGCCATGGTTGATGATCGCCAGGTGGCGGCACAGGTACTCGGCTTCTTCCAGGTAGTGCGTGGTGAGGATGATCGTGGTGCCGGCAGCGTTGATCTCCTTCAGCACGCGCCACATGTCGCGGCGGATCTCGATGTCCACGCCGGCGGTCGGCTCATCCAGGATCAGCAGGCGCGGGCGGGTCATCATCGCGCGGGCGATCATCAGCCGGCGCTTCATGCCGCCGGACAGCGTGCGGCTCATCACCTGGGCCTTTTCCCACAGGTGCGCGCGCTTCAGCTCTTCCTCGGCGCGCTGCTCGGCTTCCTCGCGCGGCACGCCGTAGAACCCGGCGTAGTTCACCAGGATGTCGAAGGGCTTTTCGAACAGGTTGAAATTGATCTCCTGCGGCACCAGCCCGATCAGGCGCATGGTGGCGCTGCGGTTGCGCACCAGGTCGCTGCCGAACACCTCCACCTGGCCCTCGCTGAGGTTGACCAGGGAGCTGATGATGCCGATCAGGGTCGACTTGCCCGCCCCGTTGGGGCCGAGCAGGGCGAAGAAGTCGCCCGGGGCCACTTCCAGGGAAACGCCCTTCAGGGCCTGGGTGCCGTTGTCATAAGTCTTGCGCAGGTCGCGCACGCGCAGGGCGGGCGCCGTATCGTTCTGGGATGCCAAGCTCGAAGCCTTCGCGCCCATGGGCTGGCGCTGGAGAGGGGCGGGGAGGGGCTATTATAGAAGACCCCGAGGGCTTGCCCCGGCTACACACTGTCCCGAAAAGTCGTGCCTGTTCAATTCCCCCTCAAGCTGGTCGGCTGCCGCATGCTGGCCCCGACCGTCGGCCACTACCAGTTCGTGCGTGACGATGGGCAGCCGCTGGATTTCCAGCCCGGCCAGTTCATCCAGGTCCATTTCAGCTACGCCGACGGCACCGAAACCAAGCGCAGCTACTCGCTGGCGACCATCCACGATCATGCGCTGGGCCCGGGCGAGGCGGTGGACATCGCGGTCAGTTTCGTGCCCGGTGGCGCCGCCACGGCCCTGTTCGAGGCGCTGGAGCAGGGCAGCCAGATCAGTGCGTCCGGCCCCTATGGCCGGTTCTGCCTGAATCCCGGTGACCACAACGCCCGTTACCTGCTGATCGCCACCGGTACCGGCGTTACCCCGTACCGCTCCATGCTGCCGCTGCTGGAGAAGGCCATGGCCGAACGCGGCGTGCAGATCGTGCTGCTGCAGGGCGCGCGCAGCCCGGGCGAGCTGCTGTACAGCGAAGATTTCTACAGCTTCGCCGAAAAGCACCCGAACTTCCGCTATGTTCCGTGCCTGTCGCGCGAACTGCCGACCGAACCGCACCCGGATGTACAGCACGGCTACGTGCAGCAGGCGCTGGCCGGTTTCACGCCGGACCCGGCCACCGACATCGCCTACCTGTGCGGCAACCCGGACATGGTCGATGCCTGCGCCGAGCTGCTGAAGGCGGCCGGCCTGGGCAACCCGCAGATCCGCCGCGAGAAGTACGTCAGCAGCAAGTAGGCCCGGGTGGTGCCGGCCGTTGGCCGGCAACCCCATGAACCCCGGTAGTGCCGGCCGCTGGCCGGCAACCCCCCGCAAACCGGAGGCGGCACCACGCCGCCCCCGGTGCCCGGCCTCAGTACGCGATCCAGGCGTCACGCCAGGCAGAGCCGGTGCCCGGGCGGTAGGGTTCGGCATTGACGTTGCACCACGCGCCCTCCGGGAACGGGCGGCAGGCGTAGAGTTTGCCGTCGGCGCCCTTGACCACGGTTTCGCCCGGCGTGTAGCTGCCGATACCGTCCGGATACACGAAGTCATAGTCGCCCGGTGGCGGATCGACCGGATCCGGCAGCTGCGTGTCGAGCTGGAAGCGATGGCCCGGCTTCAGGTAGACGCGGTTCTCGGTGGCCGAGGCGATGGGAGTGATGATTCCGTTCTTCAGCACGCCCACCCGGGCATGCTGGGCAGAAGCGTTGACCCTGTGGCCCAGCGCCAGCGGCCATTGCGTGGCGGAGGTCTGCCCGGTGGCGAGGGTGATCTTCGGGCTTTCCAGGTCATTGCCGTTGGCGTTGAACACGCGCAGGGTCAGGGTGGTACCGGTCTCCAGGTCACCGCGCGCGGTGATGGCCCCAGCGTCCTCCCACTCTGGTGGCGGGATGATGTCACCGCCTTCGAAACGTACGTCAGCACAGGTATAGAACGCTTCCTTCGAATCCGAGCGTTGCCAGGTGTTGTAGATGATGTGCTGGCCAGTACGCTTGGGCAGTGGGCAATCCAGCCGGTAGATGCCGTTGGCGTCCTCGTCCACGTGACCCAGCGAGCAGAACTGCTCCAGATCGTCCCAACGCAGCGGGCTGCCCGGTTGCCAGCCTTCGCGGGTTACATAGAAGACCCAGTCTCGGGTCTTGTGCGGAGCCGATGCGAGGTACTCGAAGGTGTAGCGGCCGCGGGCATCGGCGCGGATCGGGCTGGTCGACCAGTCCGTGCGATTGAGGTCCATGCCGCGGTACTTTGCATTGCCGCCGCTGCACAGTTCGCCATCAGGCACGACCTGGCGATGGTTGCCGTCAGCCTCGGCCTGGCTGATGGCGGCCCAGTCGTAGAAGGGCTGCGCGCCACCGATGGCCTTGGCTGCCGCACAGGCCGCATTGGTCGGATTCTCGGGGTTGGCCTGACGGCAGGCGTAGATGCGGCTGATTGGCTTGGAGAGGGTGCCGTGGGCCTGGGCCTCCTGTGAGGCGAAGAGAGCTGCGCACAGGGAGGCAGCAACTGCTGCAAGTAGGTGGGCTTGCATCGAAGACGTCCTTTGACGCGTGGAAGACCCGCCGAGTTTCCACGCAGCAAAGAGCGTCCTCCATTCAACGGTTCCTAAAAAAACGAGGTTGGGAACCCATCGCCTTTTTCCATGCGACCTCCATCGCAAGAAACGTCATGCAGGAGGGGTGGCACCGAAGTGCCACCCCCCGTCGAGTTCAGTACGCGACCCAGGCATCACGCCAGGCATAGCCGGTGCCCGGGCGATAGGCATCGGCATTGATGTTGCACCACGCGCCTTCCGGGAACGGGCGGCAGGCGTACAGCTTGCCGTCGGTGCCCTTTACCACGGTCTGGCCGGCGTGTAGCTGCCGAGGCCGGCCGGATACACGAAGTCGAAATCGCCACCCGGCGGATCGACCGGATCAACCGGGCCCGGCACCTGGGTTTCCAGCTGGAAGCGATTGCCCGGCTTCAGGTACACGCGGTTTTCGGTGGCCGATGCGACCGGCGTGATCACGCCGCTCTTCATCACACCGACGCGGGCGTGCTGCGCACTGGCATTGACCTTGCGGGCCAGCGCCAACGGCCACTGTGCGGGAGCGGTCTGGCCGGCCGCCAGCGTGGTCTCCACGCGCGCCAGGTCATTGCCGTTGGCATTGAACACACGCAGGGTCACGGTGCTGTCCACGTCCAGTGCACCGTTGGCGGTCACGGCGCCGGCATCCTGCCACTGCGGCGGCGGAACCACGCCATCGCCGCCTTCGAAGCGCACGTCCATGCAGGTATAGAACGCCTCCTGCGAATCCGAGCGCTGCCAGGTGTTGTAGATGATGTGCTGGCCACTGCGCTTGGGCAGCGGGCAGTCCAGCTTGTAGACACCGCCTTCGGACAGCGGCGTGTTGCCCAGCGTGCAGAATTCCTGCAGGTCGGCCCAGCGCAGCGGGCTGCCCGGCTGCCAGCCATCGCGGGTGACGTAGAACTTCCATTCGCGAGTGGCGTGCGGCGCCGGCGCGCGGAACTCGAAGGTGTAACGGCCACGGGCGTCGGCGCGGATCGGCGTGGTCGGCCAGTCCGTGCGGTTCAGGTCGAGCCCGCGGTACTTGGGAATGCTGGCACTGCACAGTTCGCCGTCGCGCACCAGTTCGCGATGGTTGCCATTGGCATTGCCGTGGGCAATCGCGCTCCAGTCGTAGAACGGCTGCGAACCACCGATGGCCTTGGCGGCGGCGCAGGCCGGGTTGGTCGGGTTTTCCGGATTGCCCTCGTGGCACTGCTTCACGCGGCTGAGCGGCTTGGTCATGGTGCCGTGGGCGAAGGCGCTGCCGGACAGGGCCAGGCCGGCAACGACGGACAGAGCGAGGACTGCCCATGCAGAGACTCCTTTGCGAGGTGTGGGAAACCTCATGGAGTCTTCACATGCAGACGCGCCGTCAACATCGGACAAGTTTGAATTTGATGGCTGTCGTGCCTGATCTGCAGCACACTGCTCAAAGCACTGCGGCCCAGGCAGAAGGCGGCGCGATGCGCACCGCCTTCTACAACGGGTCAGTAGGGCACCCAAGCATCGCGCCATGCACTGCCCACACCGGGGCGATATGCCTCGGCATTGACGTTGCACCACGCCCCTTCCGGGAACGGGCGGCAGGCGTACAGCTTGCCGTCGGTGCCCTTTACCACGGTCTGGCCGGGGACGTAACTGCCAATGCCTGCGGGGTACACGTGGTCGAAATCACCGCCCGGCGACGGCGTGCCCGCGTCGGGCACCCGGGTGTCGAGCTGGAAGCGGTTGCCGTCCTTCAGGTACACCCGGTTGTCGGTGGCCGAGGCGGCCGGTGTGATCACGCCGTTGCTGAGCACGCCCACGCGTGCGTGCTGCGCACTGGCATTGACCTTGCGTGCCAGCACCAGCGGCCACTGTGCGGCGGCAGTCTGGCCGCTGGCCAGCGTGGCTTCCACGCGTTCGACATCATTGCCGTTGGCATTGAACACGCGCAGCGCCAACGTGGTGCCGACCGGCAGCTCGCCGCGCGCGGTGACCGGGCCGGCATCCTGCCACTGCGTTGCCGGTGCCGTTCCGCCGCCGCCCTGGAAACGCACATCCATGCAGGTATAGAACGCCTCGGTCGAATCCGAGCGCTGCCAGGTGTTGTAGATCACATGCTGGCCGGTGCGCTGCGGCAACGTGCATTGCAGCTTGTAGGTGCCATCGGCCGACAGCGGTGTATTGCCCAGGGTGCAGAACTCCTGCAGGTCGGCCCAGCGCAGCGGGCTGCCCGGCTGCCAGCCTTCGCGGGTGACGAAGAAGCGCCAGTCACGGGTGGCGTGCGGCGCGGTCGCCTTGAACACGAAGGTGAACCTGCCATTGGCATCGGGCTGGATCGGCGTGGTCTGCCAGTCACTGCGGTTCACGTCCAGGCCGCGGAAGGTCGGGTTGTTGCCGCTGCACAGCTTGCCGTCGGGCACCACGGCCTGGTGGTTGCCGTTGGCATTGGCCTGGTTGATGCCGTTCCAGTCGTAGAACGCCTGCGAACCGCCGATGGCCTTGGCGGCGGCACAGGCCGGGTTGGTCGGGTTCTCGGGGTTGCCCTGGAAACAGGCGTAGACGCGGCTGACCGGCGTGGTCATGGTGCCGTGGGCGAACGCGTTGCCGGCCAGGGACAGGCCCGCAGCCACGAACGAGGTAGCCAGCAGCAGCGGTGTGGATCGGAATGACATGGCGCATCCTTGTGGTCGTCGAAAGGGAACGGTGACCGCAGGCGCTGCGCTGCGCAGTGGACTTCCGGCGGCACCACGGCGAGTATCGAGTCGCGCTGCAGGCGACGGAACCCTCGCAGTGCCGATCCGTGACTGCGCATGTGAAGCCCTTCCCGCAGGCTTCACGCAGGGCTGAACGGATGCGCTGGACGTCACGTGACCGGCGTGGCATCGATCACGTCATGGAGATCGCGCTACGCAGTCTCGGTACCCACCCGATCTGCCTGGCACGAGAAACACCCATGCGCCGCGTTGTGCAGCTGGACGAACGCCACCGACGGGTCGGCAAACAGTGCATCCAGGTGGTCGGCCACCTCGGTGCCCGCACAGACCTGGGCACCGCACATCAGCGCGGCGTGGTCATAGGCACGCATCGAAATCATCCGGCGCTGCACATACGGGGGCACCTCGCCCGGCGGCAGGACGCAACGGGTCACGCCGCGCTGCACGAAGATCGGGCCGGCGGCGCGGTACGGCGAATGCAGCGGCAGGTGGACGTGGGACAGCAGGAGCAGCTCGCTGCCAGGCGCGGGATCGCTCAGGCTGATCCGGCAGGGATGGCCGCCGTTGGCGCCGGCCCAGCGACGTTGGATGCCGAGCGCGGCGAGCGCGCTGTCACTCATCTCGAACAGGTGCAGGAAGGGGCGATGGTCGATGCCACCGAGGTACCACGTGTGCATGAGCGTCTCCTGGGTCTGCGGCGGATTCTGCGCGTGCGCCGGCGGCCGTGCTCGCCGTTTTCAGACCCCGCATCGCCGCCGGGCCGGTGCACTGGCCCATGGGGCGCTGCGGGCCGCCGCCAATGCCGCCCTGTGCCGGCCAAGGCCGAGAGGCGGGACCGCCTGGTCTGCGCGCCGTCGGCGGCGGATTCGTCATTGCCCATCGCCGTCGGCGCGCTGCCCGTGTAAGTTGGGTCACATCTTCCGCGGCAGCCCGTCGTGGTCGACAGGAACGTCCTCCAGGGGAAACGAGCACGATGCAAAGACACCACCTCGCGCTGGCCGGGATGCTGGCCAGCCTGATGCTTGCCGGGTGCAGCCAGCCGCCGCCGGCCGACGCCGGAAGCGCCAGCGATGCACCCAGCCGCCGCTTCGGCACGATCGACTTCCAGCCCTGCACACTGTCCACCGAAGGTGCCAGCGCCAACGTGGAGGCGCAGTGCGCCACCCTGCAGGTGCCGGAGGACCGGGCCCAGCCTGACGGTCGCCGGATCGGCCTGCGTATCGCCTGGCTGGAATCGGGCAGCAGCGGCGCCAGCCAGCCGGACCCGGTGTTCTTCCTGGCCGGCGGCCCCGGCCAGGCGGCCAGCGAGGTGGCGGTCATCGTCGACACTGCACTGCGCCAGGTGCGCAAACAGCGCGACGTGTTCCTGATCGACCAGCGCGGCACCGGCGGCTCCAACCCGCTCAGCTGCCTGGGCGCGGACGGCAAGCCGCTGCAGGTGGACGAGGATGCCGCGCCTTCCGAGGCAGCGTTGCGCGACTACGCCCAGCGCTGTGCCGCATCGCTGCAGGGGCGTGCCGATGCGCGCTTCTACACCACCACCGAGGCGATCGCCGATCTGGATGCGGTGCGTGCGGCGCTCGGTGTGGACCAGCTCAACCTGGTTGGCGGCTCCTACGGTACCCGCGTGGCCCAGCGCTATGCCGGGGCCTATCCGCAGCATACCCGCAGCATCGTCATCGATGGCGTGGTACCGAACGAGCTGGTGGTCGGTGGCGACTTCGCGACCACCTTCGAGGATGCGATCGCCCTGCAGTCGGCGCAGTGCCGCAAGGATGCCGCGTGCAGCAAGCGTTTCCCGACCGATACCCGCGCGCAGCTGCGCAGCGTGGTCGACACCCTGCGCCGTGCACCGGTCTCGGTCGAGTATCGCGACCCGGGTACCAACGCACCCCGGCAGGATGTCCTGACGCCGGACAGCGTGGTCGGCCTTGCCTTCGCCTTCTCCTACGTGCCGCAGTATTCCTCGCTGCTGCCACTGGTGCTGGATGAAGCCGCACACGGGCGCTATGCCCCGTTGGCATCGCTGGCGCGCGGCGCGAACCGCAGCATGGATTTCCAGATCAACCGCGGCATGCAGTGGTCGGTGATCTGCAGCGAGGATGCGCCGCGCTACCACGCGCCGGCCGAGGATCCCGAGCGGCTGTTCGGCAACGAGGTGGCCAGTGCGTTCTTCGCGGCCTGCCCGGTGTGGCCGCACCGTCCGGCGCCGGCAACCGATGCCGTGCCGCTGCGCAGCGACGTGCCGGCACTGCTGCTGTCCGGTGAGCTGGACCCGGTGACGCCACCGCGCTACGCCGCACAGGTGCTCAAGGGCCTGCCCAACGGCCGTGCGCTGGTCGCCCGTGGCCAGGGCCATGGCACGTTGACCGCCGGCTGCATGCCGCGCCTGCTCGGACAGTTCATCGACAAGACCGATGCCAAGGCGCTGGATGCCGGCTGCCTGGACACGCTGAGCTACGTGCCGGCGTTCACCTCGTTCAACGGATGGGAACCATGATCGTCGCCGACAACCTGCACAAGGCCTTCGATACCCGCACGGGCCGCATCCAGGCGGTCGCCAACGTCGGCTTCCGCGCCCGGGATGGGCAGATCACCGGCCTGCTCGGCCCCAACGGTGCCGGCAAGACCACCACCATGCGCATGCTGTACACACTGATGACGCCCGACCAGGGCAGCATCACTGTCGACGGCATCGATGCGGCGCGCAATCCGGTGGAGGTACGTCGCCACCTCGGCGTGCTGCCCGATGCGCGTGGCGTCTACAAGCGCCTGACCGCGCGCGAGAACATCGCCTACTTCGGCGAACTGCATGGCCTGTCGGCCGAGCGCATCCGCGAACGCATCGAGGTGCTGTCGCACGCGCTGGACATGGGGGACATCCTCGACCGGCAGACCGATGGTTTCTCGCAGGGCCAGCGCACCAAGACCGCGATTGCCCGCGCGCTGGTGCACGACCCGCGCAACGTCATCCTCGACGAACCGACCAATGGCCTGGACGTGATGACCACGCGCGCGCTGCGCCGCTTCCTGCTCGGCCTGCGCGATGAGGGGCGCTGCGTGATCCTGTCCAGCCACATCATGCAGGAGGTGGGGGCGTTGTGTGACCACATCGTGATCATCGCCAAGGGCACGGTGATGGCTGCCGGCAGCGCCGACGAGCTGCGTGCGCAGGCCGGCGAAGCCAACCTGGAAGATGCGTTCGTGAAACTGATCGGCAGCGAAGAGGGCCTGCACGCATGAGCATGATGTCGACCCTGATGACGGTGATGCGCAAGGAACTGCGCGACCTGTCGCGTGACCGCCGCACGCTGCTGCTGACCCTGCTGTTCGGGCCGCTGCTGTACCCGGTGCTGCTGTTGGGAATGGGCAAGCTGGCCGAGAGCCGGGTACGCACCCAGATCGAAGAGCCGTTGCAGATCCCGACCATCGGCGCCGGGAACGCGCCGAACCTGGTGCGCTTCCTCGCCGCACAGGGCCTTAATGCCGCACCGGCACCGAAGGACCTGGCCGAGGCCATCCGCACCCAGGACATCGATGTGGCGCTGCGCATCAGCGATGATTTCGGCAAGGACTGGGCCGAGGGCAAGCCGGCGCTGGTGGAGGTGATCAAGGACAGCACGCGTCGCGCGGCTGAAGTACCCAGTGCGCGCCTGGAGGCGGCGCTGGCCACCTACAACGGCCAGGTCGGTGCACTGCGCCTGATGGCGCGTGGCATCGACGCACAGGTGGCACGCCCGCTGGACGTGGCGCGCCAGGACCTGGCCAGTGCCGAGGCCAAGCGCGGCATGATTCTGTCGATGCTGCTGCCGGTATTGCTGACGCTGACATCGTTCATCGGTGGCGCCTACCTGGTAATGGACGCCACCGCCGGCGAGCGCGAGCGGCAGTCGCTGGAACCCCTGCTGGCCACGCCGGGTTCGCGCAGCGCGATCGTCAGCGGCAAGATCGCCGCCGCCTGCGTGGTCGGTTTCGTGTCGCTGCTGCTGACCCTGGTCGCGTTCAAGGTGAGCGCGCAGATCGCGCCCGGCAACATCGGCCGCCAGTTCAACATGAACGTCGGCTCGATGCTGCAGATGCTGCTGGTGATGTTGCCGATGCTGCTGATCGGCACCTCGCTGCTGACCTTCCTGTCGGCCGCAGCCAAGAGCATGAAGGAAGCGCAAAGCCACATGACCTGGCTGATGCTGCTGCCGATGCTGCCTGGCTATGCACTGGTGGCCTATCCGCTGAAGAGCGAGCTGTGGCAGTACGCCGTGCCGTTCCTGTCGCAGAACCAGATGCTGCTGAAGGTGATCCGCCACGAGATCATCACCCCGGCGGTCTGGGCGATCTACCTCGGCGCCAGCCTCGGCCTGGCCGCCGTGCTGTGGTTCGCCGCCGTGCGCCGCTATCACAACGAGCGCCTGGCGATCTCCGGCTGACCAAAAAAGGGACGGAGGGGATTAAGTCGTTTCTGCCTCTCCCGTCCCCTGCTTGCGCGGGCGCCCTCGTCTGCGCATCACCACGGGGCGTCCCAGCGTCTGTTCCACCATCCGCAGGAATGCAGCGTCCCCCATTGGGCTTTGCCTGGCACTGTGGTTGCGGATCGCAGGTACGTCGGCGGATGCATTCACGTCGCGCAGGAACTCGGCATACAACGTCGCCCTTTTCCGAGCGGTCGCTGCCAGTGCTTTGAACGCAGGATGCGGTGTCAGCATCGGATCATCGCGTCGTTGAAGGTTGCCGTGCACGCTGGACCACGGATGATCTTCGGCGCTGACCACAATCCCGGCACGAACCGGATTGCGTTCGATGTAGCGGTATACGCTGAGAAGATAGGCATCGCTGTCGATCATCGAGGAATGGAAGCGACCCTGCCACAGCGGCCCACTGCGCCCGTGCCGCTGGTTGAAGGCCTGTACGTAGTTGTTGCCCTGCATGCGCATTGCACCAGCCAGACCCTGCTGTGTGGAGGGCGTGGCCAACAGGTGAACGTGGTTTCCCATCAGGACATAGGCATGCAGTGCGACGTGGTGCTTGAGGAATGCGCTGTGCAACAGATGCAGGAACAGTTGGCGGTCGATGTCGTCGACGAAGATCGCGCCCTTGTTCACACCGCGCTGGATCACGTGATAGGCCTGGCCTGCCAGCATCAGGCGCGCTTGTCGGGGCATCGGATCTGGAGACTGGACGGGGTTTCAGCCTGTCATTGCGGCCGCGAAGCCGGACATCAGGCAACGCCGCGATGCCGTGTCGGAAGAGTCAAAAGCGACTTAATTCCCTCCGTCCCCTTTTGCGTACCGCGCAGGCGTCACCCCCATCTCGCGCTTGAACACGGTGATGAACGCGCTCGGGGTGTCGTAGCCCATCGACAGCGCAACGCTGATCACCGGCTCGCCGGCCAGCAGGCGTGGCAGCGACAGCAGCACGCGCAGGCGCTGCCGCCAATGGCCCAGGGGCATGCCTGTTTCGGCCTGCCACCGGCGGGCGAGGCTGCGGCCGGACAGTCCGTTGGCGGCTGCCCACGCTTCGACGCTGCGAAGGTCGTCCGGCGACCGTGCCAGCGCCGCCGCGATCCGCCGCAACCGTCGATCCTGCGGTTGTGGCAAGGCAAGCGGCAAAGGCGTGCTGGCGGCGATCTCATCGGTGATCACGCCGGCCAGGCGTGCCTGCGCGGCGTCCAGCGCCTGATGTGGCCAACTCAGTGCGCGCATCATCGCCGCCTGCAACAGCACGTTCGGCTGGAAAATGCGCGGCACGGCGGGCAGCTCCAGACAGGCTTCGGCGTTGAAGTACAGGCTCCAGCCATCGAATGCCTCTGCCCCTACCAGGGCGTGGGGCAGCAAGGGCGGTATCCAGGCAACGTGCCCCGCCGGCAGCAACCAGTGCAGATCGCCGGCCTCGATCCGCAGCAGGCCGTGGTGGGCACCCAGCACTTGGCCGCGCACGTGCTGGTGGCGTGCGGTGCGGCGCCGTCCCGGCACCCGCAGCTGCGAGGCCAGGATGAGGGGACCGTCTTCGGCGTTCGCCAAAGCGGGGTCAATCAACGCGGGTGATGTCTGATCTGCCATATCCATTGGCAGTTATACGGCAGAAGTGCCGCTGGCTGGGCGGCACACTGGGCTCCCGATCCCACAGGAGCAT
The DNA here is from genome assembly GCF_059337855.1 of Stenotrophomonas maltophilia complex sp. Om-AH-Sm3. Classification (NCBI taxonomy): domain Bacteria; kingdom Pseudomonadati; phylum Pseudomonadota; class Gammaproteobacteria; order Lysobacterales; family Lysobacteraceae; genus Stenotrophomonas; species Stenotrophomonas maltophilia complex sp. Om-AH-Sm3. The sequence continues at coordinate 313,586 of NZ_JBYBLQ010000002.1, read as the reverse complement.
CACCCATGCAGCCGCAGGACATCCTTCCCGACCATCAGAACGAGGTGCAGGTGAACGGCCTCACCGTGCGCAAGGGCAGCGTCGGCGCCTTCCTCGCCAGCGTCCGTGACTGGCAGGACCCCGCCAGCGATGACGCCACCCGCGCCACCGCCGAAGCCGACCTGCGTGCGCTGCTGCCGGGCCTGCATGCGCTGGGCCTGTTCCAGGTGTTGGCCGCGCGTGATCCGGCACTGCAACGCCTGATCGACAGCCTCGCCTGAAACGAACACGGCCCGGACATGCCGGGCCGTGTGGTCATTGCGGGGCGGAAACGACTTAATCCCCTCCGTCCCCTTTTCGCGGTCAGCTGCCGCCCGGGGCGAACACCAGGGTGCGGCGGGTGGTGACCGGTGCGCTGACCGGCTCGAAGCGCCAACGCTTGACCGCGTTCATGGCCTCGCGATCGAAGACGCGCGACGGTGTTGCGCGCAGTACGCGGGCATTGGTCACCGAGCCATCGGTGCCGACGGTGATTTCCACCAGCACTTCGCCGGAGGTGCCTGCGCGCAGCGCCTCGGACGGATAGCGCGGCGCCGGGGTGCTGACCGGGCGCAGGTTCGGCGCCGCAGCGGCCGCCGGTGCTGCGGCCTGGCGTGCGGCGCTGGCCTGCTGGGCGGCAGCCTGCTGCTGCTTCTGCTCGGCGTCGCGGCGGGCCGCAGCCTGGCGCTCGGCTTCCTGGCGCTCGTTGTCGCGGCGGGCAGCGTCCTGCTGGGCAGCGATCTGCTTGGCCGCGTCGGCTTCCTTGGCACGCTGCTCGGCCAGGCGCTGCTGTTCGGTCTGCTGCTTGCTGCGGTCCTCGGCGTCCTTCTTCGCCTTCTCGGCTTCGGCCTCGGTGCGCTTGGCCGCGTTCTGCACGCCCTTGGCCAGGCCGTCCTTCAGGCGCGGCAACGCCGGCGCAGAGGCGTCCACCTTCTCGATCAGTGCCACCAGGCGCTGCGCTTCGGTGTAGTCCTCGCGGCCCAGGTGCTGTTCGGCGGCGATCAGGGTGTACGGCAGCAGGTCGGTCAGTGCGCTCTTCACCGAGGCGTCGTCCGGCGTCTTGTCGCGCAGGGCAAGGTAGTACTCGATGGCGTTGTCGCCGGCCGGCGCGTACATGCGGTTCTCGCGCAGGGCCTGGCTGGCCGACTCACGCAGCTGCTCGGTGCCCATCGACTGCACCTTGGCGGCAACCACCGGTGCGGCCGGTGCAGCGGCGGTGGGTGCGGCGGCCGGGGCCGGTGCGGCGGTTTCCTCCTTGCCCGAGCAGGCAGCCAGTGCCAGTGCCAGGGCAACCGGCAGCCACCGGCGCGCGGCGGTGATCGTTGAGACGTGCGACATCCTGCTCCCCTCTAGAAGACGACGTGACGTAAATCATTGATATGCATGGCCGGGACCTGCGGTCCGGGCGCGGCAGGGTGACGTTTCCCGACGCCACCGCCGGCAACGGCGAGGGTGCAATCTAGCATCCCGGCCGCCGCCGCGTACAAGAGCAGTGGCCGGGATGGGCAACGGCGGCCGTGCCGTTGCCGGCGCCGACCTCAGTGGTCGTGCGCCTTGTCGTGCGACTTGCTGTGGCCGTTGGACATCAGCTTGTCGGTCCAGGCGATGCCGATCGCCGACAGGATGAACACGCAGTGGATGATGGTCTGCCACAGCACGCCTTCCTGAGTCAGCATCGAGCAGCGGGCGACACCGATGTTGGCGGCGGCCACGCTCATCTGCTCCGGCGTGCACAGCGGGATGCCATTCAGTGCGCCACTGGCGATGAAGGTCTTCAGCAGGTGGATCGAGGAGATGCCGATGATCGCCATCGCCAGCTTCACCTTCAGCACGCTGGCGTTGACGTGGCTCAGCCATTCCGGCTGGTCCGGGTGGCCTTCCAGGCGCAGGCGCGAGACGAAGGTTTCGTAGCCGCCGACGATCACCATCACCAGCAGGTTGGAGATCATCACCACGTCGATCAGGCCCAGCACGATCAGCATGATCTGCTGTTCACCCATCGAGGCGGAATGCGAGATCAGGTGCCACAGTTCCTTGCCGAACAGGAACACGTAGACGCACTGCGCCACGATCAGGCCCAGGTACAGCGGCAGCTGCAGCCAGCGTGAGGCGAAGATCAGCGTGGACAACGGGGAGAGCGGCGGGCGGTTTGCACTCATGCGGGGGATGCTGCGTTTCGGGGGAGAGGCGAGGTTACCGGCCCGCCATGACGGTGCCAACCCAACTCACGCACTAGACTTCAGGTTCCTTTCCGCACCCCGAGCCGACGCCATGATCGACCTGTATTACTGGCCCACCCCGAACGGCCATAAAGTGACCCTGCTGTTGGAGGAAACCGGCCTGGAGTACCGCATCCACCCGGTCAACATCGGCTCGGGCGACCAGTTCAAGCCGGAATTCCTCGCCATTTCGCCCAACAACAAGATGCCGGCCATCGTCGACCACGCCCCAGTCGATGGCGGCGCCCCGCAGAGCGTGTTCGAGTCCGGCGCGATCCTGCTGTACCTGGCCGAGAAGACCGGCCGCTTCCTGCCCAGCGACCCGCGCGGCCGCATCACCACCCTGGAGTGGCTGTTCTGGCAGATGGCGGGCCTGGGTCCGATGAGTGGCCAGATGGGGCATTTCAATGTGTATGCCCCGGAGAAGATCCCGTATGCGATCGAGCGCTATGACAACGAGGTGCGCCGCCTGCACGGGGTGATGGACAAGCGCCTGGCCCAGCACGCCTTCCTGGCCGGCGACGCGTACACCATCGCCGACATGGCCAGCTACCCGTGGATCGGCGCCTACGACAAGCTGCCGGTGGACTTCGCCGCGTTCCCGAACCTCAAGCGCTGGCACGAGACCATCGCCGCGCGCCCGGCCACCCAGCGCGCCTATGCGCTGCGTCAGCAGGTGAACCCGAACGCCGGCAAGCCGCTCAGCGACGAAGAGCGCAAGCATCTGTTCGGCCAGCGCTGACCCAGTTCGGTGGGTGCCGACCGTTGGTCGGCACTCCTTACCGGCACTCCTTATGGGCAGAAGGTCATGCTGCCTTCCCGCACGGGCTTGGTTAGGATGGGGGACGACCGTCCCGCGCCCCGCGTGGAGGCGGACCTGCCGTTTGCCGGGATCCTCCATGCGCCACCTGTTCGCTTCGCTTGCCCTCATGCTCGCCACCAGTACCGCCGCCCACGCCGAAAAGCTGACCCTGGAAGCCATCACCGGCCCCCTGCCGTTGTCCGGCCCGACCCTGATGAAGCCCAAGGTGGCGCCGGACGGTTCGCAGGTCAGCTTCCTGCGCGGCAAGGACAGCGACCGCAACCAGCTGGACCTGTGGACCTACGACATCGGCAGCGGCCAGACCCGCCTGCTGGTTGATTCCAAGGTGGTGCTGCCCGGCACCGAGACCCTCAGCGATGAGGAAAAGGCCCGACGCGAGCGCCAGCGCATCGCCGCGATGACCGGCATCGTCGATTACCAGTGGTCGCCGGACGCGCAGCGCCTGCTGTTCCCGTTGGGCGGCGAACTCTACCTGTACGACCTCAAGCAGCATGGCCAGGCGGCCGTGCGCCAGCTGACCCACGGTGAAGGCTTCGCCACCGACGCCAAGCTGTCGCCCCAGGGCGGCTTCGTCAGCTTCATCCGTGGCCGCAACCTGTGGGTGATCGACCTGGCCAGTGGCAAGCAGCTGCAGCTGACCCGCGACGGCAGCACCACCATCGGCAACGGCGTGGCCGAGTTCGTCGCCGATGAGGAAATGGATCGCCACACCGGTTACTGGTGGGCGCCGGATGATTCGGCCATCGCCTTCGCCCGCATCGACGAGGCGCCGGTGCCGGTGCAGAAGCGCTACGAGGTCTACGCCGACCGCACCGATGTGATCGAACAGCGTTACCCGGCCGCCGGCGACGCCAACGTGCGTGTGCAGCTGGGCGTGATCGCACCGGCCGCCGATGCGCAGCCGCGCTGGATCGACCTGGGCAAGGAACAGGACATCTACCTGGCCCGCGTCGATTGGCGCGATGCGCAGCACCTGAGTTTCCAGCGCCAGTCGCGTGACCAGAAGCAGCTGGACCTGGTCGAAGTGGCGCTCGACTCCAACCGCCAGCGCGTGCTCGCACACGAGACCAGCCCGACCTGGGTGCCGCTGCACAACAGCCTGCGCTTCCTTGAAGATGGCAGCGTGCTGTGGTCGTCCGAGCGCACCGGCTTCCAGCACCTGTACCGCATCGACAGCAAGGGCAAGGCCACTGCGCTGACCCATGGCAACTGGCCGGTGGACGAACTGCTGGCGGTCGATGAGAAGGCCGGCAAGGCCTACTTCCGTGCTGGCATCGAGACCTCGCGCGAAAGCCAGATCTACGCGGTGTCGCTGCAGGGCGGTGAGCCGCAGCGCCTGTCGAAGGCGCCGGGCATGCACAGCGCCAGCTTCGCCCGCAATGCCAGCGTCTACGTGGACAGCTGGTCCAACAGCACCACGCCGCCGCAGATCGAACTGTTCCGCGCCAACGGCGAGAAGATCGCCACGCTGGTCGAGAACGACCTGACCGATCCCAAGCACCCGTATGCGCGCTACCGCGATGCGCAGCGCCCGGTCGAGTTCGGCACGTTGATGGCTGCCGACGGCAAGACCCCGTTGAACTACAGCCTGATCAAGCCGGCCGGCTTCGATCCGTCCAGGCGCTACCCGGTGGCGGTGTACGTCTACGGCGGCCCGGCCAGCCAGACCGTCACCGACAGCTGGCCCGGCCGCGGCGACCATCTGTTCAACCAGTACCTGGCCCAACAGGGCTACGTGGTGTTCTCGCTGGACAACCGCGGTACTCCGCGCCGTGGCCGCGACTTCGGTGGTGCGCTGTACGGGAAGCAGGGCACGGTGGAAGTGACCGACCAGCTGCGCGGCGTGGCCTGGCTGAAGCAGCAGCCGTGGGTGGACCCGGCGCGCATCGGCGTGCAGGGCTGGTCCAACGGCGGTTACATGACTCTGATGCTGCTGGCCAAGGCATCGAACCAGTACGCCTGTGGCGTGGCCGGCGCACCGGTCACCGATTGGGGCCTGTATGACAGCCACTACACCGAACGCTACATGGACCTGCCGGCGCGCAACGAAGCGGGGTACCGCGAAGCGCGCGTGCTGACCCATATCGAAGGCCTGCGTTCGCCGTTGCTGCTGATCCACGGCATGGCCGATGACAACGTGCTGTTCACCAACTCGACCAGCCTGATGAGCGCGCTGCAGAAGCGCGGCCAGCCGTTCGAGCTGATGACCTATCCGGGTGCCAAGCATGGCCTGTCCGGCGCCGATGCCCTGCATCGCTACCGTGTGGCCGAAGCCTTCCTGGGACGCTGCCTGAAGCCCTGATGCACAAACGGGAAGGAGCCCGCCGATGACACTGCCGCCGCCGATTCCCACCCATGGCCCGAAGCCTGCCGGCTGGTGGTCCCGTCACTGGCGCTGGGCGATGCCGCTGGCCGTGCTGCTGGTGTTGGCCAGTGCCGGTGGCGTGGTGGCCTGGAGCGTGCTGCGCTGGAGCGAGGCCGCACGCGAGAGCCCGCCGATGCGCGAGGCGATGCGCCGCGCTGGATGCAGCATCGAACTGGTGGAAGCCTTCGGCGAGCCGCTGCGTGCCGAGTCGATGCCGCTGGGCAGCATGCAGACCGCGATCAACGGCCAGCGCGACGTCGGCCTGACCGTGGCCCTGGAAGGCCCGCGCGCGCACGGCCGGCTGTTCGTGAAGGGCACCCGCAGCGACGACGTCTGGGACTATCCGGTGATGTATGTGCTGGGCGAGAACAAGCAGACGTTCGACCTGACCGCGCTGGATGATGACGAGGCCGCGCAGGAATGCGAGCTGCAGGCCTGCCGCGAACGCGGCGAATGCCCGCTGGCCGCGGCGTTGTGACCTCCGGCCGATTGTCGCCACAGCGCTGAGCGCGTAGGGTGCGGGCAACCCTGTCCTGGAGTGCACCATGAAGCCGATCGCGTTGGCCGTTGCCCTGGCCCTGACTGCCGCCCCGCTGATGTCCGCACCGCCGGCGCTGGCGGCACCCGCCGCCAAGGCCGCTACTCCGGCCAGCCCGGCCTGGGTGGCCCGCAGCAACGCACTGGCGCAGATCCTGCTTGATGCGCAGGGCCCGTTCCAGCCGGAAGAAACCGGCTTCTTCGGCGTGCCCGGCTATGACGACAAGGTGGCCGACCTCGGTGCGGACAATGGCAAGCGCTACCGCGCCGCGATGGCCAAGGCCCGCGATGAACTGAAAGCCAAGCTGGCCACCGAGCAGGATCCCAACGTCCGCCAGGACCTGGAGATCATGATCCACGCCGCCAACCAGAACATCGAAGGCAGCGAGCTCAACGAGAAGTACCTGCTGCCATGGAGTGACGCGCCGCAGACCATCTTCAGCGGCCTCAACCTGCTGCTGTCCGACCAGGTGCCGGCCGAGCGCCGGGCCAAGGCGATCGACCGCCTCAAGGCCTACGCCGGGCTGCAGCCGGGTGGCACCGCGTTTACCACGCTGGCCCGCCAGCGTTACGAAGAGCGCTTGAAGGACGGCAGCCTGCTGCAGCCGACGAAGATCGAAGTGCAGCAATCGCTGGACAATGTCGAGACGTACATCACCGGCATCGAGTCGCTGCTGAAGAAGTACCAGATCGCCGGCGCCGATGAGGCGATGAAGGCCCTGGCCGGGCAGATGAAGGACTACGCCGCCTGGACCCGCAAGGACGTGCTGCCGAAGGCACGCACCGATGCGCGCCTGCCGGCGCCGCTGTACGCCTACCAGCTCAAGCAGGTCGGTATCGATATCGATCCGAAGCTGCTGATGCAGCGCGCGCAGCTGGAGTTCATGGAAACCCGCTCGGCGATGCAGCAGCTGGCGCCGCTGGTGGTGAAGGACAAGGGTCTGAAGGTGGCCGACCCGAGTGACCCGGTGGCGGTGATCCGCGCGCTGAAGGCCGACAAGATCGCCGACGACCATCTGGAAGGGCACTACCGCAAGGTGATCGATGCAATCGATCCGCTGATCCGCGAGCATGCCATCGTCGACGTGCCCAAGCGCGCCATGCAGATGCGCCTGGGTTCGGCCGCCGAGAGCGCGGCCAGCCCGGCCCCGCATTTCCTGCCGGCGCCGCTGGTCAACAACACCGGGCAGCAGGGCACCTTCGTGCTGCCGCTGGGCAACCCGGCGGCGGGCCCGGGCGCACAATACGACGATTTCAACTTCGGTGCGGCGGCATGGACGCTGAGCGCGCATGAAGGCCGCCCCGGCCACGAGCTGCAGTTCACCGCGATGGTCGAGCGTGGTGTCTCGCTGGCACGCACCATGTTCGCGTTCAATTCGGTGAATGTTGAAGGCTGGGCGCTGTATGCCGAGGCCGAGATGGTGCCGTACGAGCCGCTGGACGGGCAGATGATCGCCCTGCAGTTCCGCCTGCTGCGGGCCGCACGCGCAATGCTTGACCCGATGCTCAACCTCGGCCTGACCGACCGCGCCAACGGCGAACGCGTGCTGATGGAGCAGGTCGGCCTGTCCAAGGCGATGGCCACCCAGGAACTGGACCGCTACATGGTGCGCATGCCGGGCCAGGCGGGCAGCTACTTCTATGGCTACACCCGCATCCTGGAACTGCGCATGCAGACCGAGCTGGCACTGGGCGCGAAGTTCGACCGCCTGGCGTTCAACAACTTCCTGCTCGACCAGGGCCTGCTGCCCCCGGACCAGCTGGCCGATGCGGTGAACAAGGTGTTCGTGCCGAAGTACAAGTGATGCCCGCGCCGGGGTCGGATCCCTTTCCGCAGGAAAGGGCTCTGACCCCGTGCGTAAATGTCCATCCACGCATGGCGTGGATCTACTGCATCACCGCTGCGGCGTGATCACCTGGGTCGGCAGCCGTGCCGGCGGTTCCGGATTGGGTACCCAGATCGCCACGCCGGCGGCGCGCTTCTGCGTGGTCGGAATACCGATGCCGACGCCACCGCCCACATGCGAGCCGAAGGTGCCGGCGCCCACCGACATGCCCACCGGTGAGCCGCTGCTGCCCACGCCCATCAGCACCACGCCATTGGCGCCCAGTGCCGCCGCTTCACGCTTCAGGCGTGCCACCGCGGCATCGGTCTGGCCCTGCGTGCCGAAGCCCACGGCAGATGCCGATTCCAGCTGCGCGATTTCCTGCGAGCCGGCCGGTGGCGTGGAATAGATCTGCACCAGTGCCGGATCGATCGGCGCGCGGGCGCGCCCCAGCATGACCTTGGAGGTGCTGGCACAACCGGCGGCGACCAGCAGGATGGCCGCCAGCGCGGCCCAACGGATGTTCATGGCACGACCCCTGTAGGACTGGTTGCGATCTTCGGTGGGCCACTCTGAATCGGCGCCAACACCCGGGCCCGGGCACCCACGGCAGCACGCTAGCACGCGTCGGGTGACAGCCCCGCCAACGGCAGTAGGCGGCGACCGCGTGAACGACTATGGTGGACAGACAGGAACCAACTGCGGGAGAGCGGAATGGGCGTGATCAGTCTGTTGTGGGGCGTACTGGCGCTGTTGTGGATGATCCTGGCGCTGATTCCGCTGCTTGGCTGGGGCAACTGGTTCCTGATCCCGTTCGCCGCCGTCGGCGCGGTGATCGCCGCGCTGGGCATCCTGTTTACCCACCCGACCAAGCGCGGTCGGGCCTGGGCCGGGCTGGTGCTGAACGGCATCGTGGTGGTGGTCGGCATCCTGCGCCTGGGCCTGGGCGGCGGTGTGATCTGAATCCTGGCACCCGGTGCGACCGGGCGTCGCAGGTACACGGCTGCTGGCCGGGCAGGGGCGTACAATGAGCGGCTGCGCGAGCCCCCCGCGTGCCTGTGATTCCGCGCCTGGCGCGGCTGCCCGATGATCATCCGACCCCGTCCCCACGGCTGGCAACTGCTGTACATCCTGCGCGGCTCGATCGTCAAAGCGATCGCGCCGAAGGTGCTGGCCATCCTGATCCTGTCCATTGCCGTGGCGGCCGTGGTGGAACTGGCCCCGCCGACCGGCATCGAACGCGTGTCGGTCACGCCGTTCACCCTGCTCGGCCTGGTCCTGTCGATCTTCCTCAGCTTCCGCAACAGCGCCTGCTATGACCGCTGGTGGGAAGGCCGCAAGCTGTGGGGCCAGCTGGTCTACGAATCACGTTCGCTGGCGCGCCAGGTGCACCTGCTGCTGGCCGATGACGGCGGCCGCCGTCGCCGCATCGCGTACCTCACCACCGCGTTCGCCCATGCGCTGGCCGCGCGCCTGCGTGGACGCATCGTGGCCCTGGCCGCCTTGCCATGGCTGGACAAGCCGCAACGCGAGCAGCTGGGCCAGCGCGAGAACGTGCCGGATGCATTGCTGTCGATGATCGCTGCCGAGCTGGCCCAGGCGCTGCGCGCCGGCGAGCTCGATCCGATCCTCTACGCACAGCTGGAGGAGCGCCTGCACGCGATGTCGTCGATCCAGGCCGGCTGCGAGCGCATTCTCACCACGCCGCTGCCGTTCGCCTACACCCTGCTGCTGCATCGCTGCGCGTGGATGTTCTGCGTGCTGCTGCCGTTCGGCCTGGCCAGTTCGCTGGGCTGGGGCACGCCGGTGCTGTCGGCGGTGCTGGCCTATGCCTTCTTCGGCCTGGACCAGCTGGGCGAAGAAATGGAAGACCCGTTCGGCCTGGAGCCGAACGACCTGCCGCTGGACGCGCTGGTGCGCACGATCGAGATCGACCAGCTCGACGCGCTCGGCGAACGCCCCTTGCCCGAACCCCTGCTGCCGCAGGGTTACCTGTTGCAATAGCCACTCCTCGGAGCCTGCCATGTCCCATCCGCTTTACCGCCCGCGCCGCATGCGCCACGACGAGTTCTCGCGCCGCCTGATGCGCGAGAACACGCTGACCACCGACGACCTGATCTACCCGGTGTTCGTGCACGAACTGGCGGGCCGCACCGCAGTGCCGTCGATGCCGGGCGTGGAGCGGCTGTCGATCGAAGAGTTGCTGAAGGTGGCCGAAGAAGCGCTGGAACTGGGCATTCCGGTGATCGACCTGTTCCCGGTGATCGACCCGTCGCTGAAGTCGCTGGACGCATCGGCGGCGTGGGCCGAGGACGGCCTGGCGCAGCGTGCGATCCGCGCGCTGAAGTCGCGCTTCCCGGAACTGGGCGTGATGACCGACGTGGCGCTGGACCCGTACACCACCCACGGCCAGGACGGCATCATCGACGACAAGGGCTATGTGCTGAACGACATCACGGTCGAAGCGCTGGTCAAGCAGTCGGTGTCGCACGCCGAGGCCGGTGTGGACATCGTCTCGCCGTCGGACATGATGGACGGCCGCATTGGCGCGATCCGCCGTGCGCTGGATGCCGACAACCACATCAACGTGCGCATCATGGCCTACTCGGCCAAGTACGCCTCGGCGTTCTACGGGCCGTTCCGTGATGCGGTGGGCAGCGCGGCCAGCCTCGGCAAGGCCGACAAGAAGACCTACCAGATGGACCCGGCCAACGGCGACGAGGCCCTGCGCGAGATCGCGCTGGACCTGGAAGAGGGCGCCGACATGGTGATGGTCAAGCCGGGCATGCCGTACCTGGACCTGGTGCGCCGGGTGAAGGACACGTTCGGCGTGCCGACCTTCGCCTACCAGGTCAGTGGCGAGTACGCGATGATGAAGGCCGCCTTCGCCAACGGCTGGCTGGACGAGCGTGCCTGCGTGCTGGAGTCGCTGCTGGGCTTCAAGCGGGCCGGTGCCGATGGCGTGCTGACCTATTTCGCGCCGCAGGTGGCGCGATGGCTGCGCGAGCGCTGACAATAGCGCCACGATAGACGGAGGACTGCGCGATGGGACCCGAACTGGGATGGATGCAATGGCTGATCTGGGGCACCGGTGTCCTGGTGTTCGGTGCCATCATCGTCGGTGTCTTCATCGCCGCCTGGCGGGCGGGCAAGCGCCCGCCGGAGCAGCTTTCCGCCGCCCGCCACGTAGCCCGTGAGCAGGCCCTGCCGGACAGCGTGCAGGCCGAGCTGGCTGCGTTGAACCAGCGCAAGGACAACGGCCAGCTGAGCGAGATGGAGTACGAGCAGTTGCGCGCCAAGGTGTTGTCGCGCTGACGGGCAATCCCCGGGGTCGGATCCCTTTCCGCAGGAAAGGGCTCTGACCCCTTCGCGGGCGCCATCCACGCATGGCGTGGATCTACCGCACGCACCCGGCCACCGCCGCCACCCTGGGCACCGCCAACCGGTACACGTCCACGCCACCGGCGCGCGGCGCCTTTGCCGCGCTGCTGGCCACCATCATCTCGCCGGGCCTGGCGTTGTCGATCACCGGCGCGCCGGTCCAGCCGCCGGCCTGGTTGAACGATAGTCCCAGCGGCTGCAGCGCCACACCGCTCCACGCACAGCCGCTGCTCCAGACCTGCGCGGTACTGCCGTGGCCGCGGCTGAACACCACGGCGCCGTCATGGCCCAGCCAGTCGCCGTCGGTCTCGTCGTCGGCGCTGTTCAGCGCGCTCAGTTCGGTGGCCGGGCCACGCAGGCCCTGCGCATCCAGCGTCGCTACGAACAGGTCCCAGCCGGCGCCATGGCCCTGCTGGCGGGCAAACAACAGCTGCTTGCCATCCGCGCTCAGGGCCGGTCCGCGCTCTTCCCGGCGCCCGCCGTCACCGCCCAGCGGCTGCGCTGGGCCCAGCCGGCCATCGGTGGCCAGCGCAGCGCGGTACAGCGCCAGCGCGCCCTCGCGGCCGGCCGCGAACAACAGCCAGCGGCCATCACGGCTGAAGTAGGGATCACGGGCTTCACCGGCCACGCCGACCGGCAGTGCCTGTGCCTGCTGCCAACGACCGTCGACCACGCGTGCCTCCCACAGGCCCCAGCCGGCTTCGTCGCGGCGGGCGAAAACGATGCGCTGGCCATCGGCGCTGATCGTGGCGCGACCCTCGTCGGCGCGGGTCGAGACCACGCCCATGCCTTCGATGCCGTACTCGTTCAACGCCATCGCCACGGGGGCAGAGAGTAGACTGGCGGCGAGCACCAGCAGGGGCGGGGTGATGCGCATCATCCGGTTCCATGCACGAACAGAGCATCAGTCTAGCCAGCTTGAGGATTCCATGACCGACCGTTACGCCGTCTTCGGACACCCCGTCGCCCACTCGAAGTCGCCGCAGATCCATGCGTCGTTCGGTCGCCAGGAAGGCATCGCCATCGACTATCGCGCGATCGACCTGGCCCCGGAGGCGTTCCTGGCCGGCCTGGAGGCCTTCGCTGCCGAGGGCGGTGTCGGTGCGAACGTCACCCTGCCGCACAAGGAAACCGCGTTCTCGGTGTGCACCACGCTGACCGCACGGGCGCGCCGCGCCGGATCGGTCAACACGCTGCTGCGCAAGGGCGACCGTTGGCACGGCGACACCACCGATGGCATCGGCCTGGTGCGCGACCTGACCGACCGCCACGGCCTGGACCTGCGCGGCCGTCGCGTGCTGATGATCGGTGCCGGTGGCTCGGCGCGCAGCGTCGCCCCGGCGCTGCTCGATGCCGGCATCACCGAACTGGTGGTGGTCAACCGCACGCCGGAACGTGCCGACGAGCTGATCGATGCCATGGGCGAACCGGGCCGCGCGATCAGCCGATACTGGGAAGACCTGCGCGAGCTGGGCGACTTCGAACTGATCGTCAACGCCACCTCGGCGGGCCGCGACCGCGACGTCGAGTTCAAGCTGCCGCTGTCGCTGGTCAACTCGATGACCACCGCCGTCGACCTGAACTACGGCGAGGCGGCGATCGCCTTCCTGGCCTGGGCCCGTGCGGCGCAGTGCCGTAACACCGTCGACGGCCTGGGCATGCTGGTCGAGCAGGCTGCCGAGAGCTTCCTGCAGTGGCACGGCGTGCGCCCGCAGACCGACGAGGTCTACCAGGCGCTGCGCCAGGGCCCGGCTGTGTTGGCCGGCGAGGACTGATCGATGGACGGCACGACCCTGATGGTGACCGTGCTGAGCATGGTCGGTGTGCGCCTGCCGATGCTGATCGCGCTGTGCGTCGGCCTGGTCTGGGTGGTCGGTGCGCCGCGTGATGCGACCCGCACCGGCGCGCTGGTCGGCCTGCTGCTGTTGCTGTTGACCAGCCTCGGTGGGATGGCGGCGGGCATCCTGCCGATGTGGATGGTCCGCAGTGGTGATTTCAGTGCCGTGTCGAGCCTGAGCGCCATCCTCGGCGTGCTGCATTTCGCGCTGGCAATGGTCGAGGCCATCGGCGTGGTGCTGCTGGTGTGGGCGCTGGTGCGCCTGCTGCGGCTGCGCGGCAACGCGGTGCAGTGACACCGCGGTGACGGCCCAGGGCCGTCACCAGCAGCGTACGGTGTGTTCATCCAGCCGCCGGGCGTCGCCGCTGCCCCGTTCAGGCAGCCAGCGGCGGCGGACATGGCCGGCCATGCGACAATGACCGGCCCGATCCAGCCACGGTAATTCCCGGCGTGACCGAAACCGTCGCCGCTCCGCGCACGCTCGATGACCCCTTGAAGGACGCGATCCGCAAGGCGTACACGACGCTGCAGGCCAATACTCCCGGCTTCTCCACCCGCCGCTCGCAGAGCCAGATGATCGGCGTGGTGTCACGCGCGCTGTCGAAGAGCGGCGGCGTTGGCGTGGTCGAGGCGCCGACCGGCGTCGGCAAGAGCCTGGGTTACCTCACTGCGGGCGTACCGATTGCGCTGGCCAGCAAGAAGAAGCTGGTGATCAGCACCGGCACCGTGGCGCTGCAGTCGCAGCTGGTCGAGCGCGATATCCCGAATTTCCTCAAGGCCACCGGCCTGGAAGCAACCGTGGCGCTGGCCAAGGGCCGTACCCGCTACCTGTGCACGCGTAACGCCGCCGAAGCACAGGGCGAGGGCTCGCAGGGCGGCATGTTCGAGGATGATGCACCACTGTTCGACCGGCCGCTGGCGCCGATCGAGATGGACATCGCCAAGCGCCTGACCGATGCCTTCACCGGCGGCAGCTGGGACGGCGATATCGACAATGCGCCGGAGACCATCAGTCCCGGCCTGCGCAGCCGCATCACCACGCCGGCCTCGGGCTGCGCCGGGCGCCGTTGTGCGTATTCGGCGCAGTGCGCGGTGCTGCGTTCACGCAACACCGTGCGCGATGCGCAGATCGTGGTCACCAACCACGCGCTGCTGCTGTCGGCGCTGTCGATCGGCGACAGCGACAACGGTCAGCCGTTGATCGCGCCGCCGTCGGACATGCTGCTGGTGCTGGACGAAGGCCATCACATCGGCAACGTGGCGATCGACCAGGGCGCGGCCAGCCTCGCGCTGGATGAAATGGCCAAGCGCACCGGCCGCCTGCAGATCCTGATTGCCGGTGCCTACCGCGCGGTCGACAAGGACCGCCTCGGCAACCTGCTGCCGAACGAAGCGATCGAGGTGGCCAGCAACGTCGCCAAGCAGCTGCGCGCGTTCCGCGATCACATCGAGCGGGTGTGGATGCCGGCGCCGGCGGACGAGGAGCCGATGTGGCGTGCGGCCAATGGACGCCTGCCCGAGGCCTGGCGCGAGCCGATCGAGGCACTGGCCGACGAGACCCGCAGCCTCTACAACTGGGCGCATGCCGCCACCGCGCAGGTGGCCAAGGGCAAGCCGGACGATGCCGCGCGCGAGCGCCTGCAGCGCAACCTGGGCATGGCGCTGGAAATGATCGAGCAACAGTACAACCTGTGGCAGGCGTGGCGCCGCGAGGACAAGGACGGCGCGCCGCCGATGGCGCGCTGGGTCACCGCCACCCGCGACGGCGACCTGGTGCTGCACGGCTCGCCGGTATCGGCCGCGCACGTGCTGCGCAAGCTGCTGTGGGATGAAGTGGATTCGGTGGTGATGACCTCGGCGACGCTGACCGGTGGCGGCGATTTCCAGTCGCTGGCGATCGACAACGGCATCCCCGAAGAGGCCGAGATGGTCTCGCTGTCGTCGCCGTTCGACCTGCCCAACCAGGCCGAGCTGATCGTGCCGAAGTTTCCGGTCACCCCCGACGATCGCGAAGGCCATCCCCGCGAAGTGGCGCGCTACCTGGACACCGAGCTGGATTGGGCCAAGGGCTCGATGGTGCTGTTCACCTCACGCTGGAAGATGGAAAAGGTGGCCGGGCTGATGCCGGCCGCGCGGCGCAAGCAGGTGCTGGTACAGGGCGAGATGTCCAAGACCCGGCTGATCGAAGAACACCTGCGCCGCGTCGAAGCGGGTGAGGGTTCAGTGCTGTTCGGCCTGAACTCGTTCGGTGAAGGCCTCGACCTGCCCGGTGAAGCGTGCACCACGGTGGTGATCACCCAGGTGCCGTTCGCGGTGCCGACCGATCCGCAGACTGCCACCCTCAGCGAATGGTTCGAGGGCCGCGGGCTCAATGCGTTCAACCTGATCGCCATTCCGCACGCGCTGCGCACGTTGACCCAGTTCGCCGGCCGCCTGATCCGCACCTCCACCGACACCGGCCGCGTGATCATCCTCGATTCGCGGCTGCTGACCCGCCGCTACGGCAAGCGCATCATCGACGCGCTGCCGCCGTTCAAGCGCGTGATCGGCTGAGACGGGGTCGGATCCCTTCCGAAGGAAGGGCTCTGACCCGACCACGCCCTCTGTCGCTCAATCGCCCTCCGGATTCCGGCAGGCCTGGTTGCCCATCGCATTGTGGTAATCGCGATCAAAGCAGCGCAGGAAGCCATCGAGCACGTCCAGGTTGGGCGGCCACGGCACATCCACCTTCTGCCCGCCGGCGGTCGTGAAATGATAACGCCCATCCTTCAGCGCCTTGGCAATCTGCTCCGGCGCAGGAATCGCAATCAACCTTGCTCGCGCTTTCTCCAGCGCCGCACGATCACGCTGCAGGAAGGCGATCGTGCCGTCCACGTAGGCGTTCCAGTAACCGGGGTCGGTGGCGGTGGGCTTGTAGGTGCGCTGCATCAGCGCCACCGCCTCCGGGTACTGGCCCGCCTCCGCACGCATCTGGCTTTCATGCCACAGAATCATGGTGTTGCCCGCAGCCTTGGGCAGCACAGCATAGGCGGCGAGCAGATCAGCGGCTTCACGGTGGCAGCCACGGTCGGCCAGCGTGCGCCAGCCACCTTCCAGGTCCTGATCGAACGCATCCGGTTCCATCGCCAGCATCGCTGCACGGTCGTAGCTGCAGTCGGGTGCTTTGGGTGGTTCTGCTGACGTGCCCATGGCAGCGGCCAGTGCAAAGAAAAGCAACATCCTCTCAACCTCCGTGTTGATGACCTCCTGGCCACCATAACGGATCACGACGGGTAGTGCCGGCCGCTGGCCGGCAACCTCAATGATGTGGGACGCGGCGTGCAGATGCCGGCCAGCGGCCGGCACTACCGGATCGGCATCAATCGCCGAGCAGGGCGGTGTTGCGTACGGCGCCCTTGTCGGCACTGGTGGCGAGCAGGGCGTAGGCCTTCAACGCGCTGGTGACCTTGCGCGGGCGCGGCGCACGCGGTTTCCAGCCGCGTGCATCGGCCTCGCTGCGGCGCTGTACCAGCGTGGCCTCATCCAGCAACAGGTCGATGCGGCGGGCCGGGATGTCGATGCGGATGCGGTCACCGTCTTCCACAAGCCCGATCGCGCCGCCACTGGCCGCTTCCGGCGAAACGTGGCCGATCGACAACCCCGAGGTGCCACCGGAGAAGCGGCCATCGGTGAGCAGCGCGCACTGCTTGCCCAGTCCCTTCGACTTCAGGTAGCTGGTCGGGTACAGCATCTCCTGCATGCCCGGGCCGCCCTTCGGCCCTTCGTAGCGGATCACCACCACCTCGCCCGGCTGCACCTCGTCGGCGAGGATGCCGGCTACGGCGGCGTCCTGGCTTTCGTAGACGCGTGCGGGGCCTTCGAACACATGGATCGATTCATCCACGCCGGCGGTTTTCACCACGCAGCCATCGACGGCCAGATTGCCTCGCAGCACAGCCAGGCCACCTTCCAGCGAATACGCATGTTGCAGCGAGCGGATGCAGCCCTCGGCGCGGTCCAGGTCCAGCGCGGGCCAGCGCGTGGCCTGGCTGAAGGCCTCCTGGGTGGGGATGCCGGCCGGGCCGGCCTTGAAGAAGGTATGCAGGGTGTCGTTGTCGCTGCGCACCACGTCCCAGCGTTCCAGCGCTTCGGCCAGGCTGGCGCTGTGCACGGTCGGCACTGTGGTATCGAGCAGGCCGGCGCGATCCAGTTCACCGAGGATGCCGAACACGCCGCCGGCGCGGTGCACGTCCTCGATGTGGTACTTCGGTGTGTTCGGCGCCACCTTGCACAGCTGCGGGACGCGTCGCGACAGCGCGTCGATGTGGGTCAGGTCGAAGTCGACCTCCGCTTCCTGCGCTGCGGCCAGCAGATGCAGGATGGTGTTGGTGGAGCCGCCCATGGCGATGTCCAGGGTCATCGCGTTGGCGAACGCGGCCTGGGTGGCGATCCCGCGCGGCAGCGCGCTCGGGTCTTCGCCGCCGTACCAGCGATGGCAGAGCTCGACGATCAGGCGGCCGGCGCGACGGAACAGCGCCTCGCGGTCGGCATGGGTGGCCAGCGTAGTGCCGTTGCCGGGCAGCGACAGGCCCAGCGCTTCGGTCAGGCAGTTCATCGAGTTGGCGGTGAACATGCCCGAGCAGGAGCCGCAGGTGGGGCAGGCGCTGCGTTCAAAGGCCGCGACCTTCTCGTCGGAGGCGCTGTCATCGGCGGCCACCACCATCGCGTCGACCAGGTCCAGCTTGTGCTCGGACAGCTTTGTCTTGCCCGCTTCCATCGGCCCGCCGGAGACGAACACCACCGGGATGTCCAGGCGCAGCGCAGCCATCAGCATGCCGGGGGTGATCTTGTCGCAGTTGCTGATGCACACCAGCGCGTCGGCGCAGTGTGCGTTGACCATGTACTCCACGGCGTCGGCGATGATCTCGCGGCTGGGCAGCGAATACAGCATCCCGTCGTGGCCCATCGCGATGCCGTCGTCCACGGCGATGGTGTTGAATTCCTTGGCGACGCCACCGACCTGTTCGATCTCGCGCGCGACCAGCTGGCCGAGGTCCTTCAGGTGCACGTGGCCGGGCACGAACTGGGTGAAGGAGTTGGCGATGGCAATGATCGGCTTGTGGAAGTCGCCGTCCTTCATGCCGGTGGCACGCCACAGGGCGCGGGCGCCGGCCATGTTGCGGCCGGCGGTGGAAGTGCGGGAACGGTATTCGGGCATGGCGGGCGGAACGGGCGGGCCGTACGACGTGGGGGTCAGCCGATCATGGCCAATTTTTTCGGTTGCTGCTGCAACCACCTTCACCGCTTGCAGCGGCTTGGTGGTCCGCGCATTTCCCCTTATCCCCGCGCCTGCGGCGCGCCCCCTTGAACAACAAGGGGGCTTCTCGCCGGAGACTTGGCTGCGCGCGCCGGGCATAGCGCGGCGCCGCGGGGCGTGTGCCAACCAAGGTTGGCACCTACCAGTGCGGTGTGCCGCCCGGGGGCGGATCCCATCGCAGCGCGATGGGCTCTGACCCCAATGCCGACGAAAATGAAAGGCCGTTCATCTTTCCCACTTTGCCGATTCCGGTTGCTGGCCCGGATTTGGCATCATTGGGGCATTGATCCGTATACAGGGCATGAGGCCATGAAACGTTCCCGCACCACCGCGCTGCTGCTGATGAGCGCTGCGCCGCTGCTGTTCACCGCCTGCCAGAAGGAGCCGGAGGTGAAGGTGCAGGAAGGTCTGTACACCTCGGTCGAGGCCTGCACCGAGGCCACCGGTGATCCGTCGTCGTGCCGCAATGCCTTTGCCGAAGCGCAGAAGCAGGCCGCCGATGCGGCGCCGAAGTACGCCAGCAAGGAAGCCTGCGAGAAGGATTACAAGCCGGAGCAGTGCGTGCAGCAGCACACCTCGGCCGGCACCTCGTTCATCGGCCCGATGATGATGGGTTTCTTCATGTCGCAGATGCTGAGCAACCGCGGCGGCCTCGCCCCGCAGGCGCCGGCGTCGGCACCGGCATACCAGGACAAGAACGCTGGCTGGGCGCGCCCGGCACCGGGCGGCACCGGTGGCCTGAACACCGCCAGCGGCATCGGCGCCGGCAAGGCCGGTCTGGCACCGGTCACCAGCGAACCGAACCGTGCGGTCACTGCCAGCCGTGGTGGCTTCGGCAACACCAGCGCACGCCGCAGCACCAGCGGCAGCTACGGCGGCTGATCGACCCATGCAGCGCATCCGGATTGCCGAGCGTGCCCAGTGGCGGGCACGCGCGGAGGAAGCGGGTTTCCGTTTCCATACCATCGATGGCCAGCCCTACTGGGATGAAAGCGCGTACTACGCGTTCACCCTGCGCCAGATCGAACAGGACATCGAAGACCCCAGTGCCGAGCTGCACCAGATGGCGCTGGACCTGGTCGGTGATGTCATCGGCAGCGAGCGGTTGATGGACCAGCTGGCGATTCCGTCGCATTACCGCGACTGGATCGCCGACAGCTGGCGCCAGCGCCAGCCGCACCTTTACGGCCGCCTGGACCTGGCCTACGACGGCACCGGCCCGGCCAAGCTGTACGAGCTGAACTACGACACGCCGACCTCGCTGTTCGAGGCCAGCTTCTTCCAGTGGCAGTGGCTGGAAGACCAGCGCAACACTGGCCGCCTGCCGCAGCATGCCGACCAGTTCAATGCGATCCATGAGGCGCTGGTCGAGCGCTTCGGCGAACTGGCCACGCAGCTGCCGCCGCCGTTGTACTTCAGCGCGGTGGGAAGCTCGGAAGAAGACCGTGGCACTGTCGATTACCTGCGCGACTGCGCGTCGCAGGCCGGCCTGCATGGCCAGGCCATCGCGATCGAGGACATCGGCCTGTCCGAGGACGGCCGCTTCACCGCGCTGGATGATTCCGTGATCGGCACGCTGTTCAAGCTGTACCCGCTGGAAGACCTGATGGCCGAAGAGTTCGGCCGCGCGCTGCCCGCTTCGGGCGTGCAGTTGCTGGAACCGGCGTGGAAGGCAGTGCTGAGCAACAAGGGCATCCTGCCGTTGCTGTGGCAGCGCAACGTAGGCCATCCGAACCTGCTGGAGGCGCACTTCGATGACGGCAGCACGCTGGCCCCGGGCTGGGTGCGCAAGCCGCTGTTCTCGCGCGAAGGTGCCAACATCGAGATGCACCTGGCCGATGGCAGCACCCAGCGCAGCGACGGTCCCTATGACGGCCCGGCGATCATCCAGCGCGCCCATCCGCTGACCCGCTTCGAAGGTGGCTACCCGCTGATCGGCAGCTGGGTGGTGGGTGACCACGCCTGCGGCATCGGCATCCGCGAGGACGACAGCGCGATCACCCGCGACAGTGCGCGGTTCGTGCCGCACGCGATCGTCGACGAGGCGCCGACGCGGATCTACGTCTGATGACGGTGCGGCGTTGGCCTGGCCGGCATGGGCGTGCCACGCCCGCGCCGGGCCGGCATTTCGATGACGGGCGCAGCCTGCAGGCCTTCGCGGACCGCGTCGCGGTGCGTTGCCACCGCTGCGATGCCCCCGGTTGGGTGATCGCCCGCTGGGAACCCTATCGATGGACCGCGCGTTTCCGCTGCACCGCTTGCAGCGCTGTATTGGACAGCGGCGACTGGGTGGGTGCGGTCCGCATTCTCGGCCGCCAGCCTTGTGGATTCTGCGGGCATCAGTGGCTGCATGTGTGTCGGCCGATTCCCGCCGGCATCCCCGCGCCTGCATCCTTCCCCGCCCGATGCGCACAGTGCGATCGCAGCACCGAGGTCACGGTGTTGACGCGTCCCCTGCGTGACGCCGAGCCTGCCGATCCGCATTTCGGTCTGCCGCTGCGCCTGGTCGAATCGACCCGCGCGGGCCTGCTGTGGGCCTACAACGCCGAACATCTGCAGGCACTGCACGAATACGCGGGCGCGACGCTGCGCGAGGGCCGCGGCCATCATCGATCCATGTTCTCGCGCCTGCCGCAGTGGATGAAGCTGGCCCGCAACCGGGCGCTGCTGCAGCGTGCGGTGGAGCGGTTGCAGCGTCGCTTGCTGCAGGGGTAGGTAGTGCAGGCCGCTGGCCGGCAGCCGAGCCCGCGCTCGGCTCAAAGCAACCCTTCGCGCTTCACCGCCAGGTAGCGCTCCACCAGCGCGCCCGGCAGGGCGTCGGCGGTGACGTCCAGCACCATCACCTTCTCGCTGCGCAGCGCTTCGTGCGCCTTCGCGCGCTGCTGCAGGTACAGCGCCGCGGCACCGGCCTGGGTGGCGTCCTCCAGCGTCTGCACTTCGCCCTCCAGCACGCCGTCCAGCTCGCGCTCGCGCAGGCTGGCCACGCACACCAGGTGGCGCCGTTGCAGCAGGCGCACCGCCGCCAGCAGGTCTTCGATGTCCTCGTCGCGCACGTTGCTGACCAGCATCACCAGTGCTCGCCGGCGCTGGCGCAGCGACACCTCGGTGGCAGCGGCCAGGTAATCGGTGGCCACCGCGCGTGGCTGCAGGTCGTAGCTGGCGCGCAGCAGGTGCTCGACCGTGCCCATGCCGCGCTGCGGCGCGACCCAGCGGCGTTCGCCACCGGCAGCGAACAGGCCGGCGGCATCGCCCTGGCGCAGCGCCAGGTAGGCCACCACCAGCGAGGCATTCAAGGCATGGTCGAAGTGCGAGAGACCGCCTTCGCTGGCCAGCATGCGCCGGCCACTGTCGAGCATCAGCAGCAACTGCTGGTTCTTCTCGTCCTGGTACTCGCGCGAGATCAGCTTGCGCGCACGCGCGGTGGCCTTCCAGTCCAGCTGGCGCAGGCTGTCGCCGACGCGGTACTCGCGCATCTGGTGGAAGTCGGTGCCTTCACCACGGCGGCGCTTCACGTGTGCACCGACCAGCCGCGAGGCCTGGTCGGCACTGAACAACGCAAAGCGCGTGAGCGGCACGAAATTCGGATAGACCCGCACGTCCAGTGCGGGCGGCAGCGTGCGTTGCTGCCACCACAGGCGCCACGGCGAGCGCATGCGCAGGTGCACGCCTTCGAAGCGGAAGTGCCCACGCTGCAGCGGCTGCAGGTGGTAGTGCAGCGTGGAGGCGCTACTGGCCCGCAGGCGCACGCGCTGTGGCAGCGATTCCAGCGGCCAGCCGCCGGGGACCAGGTCGAACACCTGCACCGTCATCGATTGCTCGGCCTGCAGCCGCAGCGCCGCCTCGCGGCGCACGCCCAGCGCCAGCGCTTCGGGCAGTTCGCGCTGTACCTGCGGCGACGGGCGCTGCGACTGGCGCCACAGGTCGAACAGCGCAGGCAGCGCGATGGCCACGGCGGCCAGCGCCCAGCTCCAGCGCGGCAGCAACCCGCCCAGCACCAGGCCGCCCAGGGCGGCCCAGGCCAGCAGCAGCGCCAGCAGCAGCGGGGCAGGCCTCATCGGCGCGGTGCTTCCACCTTGGTCAGCAGTGCGCCCAGCACGTCGTCGGCGTCCTGGCCTTCGATCTGCAGCTCCGGGGCCAGTGCAATGCGGTGGCGCAGTGCCGGGCGAGCAATGTCGCGCACGTCGTCCGGCGTGACGAAGTCGCGGCCGGCCAGCACCGCCTGCGCACGCGAGGCACGCACCAGCGCGATGCTGCCGCGTGGGCCGGCGCCGACCGCGATGCCCGGCCACTGCCGGGTCGCCGCGACGATGCGTACTGCGTAGTCGATCACTTCGTCATCGACGGTGATCGCCGCGGTGGCGCGCTGCAGTTCCAGCAGTTCGCCGGCACCGAGTACGCGTGGCACCTGGCTCAGGTCGAAATCGCTGGCGGCGCGGCCACTGGTGATCGCGGTCACCATGCGCTTCTCGTCCTCCAGCTGCGGGTAGTCGATCAGCACCTTCAGCAGGAAGCGGTCCAGCTGTGCCTCCGGCAGCGGGTAGGTGCCTTCCTGCTCCAGCGGGTTCTGCGTGGCCAGCGCCATGAACGGCGGCGCCAGGGTGAACGCCTTGCCTTCGATGGTCACCTGGCCTTCCTGCATCACTTCCAGCAGTGCCGACTGGGTCTTGGCCGGCGCACGGTTGATCTCGTCGGCCAACAGCAGGTTGGTGAACACCGGGCCACGGCGGATCTTGAAGCTCTCGCTCTTCGGGTCGTACACCGCATGGCCACTGACGTCGCTGGGCATCAGGTCGGGGGTGAACTGCACGCGGCCGTAATCCAGTTCCAGGGCCTGTGCCAGTGCGCGCACCAGCAGGGTCTTGCCCAGCCCGGGCACGCCCTCAATCAGCACGTGGCCACCGGCCAGCAGCGCCACCAGGATCTGGTCCAGTACATCGGCCTGGCCAATGAAGGCGTGGCCGACGGCATCGCGGATGGCATCGACGCGTTCGATCAGGCGGGCGTTGGCGGCCGCCGGCAGCTCGGGGACTTCGGTCATAGCAGGGATCTCATCTGGAGCAGCAAGCGGATGCGCTCGCGCAGGGCGGAGGAATCGTGCGGCGGAGGGGGCGTGAGCGCGCTGGCAACGCGGCCTTGCGGCCAGGACAGCAGTTCGGCGATGGCCTGTTCGCGCGGCGCGCCGTCCAGTGCGGCGGCCACCGGTGCGCGCAGGCGCAGGCGATGCAGGAACAGGGCGAGCACGGCGTCATACAGGCGCGCGCCTTGGCCGAAGCGCAGCAGCAGCTCGCCGCTGGCACGCACGTGTTCCAGCAGCGAGCGGCGTTCCAGCACCGGCGACGGCAGGCGGCTGCCGAAGCGTTGCGAACGGCCCCACAGCCAGCCCAGCAGGGCCAGCAGCAGCGGCGCCCACACCGGCCAGCCCTGGTAGAACAGGCGCGCCCACAGCGACGGCGGGCGGCTGGCGTAGACCAGCCAGAAAGTGCCCTTGCCGTAGTTCGGATCGAGCAGATAGCGGGTCAGGTCGCGGTGCGAGAGATCGTGCAGGCCGTCGCTGGCCTTGCCCGCAGCCGACGCCAGGCGTGCTGCCGGCGAATCCACCTCGCCGCGCATGAACTCCATGTCGGCCAGCACGCTCACCTTGCCCTGCCCGTGGCGCAGTCGCGCGAACACCAGGTTGCGCTCGTTGCCCCAACGCCGTTCGGTGTGTGTACGGGCGGCAAAGCCCAGCGTGAAGCGACGACCACCGCAGAACTCCACATGGCTGGGATCGTCGATGACGTGGAACGGCTGGCAGTCGCTCTGCTGGTACAGGCTGTCCACGCCCAGCTGGTCCAGCAGCGGTCCCTGCGTACTGCTGGCGTCGTCCTCTGCGGGTGGCGGCGTGCGCACCAGCAGATGGCCACCACCATCGACCCAGGCCAGCAGGGCCCTGGCCGCCGGTGCCGGCAGTTCGCTGCTGTCCTGCAGCAGCACCACCGTGTCGCGCGGACCCAGCGCCATCTGCTGCAGGTCCAGCCGCGGCCGCGCGTGCACGTCGATGCCATCGGCACGCAGGGCCTGCCCAAGCACGTACAGCGGGTTGTAGCCAGCTTCGCCCTGCGGCGGCAGCTGCACGGTCTCGGTCACCCGCTCATGCGTGCGCAGGTAGAGGATCGTCAGCGGTACGCCGAGCAGCACCAGCCCGCCCAGCAACAGCGACCAGAACAGGCGCGGGCTCATGCCAGCCACCGGTACTGCTGGCGCAGAGTGTCGGCCAGTGCATCGAAATCGGCGCGGCTGGGCAGGCGGCCACCGTAGGCGGCGTACTGCCACATGCGCACGATGCGCGCGAACAGGTCACGGTCGGTGGCATCGGGCATGCGCCGCGAGGCGCGAAGGCATTGCGCTTCGGTGGCACCGGGCGGAAGCGCGATGCCGCTGCGCTCGCCCACCGTGCGCACGCTGGCGCGGTACAGCAGGGCCAGCGCCTGACGCGGCCGGCCCTGGTCCCACAGCAGGCCGGCCTGGGTGGCCACGTCCGGCGGCAGCACGACCGGCAGCTCCACCTGTTCCTCTACCACCTGCGGTACAGCGTCGGCCTTGCGCCGGCCACTGCCGCGCAGCCACGGCAGCCACAGCCGTGCGGTCAGCAGCAGCACCAGCAGCAGGACGCCCAGCAGGGCCCACAGGCCCCACTCGGCCAGGCGCGCCAGCCAGGCAATGCCGGCCTTGCGGTTGCTGCGCTCGCCCTTGCTGCTGCCGTCGCTCTGCAGCGCCTTGTCTTCCTTCTTTTTTTCCTCGGCCTGTTCGATCGGCTTCCAGCGCGTGACCTGGCGGGTCGGGCGCTGCAGCGGATCTTCATAGGCGCGGTTCACCGCCTGGCGGAAACCGGCGGTGTCCACCGGCGCCGCACCGAAGATCATCGCCGGCGTATTGGCCGGGTCGTTGGCCGCAGTGGCGGGTTCTTCCGCGCTGTCCTCGTCCCCTTCGGCATCGCTGGCCTGCCCAGCGACCGTCTGCGCGTCCTGCGCATGCACTGGCGCGGAGGCCAGCGGCAGGGCAAGGCACAGCAGCAGCGCCAGCGTCGATGCTGCCGGCAGCAGCCGCTCGCGCAGGCGGCGCAGGGCGATCTCCACGTCCCACGCTTCCATCTGCGTACGCCGGTTCAAGTACAGGCCGAAGCCGGCGCCGACATAGAACGGTCCGATCAGCACCGATGCCAGCCAGCACGCCAGGTTGAAGCCCAGTTGCGCCCAGGCAGGCGTGTCCTGGCCGATCATGTCCCATGCGGCACGCCATGATTCGGACATCAGCTCCAGTGGCATGAACATGAACACCGCGCCGATCGCACCGGACACCAGCACCCCTTCAAAGGCCATGCAGGCCACGGTCAGCACGACGGCGGCGCCCGCGGCACCGGCCGCCACGGCGCGGCGGCGTGCACCGCGCTGGGCCGGCGCGTTGCCTTCCAGCAGGTTCACCGGCAGGCACAGGCTGCGCAGCACGCTGAAGCGGCGCCAGCCCAGGTAGCCCCAGAAGCCTGCATTGCCCCAGCTGCGCTGCGCGCGCAGCGCTGCCAGCGCGCCCACCGGCTCACCGAAGATGCCGCGCGACAGGACGTACAGCGGCGCTCGCTCGAACAGTGGCTTGCACCACCACATCGCCAGCCAGGCCCAGCCGAATGCATCCAGCCACCAGCCCAGCGCGTTGAAGATCACGAACAGCGGTGCACTGGCCAGCAGCCAGCTGCCCCATACCGCACGCGCGTGGCGGCGCGACAGGGCGCTGCCCAGCTCCATTGCTTCCCAGCCACTGCGCGCGCGCAGCGCCACGTCCAGGCGGTCAATGCGCATTGCCGCCTCCGCGCCCGCCGCGCCACAGCCACAGCAGCACGCCGGCCCACAGCACGCCGGCCACGCTGAACTTGCCCCACGCCGGCACTTCGGCAATCGACGACCAGAACGCTTCGATGAACGCGGCCACCAGCAGCATGAACGCCACGCCCAGGCACAGCCGGGCCCCGATGCGGCCGCCTTCGACCAGGGCATCCAGGCGGCTGCGCCGGCCGGGGGCCAGCAGTTTCATGCCCAGCTGCAGGCCGGCACCGCCGGCGATCACTATCGCGGTCAGCTCGAACGCACCATGGCCCGCGACGAAGCGCCAGAACGGATCGCCATGGCCGATGTGCTGCAGGTGGCCGGCCACCGAACCGATGATCACGCCGTTGAACAGCAGCACCAGCAGCGTGCCCAGGCCGGCCAGCAGACCACTGGCGAAGGTACGCAGGGCGATGCTGATGTTGTTCAGGATGTAGTGGCCGAACATCATCCAGTCCGTGCCGCTGTCACGCCCGAGGCGCTCGGCCGCTGGATCGTACATGCGCTCCATCTCGGCGATCTGGCGGTTGTCCATCACCATGTGGATCAGGTCCGGGTAGAGCTGCGCCAGCACGAAGCAGGCCACCGCCGGCAGCGCGAACATCGCCAGTGCCACCCACATGCTGCGCGCCTGGCTGCGCACCAGCAGCGGGAAGTCGGCCACCAGGAATTCAAGTGCACCGCGCCAGCGCGTCGGCGGCGTGCGGTACAGCACGCTGTGGCCCTGCTGCATCAACTGCTGCAGGCGCTGCACCAGCTGCGGGCTGTAGCCGCGCTCGCGGGCCAGTGCCAGCTGCTGGCACAGGCGCCGGTAGCGCTGCGGGAAGGCGGCGTCGTCCACTGCCAGCGCGCTGGCCTTGCGCCGCGTGCGGCGCGCAGCACCAGCACGCAGTAGCAGCCAGTGTTCCAGGTCCTGCCATTCCTGCTGGTAGCGGGCGACGAACTGTTCCTGCTTCATCGTCGCCCCAACAGCCAGTTGGCCATGGCATACAGGCGCAGTACGCCGACCTGGCCGTGGGTGCCGGTCAGCGGTTCTGCGATGCCGGCCAGTTCCTGCTGGCGGGCCGCCGACAGCCGTGGCGCGCGCTCGGCGAAGGCCATCAGCGCGGCCTGCTCTTCCGGTCGTAGCGGCTGCGGCGGGGCCAGCACGCTGTCGATGGTGGGCGGAGGCGGCAGGTACAGCACGGGCGCATGCACCACCACGGTGCCGGCCACCAGATCGCCCAGGCGACGGCCATGGGGATCGAACAGGCTGCTGATCAGGCCCAGTGCATAGCCGAACGGCAGCATGTCCACGGTGCGCAGCAGGTTGCGGGTGATGGCAGGCATCCAGCCTACCGGCGCGCCATCGCGCGCAAGCACGCGCAGGCCCAGCGCGCGCTTGCCGAGGGTACGGCCCCACAGCGCTTCGCAGACGATCGGGTAGGCCCAGTACACCAGGAACATCAGCACCAGGCCGAGCCCGGAGCCGAACGAATCCAGCAGTGCCAGTGGAATCGACATCACCACCAGTACCGCGATGCGCACGCCCAGATCCACCAGCCACGCCATCGCCCGTGGCACCGGGCCGGCTGCCGGCAGCTGCAGCGGCACACCCTCCGGCGTCACCACCTCGCGGTAGGTATCGAGCATCGGTGCGGCCATCAGTGCGATGGCCTTCGTTGTGGGCGCCGGAGTCCTCTCCGGCAGGCAGCCACAGGCATGGGGGTCTCGACAGGTCCTGGTCGGGCCCAGACTTTAGCAGAGCCGCATGGCGGCGTTGGCTGCTCAGCCCAGGTATTCGTCCTTCAGCCGCACGTAGTGGTCGGCCGAGTAGTGCAGCGACTCGATCTCCTTGTCGCTCAGCGTGCGCGCCGGGCGGGCCGGATTGCCCACCCACAGCTCGCCTTCGCCAACCACCTTGCCCGGGCCGACCACCGCACCGGCGCCGACGAAGCCATGGCGCTCGACGCGCGCACCGTCGAGGATGCAGGCGCCCATGCCGATCAGGCTGTAGTCGCCGATCGTGCAGGCATGGATGATGCAGCCGTGGCCGACGGTCACGCCTTCGCCGATCAGGGTCGGGTAGCCGGCCTTGTTGTAGGGGCTGTGGTGGCTGACGTGGATGATCGTGCCGTCCTGCACATTGGTGCGCGCCCCGATGCGCACGTAATTGACATCACCGCGGATGACCGTGCCCGGCCACACCGATACGTCCTCGGCCAGCTCCACGTCACCGATGACGGTGCAGGCCGGGTCGATGTACACGCGCTCGCCGAGGACGGGCATCTTGTCGCGGAAGGGGCGCAGCGGGTTCATCGATATCTCCGGAAATCAGGGCGTTCGCGACGATGATACCCGTGTGGTAGTGCCGGCCGCTGGCCGGCAACCACGGAAATCCAGGCGTGCCGCGCGGTTGCCGGCCAGCGGCCGGCACGACCGGAAGCAGCTGCGGCTCTTCATGCCGGCGCGTGCCTGGCCAGCACCTGCCGGAACAGCTCATCCAGCCACGCCGCATCACCGTGTCCAACGGGCAGCTGTGGCGCCTGCGCAGTCCGGGTGGCCAGCTCACGATCGATGAAATCGCTGATCGCCGCGATGCGTGGTCCGGCATTGACCTCGGCACTGGCGCGTTTCACTACCAGCAGGGCATCGATGGCGTCACGCACCGGGCCATGCGGCAGCAGTCGATCCAGCAGATCCTCGAAGGCCATCGGCGGAGGTGTCTGCTCGTGCTCGATCCACTGGCAGGCCAGCAGTGGGCGCAGCACGTACAGGTACTTCTTGGTGCGTACCATCTCGCCACGCAGGTACCCGCGATGGTTCGAGCGTGCCATGCTGAAGTAGTGCCACCACGTGCCCAGCGGCGAATAGAAGGACTTTGCGGCTTCCCACAGCAGTGCCACCGCAGCGTCATCCTGCCGGTACACGATCGGCGAGCGCAGCCATTCGATCAGTGTCGGATTGGATTTTGAGACCAGCCGCAGTGCCTTGCGCAGGTCCCAGCCGCTGACATCGAGCTCATCGTCGATCGGCAGCTCGATCACATCGCGCTGCGCTTCGCCGGGACCGGTGCTCTCGTTGACGCTGAGATACCACGGCTGGCGATGCACGTAGATGAAGCGTGCGTCGTAGTCGCTGTCCGGCGAGGAAAAGCCCCAGCCACGGCTACCCGACTCGCAGGCCAGCAGCACGCGTACGCTGTAGCGCTGTTCGATGTCGGCCAGGGAGGAAAGGATGGCGGCGCGCTTGTCCGGCGCGATCGGGTGGATGTCGTCCATGCAGTTGTGTTCTTAATGTCGAGCGTTCTCGACTGTAGCGCAGGTCTGCATCGCTGCGCTCGCCGGGCATGGCCCGGCGCTACCAGAGGGTGACGTTCGTCGACGAGGCATGACGGGGTAGCGCCGGGCCAAGCCCGGCGAACGCGATCACGGTTCGTAGCTGTAGCCCATGCCGTACACCGAACGGATCGGTTCGCCTTCCATGCCGGCGTCAGCCAGCTTGCGGCGCAGGTTGCGCACGTGGCTGTCGACGGTGCGGTCGACCACCACGCGGTGGTCCAGATAGAGGCGGTCGAGCAGCTCGTCGCGCGCCCAGATCCGGCCCGGCGTGGCCAGCAGCGTGCGCAGCAGGCGGTATTCGACCGGGGTCAGGTCCAGGCCCTTGCCGTTCCAGGTAGCGCGGGCTGCCGGTTCGTCGATATGCAGCCCGCTGTTGGCACGCGCAGCGGGGTCCGGGCGGTAGCGGCGCAGCACCGCCATCACCCGTGCGACCACTTCGCGCGGACTGAACGGCTTGCAGATGTAGTCGTCGGCACCGATGTCCAGGCCCAGCAGGCGGTCGATCTCCTCCACCCGTGCGGTGACCATGATCACCGGTACATCGCTGCTGGCGCGCAGTTCGCGGCACAGGTCCACGCCATCGCGCTGCGGCAGCATCAGATCCAGCAGCACCAGGTCGGGCTGGTAGCGCGCGAATGCGTCGATCACCTGGCCGCCATCGTCCACCCATTCGCTGGTCATGCCGGCGGCGGCCAGGTAGTCGCGCAGCACCGAGGCCAGGCGTGGCTCATCCTCGACGATCAGGATCTTCGAGGACGCGGCGGTGGACAGGCTCATGCAGGCTCCGGCAGGGTAATGACCACGCGCAGCCCGCCCAGCGGCGATGGCTCGGCGTGGATGAGGCCGTGGTGGGCGAGGATGATGTTGTGGCTGATGGCCAGGCCCAGCCCGCTGCCGCCGCTGGCCCGGTTGCGCGAGCTCTCCACCCGGTAGAAGCGCTCGAACAGCAGCGCGCACTTGTCCGCCGGCACGCCTGGCGCGGTGTCTTCCACGATCAGCTGCACGCCGGCAGGCACGCGCGCTGCCTGCACGCGTACGCGGCCCCCGGCGTGGGTGTAGCGCAATGCGTTTTCCAGCAGATTGGCCAGCACCTGCTGCAGGCGTCGTTCGTCACCGGATACCTGCAGCGGTGTGGCGGGCAGGTTCTCCTCCAGTGCCAGCCCCGCCGTGGAGAAGCGCACGCGCATGCCATTGAGCTCGCTGCGCAGCAGCGCCGCCAGGTCCAGCGGTGCGAAGCGGTAGGCCAGGCCGCCGGACTGGGTCATCGACAGGTCGTGCAGGTCGTCGATCAACTTGCCCAGTTGGCGGATCTCGCCCTGCAGGGCACCGAGGTTGGCGCGGTCCAGCGGGCGGATGCCGTCCTCGATGGCTTCCAGTTCGGCACGAACCACCGCCAGCGGCGTGCGCAGTTCGTGCGAGATATCGGCGATGAAGGCACGGCGGTTGCGCTCGGTGTCGTCCAGCGCCTGCGCCATCCGGTTGAAGTCGTTGACCAGTGCATCCAGCTCGTCGTCGCTGGTGCGCTCGATGCGGGTGGCGTAGTCGCCAGCGGCGAGCCGGTGGGTGGCCGCCGCCAGTTTGGCAAGGCGCTGGCGCAGCGCGCGCGATACCAGCCAGGCCAGCAGCACCGTCACCAGCAGCAGCGCGATGCCGATCACCCACCACGCACGCATCTGGGTGTTGTAGAAGTTCAGGTCGTTGGTGGCGATGACGGTCTGGAACGGCACCATGCCCAGCCAGCCGACCGTGTGCCCGTCCACCTGCACGGCGTGCGGCTCGTCGTCGCTGGTGGCGTCCGGGTTGCCGGCTACGAACCGATGCTGTGCATCGAACAGGCCCAGGCGGGAGGGAACGCCGGTCTGGTCGGACAGCGGTGGCACGGGCCCCTCGTGCCCATGGGCCAGATCCGGGCGCAGCAGCCGCGCCCAGCGGTCACTGTCGCCGCGCAGGTGCTCCCAGCCGCCGTGCGCACTGTACTCGCGCTGCAGGTGCGGCATCACGCGCTGCATGCGCAGGTCGCCCTGGTCATTGAGGTAGTCCAGGAAGCCGGTCTGGAACGCCACGCGGCTGGCAATACCGTTCACTGCCAGCACCAGCAGGCAGGCGGTGAAGATCGCGAGGAAGGTCTTCGCGGTCAGGCCGAATTTGAGTCGAATCTTCGCCATCGCGGGGCCATTAGCGGCGCATGCGGCGCCGAAAGCAAGCGCCCGCTGAGCCGGTCGCACAATCTCCATATTCTCTGCACAGTTCCACGGCAGCGTGCACGGGTCAACGCAAGGCTCCCACGCCCCCCATGTCACTCCTGCGCCCGCTGTCCCGCTCCCCCCTTCCGCTGTTGCTGCCCCTGCTGCTGGCCCTGGCGGCCTGCTCGGCGGGCAGGTCCGAGGCCCCGGCCATCCCTGAAGTGGGCGTCATCACTGCCAGCGCACAGCCGCTGGCGCTGCAGCAGATCCTGCCCGGTCGCGCCGTACCGTTCGAGGTGTCCGAGGTGCGCCCGCAGGTCGCTGGGCTGATCCGCCAGCGGTTGTTCACCGAAGGCCAGCAGGTCAAGGCCGGCCAGCTGCTTTACCAGATCGATCCGGCGCCGTACCAGGCCGCCTTCGATACCGCGCGTGGCCAGCTGGCGCAGGCCGAGGCCACCGTGTTGTCGGCGCAGCCGAAGGCCGAGCGCACCCGCACGCTGCTGGGCATGGATGCGGCCAGCAAGCAGGACGCCGACGATGCCACCTCGGCACTGAAGCAGGCCCAGGCCAATGTGATCGCCGCGCGCGCTGCGCTGCAGGCGGCCCGCATCAACCTCGACTACACCCGGGTCACTGCACCGATCGATGGCCGCATCGGCACGTCCAGCGTCACCGCTGGCGCGCTGGTCGCCGCCGGCCAGGACGCGGCGCTGGCAACCATCCAGCGGTTGGACCCGGTCTATCTGGATGTCACCCAGTCCAGCACGCAGATGCTGGCGCTGCGCAAGCAGCTCGATGCCGGCCGGGTGAAAGCCATCGACGGCAAGGCACAGGTGAAGGTGCTGCTGGAGGACGGCAGCACGTACGCGCATGAAGGCACCCTGGAGTTTGTCGGCAGCGCAGTCGACCCGGGCACCGGCAACGTGGTGCTGCGCGCGGTCATTCCGAACCCGGAGGGCCTGCTGTTGCCGGGCATGTACCTGAGGGCGGTGCTGCCGATGGCCACCGATGCGCGCGCCCTGCTGGTGCCGCAGAAGGCGGTGCTGCGCAATGAACGTGGCGAGCCGCTGCTGCGCCTGCTCGACGCAAAGGACCGCGTGGTCGAGCGCCGGGTCAGCACCGGCCAGGTGGTGGGCAACCAGTGGCAGATCACGCAGGGGCTGAAGGCTGGCGATCGGGTGATCGTCAGCAACGGCAGCGCGGTAGCGCTTGGCCAGCAGGTGCAGGCGGTGGCGGCCACCACCGCGCAGCTGGCCGCAATGCCGGCGATCGACCCGACCGGCAACACCGACGAAACGTCGCACTGAGGCCTGCCGCGCATGGTTCGTTTCTTCATCGACCGGCCGATCTTCGCCTGGGTGATCGCCATCGCGGTCAGCCTGCTCGGCCTGCTCGCGATCCTGATCCTGCCGGTGGACCGCTACCCGCAGATCGCCCCACCCACCATCACCATCCGCGCCACCTACACCGGCGCCTCGTCGCAGACCGTGGAAAACGCGGTCACCCAGGTCATCGAGCAGTCCCAGCAGAGCCTGGACCACCTGATGTACATGACCTCCACCAGCGCCTCCGATGGCTCGGCGCAGGTCAACCTGGTGTTTGCCACCGGCACCAATCCGGACACCGCGCAGGTGCAGGTACAGAACCAGCTGCAGGCGGCGATGGCGACGCTGCCGCAGGCGGTGCAGCAGAACGGCCTGACCATCACCAAGTCCAGTGGTTCGATCTTCGAGGTGCTGTCGTTCACCAGCGAAGACGGCAGCATGGACAACTTCGATGTCGCCAACTTCATGGAAGCGCGCATCGACGACCAGATCAGCCGCGTCAGTGGTGTCGGCAACATCCAGCCGATCGGCCAGGAATACGCCATGCGCATCTGGCTGGACCCGGAGAAGATGCGCCAGTACGCGCTGATGCCGTCGGACATCGAGACCGCACTGCAGGCGCAGAACACCGACGTCTCGGCCGGTGAGCTGGGTGGCCAGCCGGCACTGAAGGGCCAGCAGCTGGACGCCACGGTCACCGCGCGCAGCCGCCTGCACACGCCCGAACAGTTCGCGCGGGTGGTGCTGAAGGCCGATGCCAACGGCAGCGTAGTGCACCTGGGCGACGTGGCGACGATCGGCCTGGGGCCGGAGAGCTACGACAGCATCAGCAGCTTCAACGGCAAGCCGTCGGCGTCGCTGGGCATCGAGCTCAATGCCGGCGCCAATGCCATCGCCGTGTCCAAGGCCATCGAGACCCGCCTGCAGCAGTTGCAGAAGTACTGGCCGCACGGCTACACCTACCACGTGGCGTTCACCACCACGCCGTTCGTGACCATCTCGCTGAAGGAAGTGGTGATCACCCTGATCGAGGCGATCATCCTGGTGGTGCTGGTGATGTACCTGTTCCTGCAGAACTGGCGCGCCACCCTGATCCCGACCATCGCGGTGCCGGTGGTGCTGCTGGGCACCTTCGGCGTGCTGGCGGCATTTGGCTATTCGATCAATACCCTGACCATGTTCGCACTGGTGCTGGCCATCGGCCTGCTGGTGGACGATGCCATCGTGGTGGTGGAGAACGTGGAGCGGGTGATGACCTTCGAAGGGCTGGCGCCGAAGCCGGCCACGCTGAAGGCGATGGGCCAGATCACCGGCGCGCTGGTGGGCATCGTGCTGGTGCTGACCGCCGTGTTCCTGCCGATGGCGTTCTTCAGCGGTGTCACCGGCGTGATCTATCGCCAGTTCTCGGTGACGATTGCCGCTGCGATGATCCTGTCGGTGCTGGTGGCGATGACCATCACCCCGGCCCTGTGCGGCAGCATCCTGCACCAGATTCCCAAGGGCGGCCATCCGCATGGCGACCACGGCGGCGAGCCGAGCCTGTTGGGCAAGTTCTTCATCTGGTTCAACCACCGTTTCGAGCGCACGTCCAACGGCCTGCGTCGCCGGGTGGATGGCTTCCTTGGCCGGCGCACGCTGGGCGTACTGTTCTACCTGGCGCTGAGCGTGGCCACCGGCCTGCTGCTGTGGCACCTGCCCGGCGCGTTCCTGCCCGACGAGGACCAGGGCATGCTCAACGCGCTGGTGAAGCTGCCGGCCGGTGCCACCCTGGAGCAGACCCGCGCGGTGATGGATCGCCTGAGTGCCGCCGCGGTGAAGGACGACGGCGTGCTGTCGATCCAGGCCACCGCTGGTTTCAGTGTCACCGGCAGCGGCCAGAACGTCGGCCAGGCCTTCATCCGCCTGAAGGACTGGGATGACCGCAAGGATGACGCCGACACCATTGCCGCGCGGTTGACCGCGGCCACGGCCAGCGTGCCCGATGCGCAGGTGTTCATCACCTCGCCACCGGCCATCCTTGGCCTGGGTGACGCGGGCGGCTTCACCCTGGAACTGCAGGACGAAGGCGGCGCCGGCCATGCCGCCGCCGTGGCCGCGCGCAACACGCTGTTGAAGGAGGCCGCCAGGGATCCGAAGCTGGTCAACGTGCGCTACGCCAGCCTGGAAGACGCGCCGGTGTATGCAGTGAAGGTGGACGACGCCAAGGCGCAGGCGATGGGCGTGAATCCGCAGGACATCAATGACACCTTGAACGCGGCGCTGGGTGGCGACTTCGTCAACAACTTCATCTACAAGGGCCGCATCAAGAAGGTGTTCATCCAGGGCACGGCCGAAGCGCGCATGCAGCCGCAGGACATCGAGCGCTGGAGCGTGCGCAACCAGGCAGGGCAGATGGTGCCGCTGTCGTCGCTGGTCAGCGCGCACTGGTCCAGCGCGCCGGCCGCGCTGCAACGCTACAACGGCATCTCGGCGATGGAGATCACCGGCCAGCCCGCGCCCGGCGTCAGCTCCGGCGAGGCGATGGCCGAGATCGCGCGCCTGGCCGACAAACTGCCGGAAGGCTTCAGCCATGCCTGGTCGGACATGGCCTACCAGGAACAGCTGTCGGGCAATCAGGCGCCAATGCTGTACGCCATCTCGCTGCTGTTCGTGTTCCTGTGCCTGGCCGCGCTGTATGAAAGCTGGGCGGTGCCGTTCGCGGTGATGCTGGCGGTGCCGGTGGGCGTGTTTGGTGCGGTGCTCATGATGAATCTGCGTGGCCTCAACAACGACGTGTACTTCCAGGTCGGCCTGCTGACCACGATTGGCCTGGCGGCCAAGAACGGCATCCTGATCGTCGAGTTCGCGCGCATCCTTGAACAGCAGGGCAGGAGCACCCGCGAGGCGATCCTGCAGGCCGTCTATCTGCGCCTGCGGCCGATCGTGATGACCTCGCTGGCGTTCCTGATGGGCGTGCTGCCGCTGGTGTTCGCCACCGGCGCCGGCTCGGCCGCGCGCCGCTCGCTGGGTACCGGCGTGGCCGGCGGCACGGTCGCCTCGATGGTGCTGGGCATGTTCTTCGTGCCGTTGTTCTACCTGCTCGTGCGCCGCCTGTTCCCGGGCCGCGCGCCGGCCCACGCCGCTGCCCCGGAGGCAAGCCCATGAAGCCGATGCTGCTGCGCGCCCTGGCGGCCGCAATGATCACCACGGTGCTGGGTGGTTGCGTGAGCATGGCGCCGCATTACCAGCGGCCCGAGGCACCGGTGCCGGCACAATTCGGCAATGCCGCCACGGGCGAGGCCGAGCCAGCACTTGCGGTGCCAGC
Source organism: Stenotrophomonas maltophilia complex sp. Om-AH-Sm3 (assembly GCF_059337855.1). Lineage (NCBI taxonomy): Bacteria > Pseudomonadati > Pseudomonadota > Gammaproteobacteria > Lysobacterales > Lysobacteraceae > Stenotrophomonas > Stenotrophomonas maltophilia complex sp. Om-AH-Sm3. Next base: position 277,296 of record NZ_JBYBLQ010000002.1, on the reverse strand, counting down.
CTGGCGCGAAGTCTTCCTTGAGCCACGCCTGCAGCAGGTGATCGCGCTGGCGCTGCAGAACAACCGCGACCTGCGCGTGGCCGTGCTGCAGGTGGAGAAGGAGCGGGCGCAGTACCGCATCCAGCGCGCGGCGCTGCTGCCGTCGGTGGATGCCAGCGGCAGTGTCACCCGCTTGCGGGTGAGTGATGCCAACAGCGAGACCGGTGCCACCCAGGTGACTGAATCCGATGCCGTACAGGTGGGTATCAGCAGTTGGGAACTGGATCTGTTCGGACGCATCCGCAGCCTGAAGAACGAGGCCCTGCAGAACTGGCTGGCCAGCGCCGAGAACCAGCGCGCCGCGCGCACCAGCCTGGTGGCCGAAGTGGCCACGGCGTGGCTGGCGCTGGCAGCGGACGAGCAGTCACTGGCGTTCACCCGGCAGACCCTGGACAGCCAGCAGCAGACCCTGCAGCGCACCGAGGCCCGCCACGCCCAGGGCCTGGCCTCGGGCCTGGACCTGTCGCAGGTACAGACCAGCGTCGAAGCCGCGCGCGGTGCGCTGGCCAAGATGCAGAGGCAGCAGGCGCAGGATCGCGATGCATTGCAGTTGCTGGTGGGGGCGCCGCTGGATGCGGCCCTGCTGCCAACCGCGCAGGCGCTGGATGGCAGCGTGGCACTGGCGCCGCTGCCGGCCAACCTGCCGTCCAGCGTGCTGCTGCAGCGCCCGGACGTGTTGTCCGCCGAACACGCACTACAGGCGGCCAATGCCGATATCGGTGCCGCGCGCGCCGCATTCTTCCCGACGTTGACCTTGACCGCCAACTACGGCCACAGCTCCACCGCGTTGTCGACGCTGTTCTCGGCCGGCACCCGTGGCTGGTCGTTCGCGCCCAGCATCACCGCGCCGATCTTCCACGCCGGTGCGCTGAAGGCCTCGCTGGATGCCTCGAAGATCGGCAAGGACATCGGCATTGCGCAGTACGAGAAAGCGATCCAGCAGGCCTTCAGTGAAGTAGCCGATGCGCTGGCCACGCGCGATCACCTGACCGTGCAGATGGACGCACAGCGCGCGCTGGTGGCCGCCAGCCAGCGCAGCTACACGCTGGCCGATGCGCGTTACCGCACCGGGCTGGACGGCTATCTGCAGGCACTGGATGCGCAGCGCAGCCTGTTTGCCGCACAGCAGGACCTGATCGCGCTGCAGCAGCAGGAAGCGGGCAACCGGGTGACGTTGTTCAGGGTGCTGGGCGGCGGTGCCGACGCACGGTAGCGCGTTCGCCAAGGTGGGTGCGTGTTCCGCTCCGGTGGGTGCCGACCTTGGTCGGCACACATGCACGGAGTGTCGCTATCGGATGATTCGTGCCGGCCGAGGCCGGCACCCACCAGAAGCGGACGGTCCCGCGTTACGCCACGCGGCCGCGGCGCGCGCGCTCCAGGTGCACCAGCAGCAGTGAGATCGCTGCCGGGGTCATGCCCGGAATACGCTGCGCCTGGCCGATGGTCTGCGGGCGCACCCGCTCCAGCTTCTGCAGTGCTTCGGCCGACAGCCCGCGCACGGTCGCATAGTCGAACGCCTCGGCGATCGGCGTGGCCTCATGCCGCTGCTGGCGCTCGATCTCCTCGCGCTGGCGGTCCAGGTAGCCGGCGTACTTCACGCCGATCTCCACCTGCTCGGCCACCTTGGCGTCGGCCACTGCCGGCCCCAGCGATGGCACCTGCATCAGCTGCGCGTAATCCAGCTCGGGGCGCTTGATCAGGTCCAGCACGTTGGTCTCGCGGCTGACCGCCACGCCCAGCGTGTCCTGCACTTCGCGGCCCAGCGCATTGGCCGGGGTTGCCCACAGCGCGCCCAGGCGTGCGCGCTCGGCAGCAACAGCGGCCTGCTTGGTCTCGAACGCACCCCAGCGACGATCATCCACCAGGCCCATCTCGCGGCCGGTCGGGGTCAGGCGCTGGTCCGCATTGTCCTCGCGCAGCTGCAGCCGGTACTCGGCGCGGCTGGTGAACATGCGGTACGGCTCGTTGGTGCCGTGGGTGATCAGGTCATCCACCAGCACGCCCAGGTAGGCCTCGTCGCGGCGCGGGCACCAGCCGTCCAGCCCACGCACCTGGCGTGCGGCGTTGAGGCCGGCCAGCAGGCCCTGCGCGGCGGCCTCCTCATAGCCGGTGGTGCCGTTGATCTGGCCAGCGAAGAACAGGCCGTTGACCAGCTTGGTCTCCAGCGACGCCTTCAGCCCGCGCGGATCGAAGAAGTCGTACTCGATGGCGTAGCCCGGGCGGGTGATGTGCGCGTTCTCGAAGCCACGGATGCTGCGCACCATCTCCAGCTGCACGTCGAACGGCAGCGAGGTGGAAATGCCGTTGGGGTAGATCTCGACGATGCCCAGGCCTTCGGGTTCGACGAAGATCTGGTGGCTGGCCTTTTCGGCGAAGCGCACCACCTTGTCCTCGATGGACGGGCAGTAGCGCGGGCCGATGCCTTCGATCTGGCCGCTGTACAGCGGCGAGCGGTGCAGCGCGTCGCGGATGATCTGGTGGGTCTGCTCGGTGGTGTGGGTGATCCAGCAGCTGACCTGCTGCGGATGCTCGTCCACCGAGCCGAGGAAGGACATCACCGGCCGCGGCGAATCGCCCGGCTGCTCGTCCATCACGCTGTAGTCCAGCGTGCGGCCATCGATGCGCGGCGGCGTGCCGGTCTTCAGGCGGTCGACCTGGAACGGGCGCTCGCGCAGGCGCGCGGCCAGCGTGGTGGCCGGCGGGTCGCCCATGCGGCCGGCGGCATACTGGGTCGGGCCGACATGGATCTTGCCGGCGAGGAAGGTGCCGGCGGTCAGCACCACGGCCCCGGCGTCGAAGCGCAGGCCGGTCTGGGTAATGACCCCGCGCACGGCGTCGCCTTCAATGACCAGGTCATCGACGGCGGCCTGGAACACGGTCAGGTTGGCCTGGCCTTCGACGATGGCGCGGATCGCCATGCGATACAGGTTGCGGTCGGCCTGGCAGCGGGTGGCGCGCACGGCTGGGCCCTTGGAGGCGTTGAGCGTGCGCCACTGGATGCCGGCGCGGTCGGCGGCATGCGCCATCGCACCGCCCAGGGCGTCGATTTCCTTGACCAGATGGCCCTTGCCGATGCCGCCGATGGCCGGGTTGCAGCTCATCGCGCCCACTGTTTCGATGTTGTGGGTCAGCAGCAGGGTGCGCACGCCGGTACGGGCCGCGGCCAGCGCGGCTTCGGTGCCGGCGTGGCCACCGCCGATGACGATGACGTCGTAACGATGGAAGGACGGGTTCATGGGGCTGTTCAGCTGGGGGCGGGCGCGGCCGGGGCGGCACCGGGGTGGCGATTTTAGCGCCATTCGGGGCTGGGACGTCGGCGCCGGCCGGCTCCCGTCGAAATCAGCCCTAAAGTTGGCAGGATTTTTGCAGATAACCCAATAGCACCCACCGTGGCTGGCGCCGCAGGCGCCCGTGACCGGAATTGGAACAGGGGCCGGTACAGGCGCACGGTGGGGGAGCAGGGGGCCGGCAGTCGGGGGACTGCCCGGCCCTGTTTTTTGGCGCTATCGGGAGGCCGCCATCCACGCATGGCGTGGATCTACGGAAGCTGCGGCCGCCGGTTGACGACCCCGCAAAACAAACGGCCCCGCACTGCGGGGCCGTCTGCTTTCAGAGGTGCCGACATCCGACAGGGCCGGAACAGGGGGGATCCAGATGTTCCTGTCGGATATCGACGTAGAGATTTTTGCGGCGGCCCGTGTCGTTTTTGTCACTTTGTGACGCGGGCCGTCACTGGCCCCGTAGAGTGCGGCTTGGACCGTGTGAAATGCAAGACGGTTCAGCGCTCAACTGTGCGCTGCGTCCCACGATCCATGTTGCGCCAGGGGGAACCGTTCATTCTTGGCGCACTCGGCGCCGGAGCCGGACGGGCCGGCGGCGGGGGCGCAGAGGGCTGGATGTTCGATTGCGGCGGCCGGCGCATCGAGTCCATGTTCCGCCACGGCGAACCGCCGTTGTACGACGGCCGCGACGGCGGTGGCGGGCGGTTCTCGCCGCCGTTGCCGGGTGGGCGCGGTGGCGGGCGGTGGTTGTGCGGCGGGCGGTAGATCGGGCGCGAGTAATACGGATTGCCATAGCCGCCGTAGTAGCCGCCATAGCCGCCGTAGTACGGGTAGCCGTAGTTGTAGGGATAGCCGGCGGGGTAGCGGTACTCCACCGACGGCGCACCGTGGTAGTAGCTGCCGCTGCGGCCACCGCCGACATAGTCGTAGGTGGTGCAGCCGGCCAGGGCCAGCATCAGGCCACCGGCAAGCATCAGGCGCGTTTTCATGGTGGGTCCCCCCAGAGGACGGGTTGTACAGTGAGCTTCGTGCGCAGGCGTTGAATCGGCCCTTAACTTCACTGTCCAGGATGAATGGAGGTGAAGGCTGCCATGCTGGCATGACCTGTGCCGGGGTCGCCAGCAGGGAGCCATACGTTAATCTTGCGTCATGAGCGATTCACTGTTGCCCCGTGCCGATGATGTCCTGGCTGCCGCTGCGCGGATCGCGCCGCACGCCAGCGTGACCCCGGTGCTGCGCTCGCGCACGCTCGATGCGCTGGCCGGCGCGCAGCTGGCGTTCAAGGCCGAGCATCTGCAGCGCGGTGGCGCATTCAAGTTCCGCGGCGCCTGCAATGCGGTGTGGTCGCTGGATGCCGATCGCGCCGGCGCCGGCGTGGTCACCCATTCCTCCGGCAACCACGGCGCCGCCCTGGCCCTGGCCGCGCGCACCCGTGGCATTCCCTGCCACGTGGTGGTGCCCGAAGGTGCAGTGGCGGCCAAGCTGGCCAACATCGCCCGCCATGGCGCCACGCTCTGGCGCTGCCCGCCGACCGTCGCTGACCGAGAGGCCACCTGCGCCAAAGTACAGGCTGATACCGGCGCGACCCTGGTCCATCCCTATGCGGACCCGGCGGTGATGGCCGGGCAGGGCACCGCAGCACTGGAGCTGCTGCACAGCGACGGCCCGTTCGACGTGCTGGTGGTACCGGTGGGCGGCGGTGGCCTGGCCAGCGGTACCGCGCGGGCCCTGCAGCTCGCCAGCCCGCAGACCCGGCTGGTGCTGGCCGAGCCGGCCGGCGCGGACGACACCGCGCGCTCGTTGGCCGCTGGCGAGCGCCCGGGGCCGTTCACCCCAGACACGATCTGCGACGGTCTGCGCACCCTGATCGGCGCGCCCAACTTCGAGCTGCTGCGCGCGGCCAACGCCGAGGTGATCGTGGTCGATGACGCGGCGACGATGGCGGCGATGCGCTTGCTGTGGGAGGTCCTCAAGCAGGTGGTCGAGCCGTCATCGGCGACCGTGCTCGCCGCGGTGCTGGCGCAGCCTCAGCGTTTTGCCGGCCTGCGCGTGGGCCTGGTGCTGTCCGGCGGCAACGTCGACCTGCCCGCACTGCGCTGGGGCGCGCCGTGAGCCGCGACCGGCACCGGCATCGCACTGGCCTGCTGGGCTGGCTGTGGCGGTTGTTCGTCCTGCTGGTGATCTGGCTGCTGGGCGTGACTGCCTGGATCGTCTGGGTCGGCGAGCGTGACCAGGCTGCCAAGGCCGACGCCATCATCGTGCTCGGTGCGGCGGCCTATGACGCCAAGCCGTCGCCGGTATTCGAAGAACGCATCCGTCATGGGCTGGATCTCTATGAGGCCCGGTTCGCGCCACTGCTGATCTTCACCGGCGGCTATGGTGGTACCGGCGCGCGCTTTTCCGAGTCACAGGTGGCGCGGCGCTATGCGCTCAAGCACGGCGTGCCGGACGATGCGATCCTGATCGAGACTGCCTCCCGCAACACCGTGCAGAACCTGGTGGAAGCCAAGCGGCTGATGGACCAGCGCAACCTGCACCGGGTGATCATCGTCAGCGACCCGCTGCACATGGCGCGTGCGCTGCGCCTGAGCAAGGCGCTGGGCATCGATGCACTGGCCTCGTCCACGCCCAGCACGCGCTTCCGCAGCTTCCACACCAGTTGGCGTTTCCTGGTGCAGGAAATCTATTTCTTCCACCGCGACCTGGTACGGCCGCCGCTGAGTTCGCCGGCCAACACCTGAGGCGGGAGCCTGATTTGGGCGGCTACCATTCGGTAGTGCCGGCCGCTGGCCGGCAGATGCCCACCATGGAAACGTGAGGTTGCCGGCCAGCGGCCGGCACTACCAGGCGATCAGGTCTGCTTGCGCCGGATCGGAATCGCCGAAACCGGCACTGAGGCCACGTCATGCCCGCCTTCGCGGATCGGTGCGCCCGGGTCCGGTGCCCAGGCATGGGCATAGATCACTTCCCAGCTGCTGGGCAGCTTGCCGTCGGCGCGGCGCATCGGTTCATACGCCGCTGCCGCCGCAGCGAAACGGCCACGCCCGGTCAGCGTGTGGCGGCGATCCACCCGCGCATTGGTCGCGCCCATCGCGCGCAGCTCGCGCATCAACGAGGGCAGGTCGTCGTAGGTCAGGGTGAACAGATCGCGGTCCAGCACCGGGTCGCGGAAGCCGGCCATCATCAGCGCATCGCCGAACTGGGCGATCTGCGCGAAGCGGCTCACGTGCGGGCGGTCATCGGCGGCCGCGAAGGCCTCGTTGAGTTCGATCAGGGTTTCCGGGCCGAAGGTGGAACACAGCAGCAGGCCACCGGGCTTGAGCACGCGACGGAAGCCTGCGAACACCGCCGGCAGGTCGTCCACCCACTGCAGGCACAGGTTGCTGAAGATCACGTCCACGCTGTTGTCGGCCAGCGGCAGCGCGGCGGCGTCGCCGCACAAGCGTTGGAACGGCTTCCACCAGCCGGCCTGGCGCTTGGCCTGGTCCAGCATCGGCAGTGCCACATCCAGCGCGATCACCTGCGCCTTCGGCCAACGCTTCTTCATCAACGCGCTGGCGTGGCCGGTACCCGCGCCGATGTCCAGCACCACCTCGGGCTTGCGTGCCTCCAGGTAGTCCAACGATTCGATCAGCCGCGACTGCACCTCGCGCTGCAGGGCGGCGGCAGCGTCGTAACTGGTGGCGGCACGCGCGAATGCGCGGCGGACATGGCGGGCATCGAATTGGGACGGCATTGCGAAAGTCTCTTAGAACGTACCGGGGTAGGCGCCGCCGTCGATCAGCAGGTTCTGCCCGGTGAGGTAACCGGCGTGTGCACTGCACAGGAAGGCGCAGGCGGCGCCGAACTCGTCCGCCGTGCCGAAGCGGCCGGCGGGAATCTGCTGGCGGCGGCGTTCGGCCACTGCGCCGGCATCGCCGTCCTTGCCCGCAGTGTGGGCGAAGTTGGCGCGCAGGCGGTCGGTGTCGAACTGGCCGGGCAGCAGGTTGTTGATCGTGACGTTGTGCGCCACGGTGCGGCGCGACAGGCCGGCGACGAACCCGGTCAGGCCGCTGCGCGCGCCATTGGACAGCGCCAGGATGTCGATCGGGGCTTTCACCGCCGACGAGGTGATGTTGACGATGCGGCCGAAGCCACGCGCAATCATCGCGTCCACGGTGGCGCGGATCAGCGCGATCGGCGCCAGCATGTTGGCGTCCAGCGCGGCAATCCAGTCGTCGCGCTCGAAAGTGCGGAAGTCGCCCGGTGGCGGGCCACCGGCATTGGTGACCAGGATGTCCACCTGCGGGCATGCGGCCAGCGCCGCGGCACGACCGGCGTCGGTGGTGACGTCGGCGGCGACCGCGCGCACCTCAGCGGCACCGGGCAGTGCACGCAGCTCTTCGGCAGCGACCTGCAGTGCAGCCTCGCCACGGGCCACGATCATCACGTTGACGCCCTCGCGCACCAGCGCACGCGCGCAGCCCAGGCCCAAGCCCTTGCTTGCGCCGCAGACCAGTGCCCAGCGGCCGTTGATACCTAGATCCATGCGTCAATCCCGTGGAATGAGGAAGGCGCTCATTGTCCGCCATCGGCCGGTGACAGGCCGGCAACGAAGTGTTGCAGGGCGCTGGCCACCTCGTCGGCATGGCCGAGGAAGGGCGCGTGGCCGCCATGGGCGATGGTCAGCGCCTGCGCACCCGGGGCCGATGCCGCAGCGGCCTGCATCGCCGCCGGAGACACCAGCCGGTCGCGCTGGCCGGCGATCCACAGGCTGGGTTTGCCCAGTGTTGGCAATGCGCCGCGCAGGTCGGTGCTTTCCAGCAGGCGCAGGCCTTCCAGCAGGGCCCGTTCGGTGGGCGCGCCGCGCTCAACCAGGCGTTGGCGCAGCGTGCGCAGCTCCTCGCGGGCGTGCGCCGAGCCCATCACATCCAGCGCCAGGAAGCGTTCCAGGGTGCCACCGAAATCGGTCGCCAGCTCGCGCCCGAACTGCTCGAACACCGCCGGCTCCACCGCATGCGGCCAGTCGTGGCCGCGCACGAAGCGCGGCGTGGCCGCGATCATCGCCAGCCCGCGCACTTTCGGAAGCGTTGCGGCGGCGTGCAGTGCGAACAGGCCGCCCAGTGACCAGCCGCACCACACCGCCGGCGGCGTGGCCGCGGCAATGGCGTTCACCACGAACGGCAGGCGCAACGGCGTGGTGTCTTCGCGGCTGTGGCCATGGCCCGGCAGATCAACCAGATGCAGGGTGAACCGGTCGGCCAGGCGCTGCACCAAGGGTGCGAACACACCGCCCTGCAGGGCCCAGCCATGGATCAGTACCAGGTCCGGCCCCTGGCCGGTGACGTCGATATGCATGGGAAAACGACAGCAGGCTCAGGCAAAGACAGGCAATGGCGGTGGCGCGGCGTCACGCACCGCCAGATCCACGCGATCGCGCGCGCTGGCGATCGCGTCCACCAGGCCACGCACCTGTTCCGGCGTGTGCAGGGCGGACAGGGTCACACGCAGGCGCGCCTTGCCTTCGGGCACCGTGGGCGGACGGATCGCGCCGACCAGCCAACCAGCCTGCTCCAGTGCCTTGGACATCGCCACGGCGCGGTGATCGTCACCACACAGCAGCGGCTGGATCGGCGTTTCCGAAGCCATCAGGTCCAGGCCATGGCGGCGTGCCTCGCTGCGGAACAGCGCGATCAGGTCGGTCAGTTTCGAGCGGCGCCAGTTGTCACGGCGTGCCAGGCGCACCGCTTCCAGTGCAGCGGCGGCCAGCGGTGGCGGCATCGCCGTGGTGTAGATGTAGGGGCGTGCGGTTTCAGCCAGGTGCTCGACCAGATCGTCGCGGCCCAGCACCAGCGCGCCGGAACCGCCCAGTGCCTTGCCCAGCGTGACCAGCTGAAGCGGCACATCGTCCACGCCCAGCCCGGCGGCGGCCACGGCGCCACGGCCGTCACCGACCACGCCTACGCCGTGCGCATCGTCCACATAGAACAGCGCCTGCTGCAGGCGTGCCACAAGCGACAATGCACGCAGCGGTGCGATGTCGCCATCCATGCTGAAGACACCATCGGTGGCCAGCATCGCCGCGCCGTCGGGCGCGTGCTTGAGCTGGCGCATCGCGCCTTCGGCATCAAGGTGCGGATAACGGCGCAGGCGCGCACCGGCCAGCCGCGTCGCATCCAAGAGGCTGGCGTGGTTGAGCTTGTCCTGCACGCAGACATCACTCTCTTCGCTCAGCAGTGCCTGCTGCACGGCCAAGTTGGCGGCGAAGCCACTACCGAACAGCAGCGCGCGCGGGTAGCCCAGCCACTCCGCCACTTCGCGCTCCAGCGCGTCATGCAGGGCGTGGTGGCCGCAGACCAGATGCGATGCACCGGCGCCGGCGCCTTCGCGTGCAGCGGCATCCTGCAGCGCGTTGACCACGCTGAACTGCTGGGCCAGGCCCAGATAATCATTGCTGCAGAAGCCGGTCAGCCACTGGCCGTCCACTTCCAGGCGGACGCCATCACGACGGTTGACCGTGCGCCGCGTGCGGCGACGGCCTTGGGCATCGCGCAGGGCGCGCTGGGCGTGGAGGCGGGCGGTCAGGTCGGGGCGGGCCATGGCGGCTGAATGCGGCGACGGGGCGGCTAGGGTAGCGCGTTGCCGCGACGCCTGCTTGTACCCCGTCTCAGGCCGCGTGAGCGCAGCCGCAGCCGGGCGCATCGGCGCTGATGTCGGCGTGCACTGTACCGCCGTGATCGTGGCCCTCGGCATCCACCTGCACCGCCATCGGTTGCAGTCCCAGCCGGGCGAACAGGGCCAGGTCGCGCTCACTCTCCGGGTTGCCGGTGGTCAGCAGCTTGTCGCCGTAGAAGATCGAATTGGCACCGGCCAGGAAGCACAGCGCCTGCAGTTCGTCACTCATGGCTTCGCGCCCGGCCGACAGCCGCACCATCGAGCGCGGCATGGCGATGCGTGCCACCGCGATCATGCGCACGAATTCGAACGGGTCCAGCTCCGCGCTGCCATGCAGCGGGGTGCCCGCCACCTGCACCAGCCTGTTGATCGGCACCGAATCGGGATGCGCCGGCAGCGTGGCCAGCGCCAGCAGCAGGCCAACGCGCTGCGCGCGCGTCTCGCCCATGCCGACAATGCCCCCGCAGCAGGTCTTCAGGCCGGCCTCGCGCACGTGCTCCAGCGTGTCCAGGCGGTCCTGGTACTGGCGCGTGTGGATGATCGAATCGTAGTAGTCCGGTGCGGTGTCGAGGTTGTGGTTGTAGTAGTCCAGGCCGGCGTCCTTCAGCGCGCGTGCCTGTTCGCCACTGAGCATGCCCAGCGTGGCGCAGGTCTCCAGGCCCAGCGCCTTCACCCCGGCGATCATCGCCGCTACCTTCGGGATGTCGCGGTCCTTCGGTGATCGCCACGCGGCACCCATGCAGAAACGCGACGCACCGGCGGCCTTGGCCTGGCGGGCCTTGGCCAGCACCGCATCGGTGTCCATCAGCTTCTGCGCGTTCACCCCGGTGCTGTAGCGCTGCGCCTGAGGGCAGTACGCGCAGTCTTCCGGGCAGCCTCCGGTCTTCACCGACAGCAGCGTGGAGACCTGCACCTGCGCCGGGTCGAAGTGCTCACGGTGGACCGCCGCGGCGCGGAACAGCAGCTCGGGCAACGGCAGGTCGAACAGGGCCTGCAGTTCGTCGTGTTGCCAGTCGTGGCGGATGGCAGCAGCCATGGCGGACCTTGGGTACGAGTGGAGCGAGGGCGGCAGTGTGGGTGGGTTGGTGAGTGCTGTCAACCAAATTATATATAGAAAAGTTTACATTGAGCGGCCGCCATGAATGGGCGCTACGGTGTAAGTTCATTGCTGCATACGGACGCGCGAGTACATGCCATGAACAGCTACCAGTCCTATCCGATCCGCCGCGACGCGGTGCTGTGCAGCCTGGCCGCACTTCCTGACGGCGGCCTGCGCGTGGTGCTGGATGATCTGCGTCAGGCCGATGCGCCGGGGCAGTGGAAGAATCACACCTTCGTGACCTTCAAGGACTACGCGGCGGGGGAGCTCGATCCGGCGATGCTGCCGAAGGAGGAACTTGAAGCATTCGGTCACTATGTCTTGGTTCGCTTGTTGGCGATAAACGGTTGCCTGCGTGATACGGACGAAGGTCCTGACAGCGATGTCCCTCTCACCGACCAGTAGCGGCAAAGCACCGCCGCGCTGACCGATGGAGGCATCGCCCGGATCGATGCGCAACTGCGTTTCCACTGCGATGGACAGTTCCGAACATCGCCTGCATCGTGGGGAACGCGATGTCGCTGGACCCGCAGCGCCACCCCGGCATTGCCGATGTCTTCTACGCCCAGCGTGTGCGCGAACGGGTCGCGCGCGGCGTACTGGAAGTGCGGGGTGCAAAAGCGCCGGTGGCGGGAGCGCCTGCGCGTCCAGCGATGCACGCACGGGGCAGGCAGTCGGGACGACCCGTATCGGGGCATTTCACCGCATCCTGCAAGGCCTTCAGCCACAGTAGCCGCTGTCCGCCTTCCTCCGCAGCGTCCAGACTGTCCTGCATGACCGATCTCCATCGCCTCCGCGGCCGCATCACCGCGCTGGTTCTCAGTGAGGCCTGGCGCCGCCGTGCCGCGCTCTGGGGCGGGGCTGTGGCCGTAGCGCTGGTGGCCATCCTGTTTGCCAAGGCCAGCGACGCGGCCTTCCACCTGTTCCAGCGCATCACCGCGCACTCGCCGTGGTGGGCCCTGCTGCTCACGCCCGGCATCTTCGCGTTGCTGGCCTGGCTGACCAGTGGCGTGCTGAAGCCCACGCGGGGCAGCGGCATTCCGCAGGTCATTGCCGCACTGGACAGGCCGGACGAGTCCTTCCGCAAGACCAACCTGTCGCCCGCGGTCTCGGCGGGCAAGCTGCTGCTGACCTCGCTGTCCCTGCTCGGTGGCGCGTCCGTTGGTCGCGAGGGCCCGACCGTGCATGTGGGCGCGAGCCTGATGTACCTGTTCGGCCGCTGGTTCGGCTTCAAGGACCCGCGCGAACTCTCGCACTTCCTGCTGGCCGGGGGCGCGGCCGGCATCGCGGCGGCGTTCAACACACCGCTGGCCGGCATCGTCTTCGCCATCGAGGAGCTCAGCGGCCGCTTCGAGCATCGCTTCTCCGGCACCCTGCTGACCGCAGTGATCGTCGGTGGCGTGGTCTCGCTGGGCCTGCTCGGCAACTACACCTACTTCGGCCATGTGAGTGCGCGCCTGCCGCTCGGCCAGGGCTGGCTGGCGATCCTGCTGTGCGGCGCAGTGGCCGGATTGCTGGGCGGATTGTTCGCGCGCGCGGTGTTGGCCAGTGCGGCGGGCCGCCCCCGTTGGCTCGGGCAACTGCGGCAGCGGCATCCCGTGTTGCTGGCCGCAGGCTGCGGGACGGTGGTGGTGCTGCTGGCCCTGGCGTTCGGAGAAGGCGCATTCGGCACCGGCTACGAACAGGCGCGCAGCCTGGTGCAGGGGCAGGCGATGGTGGGCCACGAGTTCGGTCTGATGAAGCTGCTGGCGAACCTGGCGTCCTACGTGGCGGGCATTCCCGGCGGCCTGTTCTCGCCGGCGCTGGCGGTCGGTGCCGGTCTTGGGCATAACCTGGCGATGTTGATGCCGGGCGTGGATCCGCGTGCGTTCGTGCTGCTGGGCATGTGTGCCTACCTGACCGGCGTCACCCAGGCCCCGCTGACCTCGGCGGTGATCTCGCTGGAGCTGACCGACAGTGGTGATCTGCTCCTGCCGATCCTGGCCACGGTGCTGATCGCGCGCGGCGTGTCCGGGCTGGTGTGCCGCGTGCCGATCTACCGTGGGTTGGCGGAGCTGTTGATGGTGCCGAAAACGGCTGGAGATGTGGCTGTCAAGGCGCCTGCCGTGCGAACCTCGCGCACCCGTGAAAATGGAGATGATTAGGAGCAATGCAGCCTGGAGTCGCAATGTTCATCCCACAGGAGCTGTTGGCGACGTTACGGTGCTACTTCGTGACCGATGATGGCTCGCTTCCGGAAGTGGAGCTCGCGTACCGTGAGGCCGCCGGAACGGCCGATGCGTTCGCCTATCTGTTTGCCTGCGGTGCCCGCGTCGCGGGTTCTGGAAGCGTGCAACTCTGGCACCGTGCAGAAGATCGTGATCAGCCGTTCATGGGACCGGGCGACGCGCGAAGCGTTCTCCAGGACGAAGTGGAACCCTTCCATGTCGGTCTTGCAGACATTGCCTGCGGCGGCGTTCTTCTGCCAGAACTGGGTGTGCTCGTCATGCGCCATGGGTTGACGTTCGATTACCGCATGGGAGCGTCATGGGGCCAGCGGGAGGTCCAGGCCTTCCTGCTCCTTCTACACCAGTTGCAGCGGCGGGGGGGCGTGATGACCGTTCCCTGGTGGGGTGAAGAGGGCCAGCACAGGTTCGAAACCGCGTTGGCAGCCGTTGAGATGTCTTGAGCGGGTTTGCCGCAAGGCAGGCACGCAACGGATAGACAACGATCATTGCTTCAATCAATGCGATCAATCAACCCTCCATTTTCACTCCAGCAGTGAAGCTGATTCCGCACTGCACCGTCTACCCGATGCCGCGTGCGCCGCAGAAGATGCGTCCACGCCGGGGCTGCACCCGGACCCGCATCGAGAGCAACATGATCAACTGCCGTATCCGCAGCCTGGCGGCTGCCGTCCTGGCCCTGGCCAGTTCCCCCGCGCTGGCGATGTCCGGCGCGCCCATGCTGCCCAGCGAGCGCAGCATCGGTACCCTCGAACCGGTGGCGCGTTTCGAGGGTGCCATGCCCACCAGCGTGGCGGTATCTGAAACCGGGCGCATCTTCGTCAACTTCCCGCGCTGGGGCGATGACGTGAGCTGCAGCGTGGCCGAATGGCGCGACGGCCGCGCCGTTCCCTATCCGGATGCGCGCATCAACAGCGCGGACGGAGCCGACCCGGCTGCACACTTCATCAGCGTGCAGAGCGTGGTGGCCGATGGCCAAGGCCGGCTTTGGGTGTTGGACACTGCAGCGCCCGGATTCTCCGCACCGCAGGCCGGTGGCGCCAAGCTGGTGGCGATCGATCTGGCTACCAATACCGTGGCCAGGACACTGGTGTTCCCGGCCAACGTCATCGACGCGCGCACCTACGTCAACGATGTGCGCTTCGATTTCCGGGTCGGCCGCGAGGGCGTGGCCTACGTGACCGACTCGTCGCTGAGCGGTATCGGCGGCATCATCGTGATCGACCTCGCTACCGGTAGCGCCACCAAGCGCCTGATCGGGCATGTGTCCACGTCAGCCGACCCGACCTTCGTACCGATCGTGGAAGGGCAGCAGATGCGGCTGCGCAACGCGGATGGTTCGACCCAGCCGTTCACCGTGGCCGCCGATGGCATCGCCCTGTCGCCCGATGGCGGCACCCTGTTCTACACACCCTTGTCCAGCCGTCATCTGTACAGCGTGCCGACCGCGCTGCTGCGCGACCCGAAGCTGAGTGAAGCGGAACTGGCGGCAGCGGTGGTCGACCTGGGCGACAAAGGCGCCTCCGATGGCATGGAGATGGACGCCAACGGGCGGTTGTATGCCAGCGACTACGAGCACAACGCCATCCATGCCCGCGACGCGCAGGGGCGATGGACGACGGTGGTGCACGACCCGCGCATCCTGTGGCCGGATACGCTGTCGATGGGGCCGGACGGCTATCTGTATTTCACCGCCAACCAGCTGCATCGACAGGCCGGCTTCAATGGTGGCGTGGATCGCCGGCAGACGCCGTACATGGTGTACCGCACGCGGGTGGATGCCGCGCCGGCGCCCACGAGGTGAAGTGATCCGGTAGAACGGTGAAAGTTCCTACGGCTCGCCGGGAACACCGCCGATGGCATCGCGCCATCGAGGTGCTCACGCTGCAACGTATGCCTGCCTTTCCCCGCGCCGTCTGCAGCCTGCAGTCCGTGCTTCGCCTGCTGCTGCCATTGCGCTGCCTGGTCTGTGACGACCCAGGCCATGATGGCCTTGACCTATGCCGCGCCTGCCTCGCCGAACTACCCTGGGCCGGCCGCGCCTGCCTGCGTTGCGCGCTGCCGTTGCCGGACGCCGCCCTGATCGTCTGCGGCAGCTGCCGCGAGGAAGCGCCACCGCAGACGGCCACCCATGCCAGCCTGTTGTACCTGCCGCCAGTGGACCAGCTGCTGCTGCGCTACAAGTTCCATCAGGACCTGGCGGCTGGCCGCCTGCTGGCGCAGTTGATGCAGCGGGCACCGCCCGCCTGGTCATGCCCACCACTGGCGCCGGTACCCCTGCACCGCCGCCGCCTGCGCCAGCGTGGCTACAACCAGGCCGCCGAGCTGTGCCGGCTGCTGCCGTTGCCGGTCTGGCACGGGCTGTACCGGCGGCGGCATACGGCGCCACAGTCCGAACGCACGGCCGAGCAGCGCAGGGAAAACCTGTTCGATGCGTTCGATGTACGCGGTCCGGTGCCACCCCGATTGACCGTGGTTGACGACGTGATGACCACCGGCAGTACGGTGATGGAGATTGCCGAAACGCTGCGCTGCGTGGGTGCTGAAGAGGTGCGGGTATGGGTGTGCGCGCGGGTGCCGTGATCGTTGTCTTCATCGCCGGGGGCTAGGATGTGGCCGGTTCCGGATCGAAGGAGTGACCATGAATTCCCCCTTGTCTCCCTTGTTGTCGGCGGTGGGTCGCAGCTGGTGGATCCTGCTGCTGTATGGCCTGGTAGCGCTGGGCTTCGGCATCATCGCCATCGGCTGGCCGCTGTCCGCCGCCATGGCATTGGCGTGGACGCTGGGCGTGATGGCCATCGTTGAAGGCGTCATCAGCCTGTTCGCACTGGTCAGCGGCGGCAGCGGCGCGTCGCGTGGCTGGCTGGCACTGTATGCCATCGCCTCGCTGGGTTTCGGCATCCTGGCGGTGATCAATCCGCTGGCCACCGCCAGCGTGCTGGTGCTGTTCCTGGCGGCGTGGCTGCTGGTGGCAGGCATCTATCGCATCGTGTTCGCGATCCGCGTGCGCAAGCAGATCCAGGGTGAGTGGCTGCTGATTCTCAGCGGCGTGCTGGCGGTGGTGCTGGGCCTGCTGTTCGCGGCCAACCCGTACGCGGGCGTGGCGGTGACCACGCTGTGGATCGGCATTGGCAGCCTGCTGTACGGCCTGCTGCAGGTGCTGGTGGCGTTCAAGCTGCGGAAGCTGAAGTGAGAACGGCGCTTGCGTTGTTGCTGGGCGCGGCACTGGCCATGGCCGGATGCACGCCAGGTGCCACGCCCGCAGTGCAGGCGGTCGAGGGACACGTACCGCGCGCGGGTGTGGATGTACGCCTGAGCGCGGTCGATGCGGACGGCAAGGGCAGGCAGGCGCAGTGGCAAGGCGAAACCCTGGCCCTGCGCGAGCCGCCGATTGCCGGCAGCACCGACATTGCCGACGTGCGCTACGTGCTGGATGAAGCCAAGCAACCTGGCCTGCAGATCCGCTATCGACCCGAAGCGCACCAGCGCATCCACGATGGCACGGCAGCACTGGTGGGCCAGCGCGCGGCGCTCAGCGTGGACGGCCGCGTGCTGATGGTGGCGACGGTGAAAGGCCCGTTCGGTGAATCGATGATGCTGAGCGGGCTGCCGAGCATTGCCGAGGCACAGGCGTTGGCGAAGCACATCACCGGTCAGTGACGGGCGCGCCAACACCACCGCGTTACGCGCGGAGGTCGACCAAGGTCGACCGCTACCGGGCGAACCGTGCCTCGATCTCCTCCAGCGACTTGCCCTTGGTCTCCGGCAGCCAGAACGCGGCTACCAAGAAGAACACGAAGGTGCACGCCGCCCAGAACACGAACATGCTGGCGTAGCCGTAGTGGCCCACCGTGGGCAGGAAGATGGCGGCGATGGTGGTCGACACGAACTGGTTGATCAGCAGTGCGATGCTCATGCCGTTGGAGCGGATGCGGTTCGGCATCAGCTCCGACAGTGCCAGCCACACGCACACGCCGGGGCCGACCGCGAAGAACGCGACGAATACCAGGATGCAGGCGGCCACCGCCCAGCCATGTGCAGGCGGCGGCACCGGGCCGATGCGGGCCTGTTCGACGCGCAGCGGCGCCTGCGCGGCACTGGCCGGGTCGGCGAACGGGTTCAGATGCAACTTGCGGAAGAATGCGCCGATCACGCTGTCTGGCTGTACGGTGCCGGTGCGGTCGATACGCAGTTCGCGATCAATCAGGTTGTCGCTGCGCACGGCGCGCACATTGGTGAAGTCGCCGTAGGCGTACGACACGGTCAGCTGCAGCGGCCGGCCCTGGCTGTCGATGCCATTGCTCAGGCGCTGCCACTGGGCTTCATCCAGCACCAGCTGCAGGCCATCGCCATTGACCGCCGCCTGCAACTGCGGCTGCACATCAGCGCGACCGCGCTCGGCCTGGAAGAACAGCGTGGCCGCTGCCAGCAGGGCCACGCAGATACCACCGCTGCCGAGCATCAGCAGGAACTTGCGGCCCTTGCGGTCGACCAGCAGCAACGCGACCACGGTCATCACCGCATTGAGCAGCTTGATTGCCACGTCGGCGCCGTTGGCCACTGAACCGGACAGGCCGGCCTGGTTGAGGATGTTCACCGCGTAGGCCAGTACCGAGTTGATGCCGGTAGCCTGGGTGCAGGCCAGCACCACGCAGGCGAGCAGGAACGGCACCACGTAGCGGCGGCTGAGCAGCGGATCGCGCTTGCCGTCGCTGCTGCTCGATTCCGGCGCCTGGATCTGGGCCAGCGTGGGCTCGACATCTGCGGCCGGCAGGACGCGCTGGAGGCTGCGGCGGGCTTCATCGATGCGACCGCGGCGCACCAGCCAGCGTGGTGATTCGGACAGCCAGAAGATGCCGGCGCAGAACAGCAGGCCCGGCGCCAGGCAGGTCCAGAAGATGGTGCGCCAGGCGTGGTCCTTCACCGTGAACAGTTCCTGTGCCTGCTGCGCGACCGGCAGCGAACGCACGGTTTCGGTGGCGGCATCCACGGCGTGGGCGTGGTACAGGCCGATCAGGGCTGCCAGCACCAGGCCAACGGTCAGCAGCAGCTGGAACATCGCCGCGCCGCGCCCACGTCGCTCGGGGCTGAGCACTTCGGCCAGGTACAGTGGAATCACTACGCCGATCAAACCGCCACTGATGCCCTGCAGGAGGCGCCCCAGCAGCAGCGGCGTGTAGCCGGAGGCCAGTGCCATGATCGGAATCGAGGCGGTGAACAGCAGGCCGGCCAGCAGCATCGCGCCGCGACGGCCGATCAGGTCGGCAACCATGCCGGCGAACAGCGAGGACAGCACGCTGCCCAGCAGTACCGCTGCCACCACGAAGCCGAGCTGCTGGCTGCTGAGCTGCCAGGCGTGGCTGGCAGTTGCTTCAAGATAGGGCAGGGCGCCGGCGATGATGCCGATGTCGATGCCGTACAGCAGGCCACCCAGGCCGCCGATGAAGAGCAGGTAGCGTACGGGCCAGCGCGGAGCGGTGCTTGGAGTCATCGGCAGTTCCTGTGGTAGCGCCGGGCCAGGCCAGGCGGCGGTTCGTCGCAGAGTGCATTCTGTAGAGCCGAGCCATGCTCGGCTGCTTTCCGTTCCGATATCGAGGTTCCCCATGCCGCGCTTCGTGCGGTGAGCCGAGCATGGCTCGGCTCTACAGGGAGCCCGCGCGGCATCCGGGCCGCATCGCTTGCGTCAGGTCAGATCGACCACGCGCCCACCAACCACCACCTGCTGCAGGCGCAGTTCGGCGCCCAGTACCACCAGGTCGGCGCGGGCGTCGGGCGCGATGCGGCCGCGATCGCCCAGGCCCAGGTAGTCGGCCGGGAAGGTGGAAACACGTTGCGAGGCGTCGGCCAGCTCCAGACCCACGCGCACCAGGTTGCGCAGCGCCTGGTCCATGGTCAGGGCGCTGCCGGCCAGTGAACCGGTCGCCAGTCGCACGCAGCCGCCGCACTTGTGCACGCGCTGCTCGCCCAGCGCGTACTCGCCGTCAGGCATGCCGGTGGCGGCCGTCGCGTCGGTCACCGCATACAGGCGCGGGATCGCGCGCGCGGCCAGTCGGATCACGCCGGGATGGATGTGCTGCAGGTCGGGAATGATCTCGGCGTACTGTGCATGCGCCAGCGCCGCCGCGGCGATGCCGGGTCGGTAATGGTCGACACCGGTCATGCCATTGAACAGATGGGTGAAGCCGGAGGCGCCGGCCTGCAGCGCGGCTACGCCTTCCTCGTAGGTGCCGGCGCTGTGGCCGAGCTGCACGCGGATGCCCATCGCCGAAAGCGCCGGAATCAGTGCGGTGTGCTCGCCGATTTCCGGTGCCAGCGTCATTACCCGGATCGGCGCCAGTGCGTGCAGTTGCTGCACCAGCGCCAGCGTCGCCTCGATCGTACGGTTGGGCTGTGCACCGAGCCGCTGCGGGCTGATGAACGGTCCTTCCAGATGCACGCCGACGATGCTGGCGGCGTCGGCATCGGGCGCCGCCATCGTCGCAGCCACGCCCTGCAGCGCGTGCTCGATCTCATCCAGGCCGGCGGTCATGGTGGTTGCCAGCAGCGTGGTGGTACCGAAGCGCAGATGGGTGCGCGCGATGGTGCGCGCCACGTCGCCGCCCTGCATCAGGTCCACCCCGGCCGCACCGTGCACATGCAGGTCGATGAAGCCGGGCAGGATGACCGGCAGCTGCAGGTCGTCAGCACCACTGTGGTCATCCACCTGCAGCTGGCGCACGTGTGAATCGAAGTGGACCTGGCCACGCCGCCAGCCCAGCGGGGTGAGGATGCGGCCATGCAGGGAACGGATGTCGGTCATGCGGGAGGCTCGGCAATGATCACTTCGATACCCAGCCGCTGCAGCCCTTCGCGGGTTGCGTCGTCGATGCCGGCGTCGGTGATGATGGCGTGGATCTGGTCGAGGCGGGCGATGCGGTGCAGGCTGACGCGGCCGAACTTGGAGGCGTCGGTCAGCACCACGATGCGGCGCGCGCGCTCGACCATGCGGTGGTTGAGGCGGGCTTCGGCCTCGTCGTGGGTGGTCAGGCCGAACTGCAGGTCCAGGCCATCCACGCCCAGGAACAGGGTGTCGAAGCTGTACGAGTTGAGGCTGGCCTCGGCCTGGCTGCCCTGCAGCGACAGCGACTGCTGGCGCAGCAGGCCACCGGTCAGCAGCACGGTGATGCCCGCGGCATTGGCCAGTTCCCAGGCGATGTTCAGGCCATTGGTCATCACCGTCACGTCGCGATGCGCGCGCAGGTGGCGGGCCAGCGTCATCGTGGTCGAGCCGGAATCGATGATGATGTTGTCGCCCGGCTGCACCAGGCGCGCAGCGCGCGCACCGATCGATTCCTTCAACGGCAGGTTCAGCGCGTCCTTCTCATGGATGTCCTGTTCCTGCGGCGGCGTGCGCACCAGGGTGGCGCCGCCGTGGGTGCGGTTGGCCAGCCCCTGCGACTCGAAGTGGGTCAGGTCGGCACGGATGGTCACCGCCGACACGCCGAAACGCTCGACCAGATCGGCCACCTGCACCGAGCCGTGCTCGATCAGCAGCTGCAGGATCTGTTGCCGGCGGGAGCGGGTGTTGCGCATGGCCATTCTCGGTTTCGCGGGGAAAGGTAGAGATTAGCCGTTCGCAGCAACTGCGGCAGCCGAACCTGCGTTCTGCGTGCGGGTTCCGGCCTGGTTGGCGCTGCAGGCGCGCGCGTACTCGCCCAGGCACAGGCCGATGCGGTGCTGCACCAGCGCGGTGGGGGTGTTGGCCAGCGTGCCCTCACGCACGGCGCGGTACTGCTCCGGCAGGTACTGGCTGAGCAGCACCAGTGGCGGCGCGTGCTGTTCCAGGTTGGCGAACAGGGTCTGCACCGCCTGCACCAGCGCGGGCTCGCCCCAGTAGTAACGGCAGCGGTCACTGAAGGAGTAGCTGCGCAGCAGGCGCAGCGCGGCGTCATCGCCCTGGTAATAGGACTGCCAGTACTTCGGCTGCGCCACCATCACCTCGTCCAGCACCTGCGGCAGGCGCGAGCACTGTGCCGCCGGCAGCAGTTCGGCCTCGACCGCGGCCAGCGCGAACAGCGCTTCGCGGTAGGCGAAGGTGGCCGCGGGCCCGACCTTGAGGATGGCGAAGTGGTCGCGCACCAGCGCGTGCAGGCCGCTCTCGCGCTGGTAGTCGGTGGAGTGCGCTTCGAACACGATGCGTGGCTGCTGTTCGAGGAAATCGGCCAGCGTGCTGGCAGCGGCGGCGTCGTACTCGTGCACGCTGCTGTGGTCGAAGTCCACGCCGGGCTGCACCACCATCGCGATCACACGCTGCCACGCATCGCGCAGCTGCGGGGTATCGAAGGCCTGCCGGTGGATGGCCAGGGTCTGCGCGGCCGCGGCCGGCGTGGTCACCTGCAGGCCCTCGGCCAGCGAGGCTTCGCCTCCGGGAATCGGCACTTCGGTACCGATCACGTAGACCGGCGGCGGCAGGCCATGTTCGGCGGCGGTGCGTTCGGCGATTTCGGCCAGCTCGGCCGAGCGCGCAGCGACGATGGCATCGGGCAGTGGCACCGGATCATCGGCGCAGGACATGCTGCAATCCAGATGGATCTTGTGGAAACCGGCGGCGACGTAGGCTTCGATCAGCACGCGCGCGTGGGTCATGGCTTCGGCCGCCGGGCGCTTCTGCCAGGCATTCGGGCCGAGGTGGTCGCCGCCCAGCATCAGCCGCTCGCGCGGGAAGCCTTCTTCATCGGCCAGCGTGCCCACGTAGTCGCGGTACTGCGGCGGGGTCATGCCGGTGTAGCCGCCGAACTGGTCGACCTGGTTGGAGGTGGCCTCGATCAGCAGCACGGTGCCATGCGCCAGGGCGACGTGCATGGCCGCGCGCAGCACCTGCTCGTTGCTGCAACAGACGCTGTACAGGCCGACGTTGGCGCCGGCGCGGTGGGAAGCAAGCAGGGTCTGCAACGGGGACATGGTCAGGCTCCGGAGATCAGGAAAACGAGGGTTGGCAGGCGAGCAGGGCGGCACCACGTGCGCCACCGGCATCGCCGAACCGTGGCGGCACGATCGGCGGGACCTGCACGCCATTGAACAGATGGGTGGCGATGGCGGCCGGCAGCTGCTGGTACAGCGGCGCGTACTGCGAGAGTCCGCCGCCGAGCACGATCACGTGCGGGTCCAGTGCCAGCACCAGCGCGGCCAGGCTGTGGCCGAGCAGGTCACGATGGATGTCCAGCGCCTTGCGCGCGCGGGCATCGCCGGTTTCGGCCAGCGTGATCACCGCACTGGCGTCGACGGCGCTGCCTCCGAGGTGGCGTTCGATCATGGCCAATCCGCTGCCGGACACATAGCGCTCCACGCAGCCCTGCAGGCCGCAGCCGCAGTCCAGCAGCGGCAGGCCATGGCGCTGCAGCAGATGGCCGGGCACGCTCCAGTGGCCCCATTCGCCGGCCAGACCGTTGAAGCCGGACAGCAGCCGGCCCTGCAGGCAGAAGCCACCGCCGGCACCGGTGCCGAGGATGGCGCCGAACATGCTGGGGTAGCCGTCGGCGGCGCCGCCGTGCGCTTCCGACAGGGCAAAGCACTGCAGGTCATTGCCGAAATGCAGCGAGCGTTGCAGCCGCGCCTGCAGATCCTTCGCCACGCATTGGCCGGTCAGTGCGGGCACGTTCGCGCTGAGCTGGCGGCCGCTGCGGCGGTCACGCACGCCGGGCAGGGCAATGCCGATGGCCGTATCATTCCGGCCCAGCGCGGCGTCGGCCTCGGCCACCAGCGTCACCACGGCCTGCAGGAAACCATCGTAGTCGCCCTGCGGCGTGGCCACGCGGCGGCGCCAGGTGACCTGCATCGCCGCATCGCACGCCACCAGCTCGATCTTGGTGCCGCCGATGTCGATGCCATAGCAGGCGTGGGCGATCAGCTCAGCCATGGTGGATGGTGACGCCCTTGACGACGCGGTTGACGGTGCCGTCCGGGAACGGGTTGTCCGGGGTCAGTCCCAGCGCGGCCGAGCGCTGCAGCGCGAACAGCTGCGCGAAGCCCAGCCACACCGGTGCCAGCCACGGATCGTCCAGCGCCGGTACGGTGAGGGTGTAATCGTCATCGGCGCCGATATCCGAATGCGGACCGATCGCCAGCACCTGCCCGGCCACGCCATCGCGGCGCAGTTCTTCCAGCAGGTCCTGCTCGTAGCGGCGCGCGAGCGGCTGCACGCTGCGCAGCACCACCACCAGGGTGTTGCCATCCAGCGTCGACTTGGGACCGTGACGGAAGCCCAGCGGCGTGTTGGCCAGCGCCAGAACGCGGCCAGCGGTCAGCTCCAGCACCTTCAGTGCACACTCGCGGGCCAGCGCTTCCAGCGGGCCGCTGCCAAGGTAGATCACGCGGTTGAACGGGCGCTGCGCAAGCGTTGCCACTGGTGCGTCCCACTGCGCCTGCCCTTCGCGGGCCAGCGCGGCGATCTGCTTCAGGCGCGCCACGCGCGCATCCCACGGCGAGCGATCAAACACCGTCAGTGCGGCCAGCAGCATGCAGGTCAGGCTGCTGGTCATGGCGAAGGCACGGTCGCAGCTGGCCGACGGCATCAGCAGGGTGCACGTATCACCACGGCCGGCGCCACGGCGGGCCAGTTCGCCATCGGCGTTGCAGGTGATGTCGAGGAAGCGCGCGTCGTCCACGTCGCTGCGCACGCGATCCACCGCTGCCACGCTTTCCGGGCTGGAGCCACTGCGGCCGAACGACACCAGCAGGGTCGGTCGGTCACGCTGCAGGTACAGCGCCGGGTGGGTCAGCAGGCTGGTGGTGTGCACCACGCGCACCTCGGCCGGCCACTGTGCGTTGATCGCGTCAGCCACCATCTCGGCGATGAAGCCGGAACTGCCGGCGCCGGTGAACAGCACGCGCTGGTTGGGATCGTTGAGGCTGTCGCCAAGGAAGGCCTGCAGGCGGTCGCGGGCACGCGACAGGTCCTGTGCGAGTGCTTCCCACAGCGCAGGCTGCTGGGCGATTTCGGTTGCGGTATCGGCTCCGCCAAGGCGCTGCCAGGCGGACACATCGGAAAGCAGGGTGACGTCCATTCGGAGGTTCCAGTTGGGCCAGCGCACCATCTGTGTTTTCTTTCGAAATGTCAAACATCGAAAGTAAAAAGAAAGAAAATGGCCGAGTGGCTTTCCCAGTCACGGCATGACCAGGAAAACGAAAGTACGGGTCAAATGCCGTATTGCACAATGCTTAACAGGCGACTGCAAGCGCTTACACAAAGTATTGCGACGCAACAACTTTCGTTTCAATGGAATATATCTTCCTTTTTCCTTTCAATTTGTTGACATCTTTCGAATCGCTGCCCTAGAGTCGGCCCAATCGCTTTCGAAACGCCCGGTGAACGGGTTGGGAGTCCGCGTGGAAAACTGCGTACGTCGCTCGCCGCTGATGCTGGCCCTGTTGCCGGCCTTGATGCTGGCGTCCATGACGGCCCGGGCCGAGCCGGTCGGACACCTGCGATCGGTCAGCGCCAGCGCCAGCCGCGATGGCGTGCAGGGCTGGGACCTGCAGACCGACAAGGGCGCGCGCATCCGCATTGAACTGCCGGCGACCGACATCATCCGCGTGCAGGCCGGCCGCAACGGCACGTTGACCGGCGCCGGCGACAAGGCCGCACCGATCGTGCTGCCGCAGCCCAAGGCGAACGTGCAGGCGCAGCTGGAAGAAGACGCGCAGGAAATCCGCGTGCGTACCGACGCACTGGTCCTGCATGTGCAGCGGCAACCGCTGCGCCTGCGCCTGGAACGCCTGGACAACGGCCAGCCCACCGCGCTGTGGCAGGAACTGCAGCCGCTGGACCTGGAGGCCACGCAGAGCGTGCAGGTGCTGTCCTCGCAGGCCGATGAGGGCTACTTCGGTGGCGGCCAGCAGAACGGCCGCTATCAGTTCAAGGGCCGCGAGCTGGAGGTGTCCTATTCCGGCGGCTGGGAAGAGGGCGACCGCCCCAGCCCGGCACCCATGCTGCTGAGCAGCCGTGGCTGGGGCATGCTGCGCAATACCTGGAGCGATGGCAGCTACGACCTGCGCCAGCCCGACCAGGCCACGCTGCTGCATCGCGAAGACCGCTTCGATGCCTACTACTTCGTCGGCGCGGACCTGCCCAAGCTGATCGAGCGTTACACCCAGCTGACCGGCCGCCCGAACATGGTGGCGCGCTGGGCGCTGTCCTATGGCGATGCCGACTGCTACAACGACGGCGACAACAGCAAGAAGCCCGGCACCGTGCCCGAAGGCTGGAGCGACGGCCCGACCGGCACCACGCCGGATGTGATCGACAGCGTGGCCAGGCAGTACCGCGCCCACGACATGCCCGGTGGCTGGATCCTGCCCAATGATGGCTACGGCTGCGGCTACAAGCAGTTGCCGGAAACGGTGAAGGGGCTCGCCGGCTACGGCTTCCGCACCGGCCTGTGGACCGAGAACGGCGTCGACAAGATCGCCTGGGAAGTCGGCAAGGCCGGCAGCCGCGTGCAGAAGCTGGACGTGGCCTGGACCGGCAAGGGCTACCAGTTCGCGATGGATGCCAACCGCCAGGCGTTCAACGGCATCCTCGACAACTCCGATTCGCGCCCGTTCCTGTGGACGGTGATGGGCTGGGCCGGTATCCAGCGCTACGCCGTAGCGTGGACCGGCGACCAGAGCAGCAGCTGGGATTACATCCGCTGGCACGTGCCGACCCTGGTCGGTTCGGGCCTCTCCGGCATGGCCTACGCCAGTGGCGACGTCGATGCAATCTTCGGCGGCAGCGCCGAAACCTTCACCCGCGACCTGCAGTGGAAGGCGTTCACCCCGGTGCTGATGGGCATGAGCGGCTGGTCGTCGAACGCGCGCAAGCACCCGTGGTGGTACGACGAGCCGTACCGCAGCATCAACCGCGACTACCTGAAGTTGAAGATGCGCCTGACCCCGTACATGTACGGGCTGGTGCACGAGGCCGCGCAGACCGGCGCACCGCCGGTGCGGGGGCTGATGTGGGACTACCCGCGCGACCCGCATGCACAGGATGAGACCTACAAGTACCAGTTCCTGCTCGGCCGCGACCTGCTGGTGGCGCCGGTGTACCGCAGCCAGGCCGCCAGCCGTGGCTGGCGCCGCGACATCCACCTGCCGGCCGGCGGCTGGATCGACTACTGGGACGGCCGCCGCGTGCAGGCCGGTGCCGACGGCCGCCAGCTGGACCGCCAGGTGGACCTGGCCACGCTGCCGGTGTTCGTGCGCGCCGGTGCGATCCTGCCGATGTACCCGTCGATGCTGTTCGACGGCGAAAAGCCGCTCGATGAAGTGACCTTCGACCTGTACCCTCAGGGCGACTCGCAGTACACGTTGTACGAAGACGATGGCAACACGCGCCGTTACCAGCAGGGCGAGTCGAGCACGCAGCAGATCCGCGTGCGGGCGCCGGCGCAGGGCAGCGGCCCGGTGCAGGTGCAGATCGACGCGGTGCAGGGCCAGTACAACGGCCAGCTGGCGCAGCGCCGCTACGGCCTGCGCGTGCTCAGCCGGCAGGCGCCGCGTGCAGTGCAGGTCAGTGGCCGTGCGTTGCCGGCGCTGGCCGATGCCGCCGCCTTCAACAGCGCCAACGAGGGCTGGTACTTCGACGCGCGGGAGCGTCGCGGCACGCTGCACGTGCGTACCGCTGTCCAGGACATCCGCCAGCCGCTGCAGCTGCAGCTGGACTTCGCGGCGGCCGCTGCGGCCGCCGACGATGCCTATCCGGCCGCGCCGGTACTCGGCCGCGAACTGCCCGCAGACAGCCTGCTGGTGGTCAACCGCCCGGCCGAGGAGCCCGGCCATGCGCTGGAGAACGCCTTCGATGACGATCCCAACACCTGGTTCCGCAGCGTGCGCAACCAGGCCGTGCGCACTGGCGCGCACGAGTGGGTGATCGGCTTCGGCGAGCGCAGGATGATCGATGGCATCGACATCGCGCCGCGCAACGACAAGAACTGGAAGCACGGCCAGGTGCGCGATTACGAGGTGTACCTGGGCGACAGCAATGGCGAGTGGGGCGAGCCGATCGCCCGTGGCCGCCTGCAGCTGAAGGAAGGCGTGCAACGCATCGACTTCCCGGCCCATGCCGGCCGCCTGCTGCGCTTCCGCGTGCTGAGCGTGCAGAACCCCGAAGGCGACGGCGCCAGCAGCACCGACCCGATGGTGACCGCCGCCCAGGGCAGCGCCCGCGCGTTCGATGCACTGCAGCCGCGCGACGTCGGCCCGATCGCACTGTCCACCTTCCACATCCTCGAACACCAGGAACCGGAGCGACCGGCCCGGCAGCGCTATCTCTCCGAGCTGCCGGTGCCGGCCGCGCTGGCCAGCCAGCTGCGTACCGACCAGTCCTTCCGTGGCGACGCTGGCATGCGCATGAACGGCCTGCAGTTCCGCCGTGGCCTGGGGGTCGGCGCCAACAGCCGCATCGACCTGCGCCTGCAGGGCGGCTGGCACCTGCTGCGTGCCGACCTCGGCATCGACGACGCCTGCCGCAGCGCCGGCGGCCTGCAGTTCCAGGTATGGGGCGACAACCGCCTGCTGTACGACAGCGGCCTGGTGAAGGCGCCCGGCGTGGTCAAGCCGGAGCTGGACATCCGTGGCCTTTCCACCCTGAGCCTGCGCACGCTGGGTGCGCAGGGCAGCCAACCCGCCCAGGTCTGTGCCAACTGGGCCAACGCCGTACTGATCGGCCAGGAGGGCGACTCCGCCAGCATCGTCGCCCCATGACCCCCACGTAACACCGCTCCTCCCCCGCCCCATCCCGACTACGGCCCTCATGGCCGTGGCCCGGGAGCGTTTTGCCCGCCGAACGCCCACGCGCTCACTCAGTTGCGCCGCACCCCTGCCAGGAGAGAACCCCGATGTTGCCCGCCCGCCACCACCGCCCCCCCTGCCGCTCGATCGCTCCGCTGACGCTGGCCATCGCCGGCGCGCTGTTCTCGCTTGCCGCTCCTGCCTTCGCCCAGGAGAGCAAGGACAACGCCACCGACCTGGCCCGCATCGAGGTCACCGGCTCCAACATCCGCCGCACCGACGTTGAAACCGCCTCGCCGGTGCAGGTGATCAGCAAGCAGGACATCCAGAACATGGGTGCGCGCACGCTGCTGCAGGTGCTCGACAACCTGCCGGCCGCCCGCCCTGCGCAGCAGGACGCGCGTTCGCTGTTCACCGGTTCCGACGGTGCCTCGCAGGCCAACCTGCGCGGGTTGGGCGCACAGGGCACACTGGTGCTGCTGAACGGTCGCCGCCTGTCGTACTACGGCGCACCGGCCGGGTTCCAGACCCAGTTCGTCAACATCGATGCGATTCCGGCCGCGGCCATCGAGCGCATGGAAGTGCTGACCGACGGCGCCTCGGCGGTGTACGGTACCGACGCGGTGGCGGGCGTGATCAACGTGATCACCAAGCGCAACTTCCAGGGTGCCGAGATCAGCTTCACCAACGACACCTCCTCGCGCATCGATTCCTACGGTGAGCGCCAGGCCAGCATCACCGCCGGCTTCGGTGACTTGGCCGAGAACCGCTTCAACATCTACGGCGCGGTCAACATGTACCGTCGCGACGCGATTCCGCTGAGCGATTTCTACGACAAGCGTCCAGACCAGTACTACGTCAACAACCCGAACTACCTCAACAACCTGCGCCTGGGCGTGGGCAGCAGGCCGGGCGAGTTCAACCCGGGCACCTACTTCGCCTTCGATCCGGTCACCGGCCGCCGCGTGCAGGAAGCTGCGCCGGGCTGCAGGAACGTGTTGACCAGTGAAGCGGCCGGCCCGCGTTGCGTCTGGGAAACCTGGATGAACAACGAGATCGATGCCGGCGCCAAGTCCGAGCGCAACACCGCCTACCTCAACGGCACCTTCCTGGTCGGTGACAACACCGAGATCTTCGCCGAGGCGACCTACACCGACATCGACCTGCGCGCCAACGGCGGCACGCCGCGCACCTACGGCACCACGACCGGCAACCCGACCAGCTGGTTCTCGCGTAACACCGGCAACACCGTCAACCAGTTCCTGTACCCGTTCCTGGGCCCGAACAACGAGTACAACCACGCCAGCCCGCAGTTGAAGGCCATGATGGGCGGCGTGGTCGGCCTGAACTACCTGCTGCAGGATGCCGGCCCGAACTACTTCGGCCAGCGCAATACCGACAAGAGCTATCGTGTGCTGGCGGGCGCACGTGGCAACGCGGGTGACTGGAACTGGGAAACCGCATTCGCCAGCGCGGGTACCCACTCCACCACCTACCAGACGATCAACGTCAACACCAAGGGTTTCGAGAAGGCGTTCGGGCCGTACACGATCGATCCGGGCACCGGTCGGGTGATCATCTCCGACCACCCGGCGTACAAGTTCGGCGAGATCAGCGAAGCCAACGCCGCGTTGATCCGTGAAGCGTTCCCGACCTTCGACATCCAGTCGTGGACCCGCCTGCATACCCTGGACGGCAAGATCGAAGGACCGCTGTTCCAGCTGCCGGCGGGCGAGATGCGCGCCGCGTTCGGCTTCAACGCCAGCCGTGAGACCTTCTACACCCCGGGCAATGCCGATGCGGCCAATGGCCTGATCACCCAGCAGGGCGGCTCGTGGTTCGACGGCAAGCGCAACACCTACGCGCTGTTTGCCGAGACCGTGGCGCCGATCACCGACAAGCTGGAACTGGATGCGGCGGTGCGCGTGGACAAGTACCCGAACTTCAGTGCCAACGTGGCGCCGAAGATCGGCTTCAAGTACCAGGCCTTCGACCAGCTGATGCTGCGCGGCACCTATTCCACCGGCTTCCGCGCACCGAGCCTGGCCGAGTCCGGCAATGGCGGCGTGTTCGCACAGCTCGGTGGCTTCCGTGATGAACTGCGCTGCGGCGAGACCAACGCCATCGCCAACCTGCTGCTGAAGTCGCAGCGGCCGGGTGACGTCGACCTCGGCAAGAACCTGCTGAACGTCGACTGCAGCCGCACCGTGGCGCGCATGACCCAGCCGAACAAGGACCTGAAGCCGGAAAAGGCCAAGATCGCCACCCTCGGCTTCGTATACGAGCCAGCAACCTGGCTGTCGGTGTCGGCCGACTACTGGTTCATCTACCGTGACAATGAAATCGTCGCGCCGGACTACCGCCGCATGGAAGACATCATCTCGATGTCGCGCTCGCCGATCACCGACAGCGACCGTGCCAATCTTGCCCAGTTGGCGGCGATGTGCGCCGACCCGGCCAGCGGCGTGAGCTGCCCGGCCACCCTGCCGGGCTACTCCGCCGGCAACGTGGCTAGCGTGGTCGGCCAGTACAAGAACCGCGGCAAGACGCTGATCGACGGCTTCGACATCGACGCACGCAGCCGCTTCTCGCTGGGTGACTGGGGCAACCTGAACATCGGCCTGGCCGCCACCATCGCCAACCGCAACCGCTTCTACATGGATGCGGAGAACGGCTGGTACTACGGCGACGTGGTGGGCTACTACAACAACCCGCGCCTGCGTGCCACGCTCAATGCAGACTGGACCTACAAGCAGGTGACCACCAGCATGTTCGTCAACTACGTGGGTGGCACCAAGTGGGCTACCGACCAGATCGACGAAGAGAGCAACAACAACGAAACCTGCACCGGCGGCTACCTGGCCCTGCAGAACAGCAAGTGCGATGGTGCACCGTCGTGGTGGACCGCCAACATGAGCGTCACCTGGCGCCCGGATGATGCGTGGAACCTGAGCTTCACCGTCAAGAACCTGTTCAACCGCCTGCCGTTCTACGATCCGAACAGCTTCCTGGGTGACTCCAGTGATTACGCCACCATCTTCGGCCGTGGTTACAGTGTGACCATCGGCTACCGGTTCAAGTAATTCCGTTTGCGTGACCTGGCGTGCCGGCTGCGGCCGGCACGCTGCCAAGAGGAGAGATGTCTGCCATGAAGCGTAGGGAATTCATCGCGGCCAGTGCCGCTGTCGCCGCCAGCAGCCTGCTGCCGCAGACCCCGGCATGGGCACGCGGGCGCAAGGTGCGCCTGGCCATGATCGGTACCGGCATGCGCGGGCTGGTGCTGCTGAAGGAGCTGGTGCGCCGCGACGACGTCGAAGTGGTTGCCCTGTGCGACGTCGAGCCGATCATGCTGGGCCGTGCCACAGAGATGGTGGCGAAGGCCGGCAAGCCCGCGCCGAAGACCTATGGCCAGGATCGTGATACCAACGCGTGGAAGCGCCTGCTGGAACAGAAGGGCATCGATGGCGTGATCATCGCCACGCCGTGGGAGTACCACGCACCGATGGCGATTGCCGCGATGCAGGCCGGCGTGGCCGTGGGCTGTGAAGTGGTGGCCGGCATCACGCTGCAGGACCACTGGGACGTGCTGAAGACCCAGCTGAGCACCGGCACCCCGTACATGCTGCTGGAGAACGTCTGCTACCGCCGCGACGTGATGGCGGCGTTGCAGATGGTGCGCCAGGGCCTGTTCGGCGAACTGGTGCACCTGCAGGCCGGCTACCAGCACGACCTGCGCGGCGTGAAGTTCAATTCCGGCGACCCCAACCAGCCCTACGACAGCGGCGTGGAGTTCGGTCCGAAGGGCTGGAGCGAAGCTCGCTGGCGCACCGAGCATTCGGTGGAACGCAATGGTGAGCTGTACCCCAGCCACGGCATCGGCCCCTGTGCGATGTACACCGGCATCAACCGTGGCAACCGCTTCACCCACATCAACGCCTTCGCGACCAAGGCACGCGGCCTGCACGAATACACCGTGGCCAAGAGTGGCGGCAGCACCCACCCCAGCACCAAGGTGAAGTTCAAGCTCGGCGATATCGTCACCACCACGCTGGCCTGCGAGAACGGCGAGACCATCCTGCTGCAGCACGACACCTCGCTGCCGCGCCCGTATTCAATGGGCTTCCGTGTGCAGGGCACCAAGGGCCTGTGGATGGACGTGAATCATTCGATCCACATCGAAGGCCGTAGCCCGCCGCACCAGTGGGAGGAGTTCAAGAAGTACCAGGACCAGTACGAGCATCCGCTGTGGAAGCAGAACGCCGACACTGCCGCCAGCGCCGGCCACGGCGGCATGGACTGGTTCGTCATCCATGCCTTCGTTGAAGCACTGAAGGCCAAGGCGCCGATGCCGATCGACATCTATGACGCGGTGACCTGGAGTGCGATCACGCCGCTGAGCGAGCAGTCGATCGCCAACGGTTTCCAGACGCTGGAGTTCCCGGACTTTACTGCTGGTGCGTGGAAGACGCGCAAGCCGATCTTCGCGTTTGACGGCAAGTACTGAGGTTTATCCCTTCCATGCTGTGACGGGAACGCCGGGCCATGCCCGGCGTTTCTGTTTATGGGGCATTCGCCTTGTAGAGCCGAGCCCACGCTCGGCTGCTTGTGCGGTCGGCCGCTCGCTTTATCAGAAAACTCTGAAATCCGGACCCGCTCCACACTTTCTGACTTGAATGTGTAAACCACATCGGAGATAACGTTCACCGTGCGGTCAGGCCGCATTCCGGACCAGGGACGATCCGAAGCATGACGTGGTGAGGCATTAGCCCCACGTTCTCGTTCCCGCCGGTGCTGTGTTCGTCCAGGAAGGAGAACAGGGATGTTGAAACGACTGAAGACCATTTCGTGTGCCGCACTGGCGATGATCGCGCTGGGGAGCTTGGCTCCTTGGGCTGCGCAGGCGCAGGAGGTGCAGAAGAAGTGGGAGAGCTACCTGTCGATGGGCCAGCCGCGAGCCACCGAAGCGGCGGTGCAGAAGGACATCAAGTCGCTCTTTTCCCAGTACGAAAAGGACAAACCCTTCGATTGGCATGTCAAACGCCAACGCGTCCTTGGAAAGAAGGTCATCTACGATTACCGGGTGAGACCCGAGAAGATCGTTACTACCGACTGGGTCTACATCCACTCAGGGCAGGAGTACTCATCCGAAGATCAGATTCGTAGCGTGATCCTCGCTACCCGCGTCAGCGACCCGCAGTGCCCGGCGACTTCACTCACGGAGGATCCTTGGGTGGAGCTCCTTGGACTTGGCAGGGGCGACGACGGTAGCGTGACCAACGAGGAGAAGGATTTCCATTACACCTTGAACTTCTATCATCAGAGCACTCAAGAATGCTCGTCGATAGTCGGGTGGGAGCGTGTGCGCCGGGCCAGAACGGCGCTTTGTCCGAATCGGCCGTCCCTGACGTGGAATGAGGCCCTGCAGATGTGCTCTCTGGTCCAGCAGGACGAGCAGCACATGTCGCCCATGCTCTCCTACACAAGCGGGCCGCTGCCGCCGCAGCAGTGTCCTGTTGGTAACCCGTGTGATCCGACCACTGGCGATAAATCCCAGCCTGAGCCGGATTTCAATCTTGGATGGGTGAGCTTCCAACGCCACTATCACTCCCTGACAAGCACGGCGGGCGGCGCGTTGGGCACGGGCTGGACCCATTCCCACAATCTGCGGCTTACCGCAGGCGTAGACGATTCCACCTTCCCTCCCAGCTCCGAACTGAAAGTTGGGCTGATCGGCGCCGATGGCGGGCAGACCGCATTCCAGAAAGTGGGGGCAAGCTACGAAGCCATGGACGGAAGCGGCGATCGTGCGGTCCAGCAGGGCACCAACTGGCAACTTTCACGTGCCGGAGAGCGCATTTATTTTGATGCTGATGGCTTGATGCAGCGCCGTGATCTCGAAGACGGTACTTCGCTGACCTATGCACACGACAGCCGTGGCCGCCTGCTCAGCATCACCCATTCAACCGGTCGGCGCGTGGACGTCCAGTATCTCGCGCCGGGTGACGATTCGCTGATCTCGGCCCTGGTGATCGCCGGCCAGCCTGTGGTGAGCTACGCCTATTCCCCGGCCGGGGAATTGATCACTGCGACCTATGCAGACGGTGCCAGCCGTACGTATCACTATGAGGACGCCCGCTTCCCGGGCTACCTGACCGGCGTGACCGCCGAAGACACCCGGCGCTACAGCTGGTACGGCTACGACGCCAAGGGGCGGGTTACCTGCAGCCGCCATTCCGGCGATTGCAGTCAAGCCGACGTGGGCATTGATGGCGTGCGCCTGGAGTACACGCCGGCAGGCACCACCATCGTCACCGACGCACTGGGCAAGCAGAGCACCTACGCCTTGACCGCCAGCGGCACCAGTGGCCTTCCGCGCAAGGTCAATAGCATCACCGAAAGCAACGGCAGCATCACTCGCGCCTATCTGCCCGAGGGCACCGATTTCCGGCGTCGGCTGCAGTCGGTGACCGATCGCCGTGGTGTCGTCACCAGCTACGCCTATGCCGAGGCCAGTGATGCTGCCGCAGGCGCCGTCAGCGTGACCACCACCACCGAAGCGGCCGGTACTCCGGACCAGCGCGTCAGCGAAATGCGCGTGGCCATGGACAGCAATCGGCTGGTGCAGCAGACCATCGGTAACCGTGAGATCCGCATCGCACGCAATGCGCGCCTCCAGCCAACCACCATCACCGTGCGCGACAGGGTGACCGGTGATACCCGCATCACCACGCAGACCTACTGTGAGGCCGAAGGGCCGGAGTGCCCGCTGGTGGGACTGCTGCGTAGCGTGGATGGCCCACGCAGTGATGTGGCGGATGTCTCCACCTATGCCTACTACACCGCGGACGACGCGGGATGCGCGACCAGTGGTGCCTGCAGTTATCGCAAGGGCGACCTGCGCAGCGTGACCAATGCGCTGGGCCAGACGGTCGAGACCTTGGCCTACGACGCGTTCGGGCGGCCGTTGTCGGTCAAGGATGCCAACGGCGTGGTCACCGATTACACCTACCATGCGCGCGGCTGGCCGACCTCGGTCACCGTGCGCGGTGCCACCACAGCCGAGGACCGGGTGACCCAGATCAGCTACTGGCCGACCGGCCAGGTGCAGCAGGTCACCGAGCCGGACGGCAGCAGTGTCACCTATGTCTATGACGCCGCCCAGCGCTTGACCGATATTGCGGACAACAGCGGCAACACGATCCACTACGTATTGGACAACGCCGGCAACCGCCTCAAGGAAGACACGCTGGATGCAGGCGGCACCCTGCGCCGTACCCTGGCGCGGACGTTCAACACGCTTGGCCAGCTGACCGCGCTGAAGGATGCGGGCAACCACGCCACCGGCTTTGCCTACGATGCCAACGGCAACCCACAGACGGTGACCGATGCCCTGCAGCGCGTGACCAGCCAGCAGTACGATCCGTTGAACCGCTTGGCGCAGACCCTGCAGGACGTCGGCGGCGTCGCGGCGGAGATCCGCAGCCAGTACAACGCGCTGGACCAGGTCACCCAGGTCACCGACCCGAAGGGCCTGCATACCACCTACGCCTACAACGGTTTCGGTGATATGACCGGGCAAGTCAGCCCGGACAGTGGCGCCAGCAGCTTCACCGTGGACGCCGCCGGCAATCGCAAGACGGCTACCGATGCGCGTGGAGTCACCGCCACCTATCATTACGATGCACTCAACCGCCTGATCGGTATCGCCTACCCGGATCCCAATCTGGATATCGGCTATAGCTATGACGTGGCGCCGGCCGCCTGTGCCGCCGACGAACGCTTTGCCAAGGGACGTCTGGGGCAGGTGCTGCACGCCAATGGCAGCACCCAGTACTGCCATGACCGCTTCGGCCAGGTCACCCGCAAGGTGCAGACCGTCAATGGTGTGGCCACCACCCTGCGCTATGCCTACAGCAAGTCGGGGCGCCTGACTGCGTTGACCTACCCCGACGGCAGCGTGGCCGACTACGTGCGCGATACCCAGGGCCGCATCAGCCAGATCGGCCTGACCCGGCCCGGCCAGGCACGCCAGATCGTGGTGAACAACGTGACCTATGCGGCCTTCGGCCCGGCGACCGGCTGGACCTACGGCAACGGCCGCCAGCTGCAGCGTCCGCTGGATCTGGATTACCGCCCGCAGGCGGTGCATGACCCCGCGGCAGGCGGCCTGTCGCTGGGCTATGGCTACGATCCCGTCGGTTCGATCACCGAGCTGAAGAACGGCGCAGGCTCGTCGGTGCTGGCCAAGTACGCCTACGACGCGCTGGGTCGCCTGACCCAGACCCAGGACGGGACGACAGGCACGCCGATTGAAACCTATGCCTACGACGCCACCGGCAATCGCACCGCGCTGACCACCTCGGCAGGCACCGCCAGCTACACCTATCCCGCAACCAGCCACCGCCTGACTGCGGTGGACGGCGAAGCGCGCAACCATGACGCAGCGGGCAACACCACCAGCATCGGCAGCAAGACGTTCACCTACAGCGATGCCAACCGCATGAACGCGGTGAAGCAGGGCGATGCCGTGCTGGAAAGCTACGGTTACAACCATCGCGGCGAGCGTGTGCTGCGTACCCCGGCCGGTGGCGCAGCGCAGATCACCTTGTACGACGAAGCAGGGCAGTGGCTGGGCAACTACGCGGCCACGGGCCAAGCGCATCAGCAGGCCATCTGGCTGGACAACTACCCGGTGGCGTTGATCAATGTGCCGGCTACCGGCGTGCCGGAACTTGCCTACGTGCAGCCGGATCACCTGGGCACCCCGCGCGTGGTGATCGACCCGGCGCGCGATGTGGCGATCTGGGAGTGGAGCAACAAGAGCGAGGTGTTCGGCAACCAGATCCCAAGTGCCGATCCAGATGGCGATGGTGTGGCATTCGAGCTGGCACTGCGCTTCCCAGGCCAGCAGGCGACGGATGCGAGTGGGTTGTTCTACAACTACCAGCGCGAGTACGAACCGGCTGTGGGGCGGTATTCACAGAGTGATCCGATTGGGTTGGCCGGTGGAATAAGTACCTTCAGCTACGCACTAAGTTCCCCGGGCTCACATAGTGACGCAGAGGGTCTGCAAGTCATGCGCAGCGGCGTGCACGCAGGCTCTCGCGCTATGATGAATTCGAACCAAGCTCCTACAGGAGACAATCAATCAAACTTCGCTGCGCCCGCTTCTTGGGGGGAAGTGTCTTCTGGCCTTGCCGCAACGACAAATGCGCTGAACAGCCTTAGCCTAACTCACTCAAGCAGTGTCTTAAATCCGCAAAGTCCCGCGTCAATTCTGACGCGGAACATCGTATCCAAGGCGTGCGAGAAAGAAGACGACGATGACTGTAATCGTCTCATAGCAAAGATAGATTCTTTGGTGGTCGAGCTGAGAAAGCGATACTGGGATCTTAAACTGGATAGACGTGGGCTTCCGGCTACCGGTCGTATGTCAATAGATGGGCATGTGCAGCAATTTCAAAACAAGCAGGCACAGTTGAGGCGATTGCTTGCTGAATCTGCAGCAAAGCGCTGTGCAGGTTATAGCAATGAGGCGTGGCAATGGGCGACTATGGCTCGACCAATTTGAGATCTAGACAATGCTTGATAAAGAGTGCATGGAAAAAGTCGCTGAAGCATGGGTTAATTTTAATCGGCTCGCAGTCGATGCGAATGAGCGGGGTCCGCTCACAGGCGTGCTGGATGAAGTTGATGGCATCATCCAGCGAGATCCTGGCGAAGGTTGGAAATTCATTGAGGCTGTCAGGCGAATGGATGTGGATGCGCATCTACTTTCCAATCTTGCTGCCGGACCTTTGGAGGACTACTTGGTTGCCCACGGCGAGACCGAAATCGAGAGGGTTGAAAGCTTGGCAAAGCACGACCCATCTCTTCGGGATCTCCTTGCTCAGACGTGGAAGAACTCGATGTCGGATGAGGTATGGCGGCGGGTACAACTTGCTGCCACATCAGGTTAGGCTGCCATGGGTAACGCTCGAACGCCTTGCGACTACGTCTGGCAGCTTCGGCGATCGAGAAGATCCTGCTGATTTGAATGGGTTGCTTAAATCACCGGGACAAACTAGCCCGATGGCAGCGTGGCTGACTACGTGCGCGATACCCCGGGCCGCATCAGCCAGATCGGCCTGACCCGGCCCGGCCAGGCACGCCAGATCGTGGTGAACAACTTGACCTATGCGGCCTTCGGCCCGGCGATCGGCTGGACCTACGGCAACGGCCGCCAGCTGCAGCGTCCGCTGGATCTGGATTACCGCCCGCAGGCGGTGCATGACCCCGCGGCAGGCGGCCTGTCGCTGGGCTATGGCTACGATCCCGTCGGTTCGATCACCGAGCTGAAGAACGGCGCAGGCTCGTCGGTGCTGGCCAAGTACGCCTACGACGCGCTGGGTCGCCTGACCCAGACCCAGGACGGGACGACAGGCACGCCGATTGAAACCTATGCCTACGACGCCACCGGCAATCGCACCGCGCTGACCACCTCGGCAGGCACCGCCAGCTACACCTATCCCGCAACCAGCCACCGGCTGACCGCCGTGGACGGCGAAGCGCGCAACCATGACGCAGCGGGGAATACCACCAGCATCGGCAGCAAGACGTTCACCTACAGCGATGCCAACCGCATGAACGCGGTGAAGCAGGGCAATGCCACACTGGAAAGCTACGGTTACAACCATCGCGGTGAACGCGTACTGCGTACCCCGGGTAGTGGCGCAGCGCAGATCACCCTGTACGACGAAGCAGGGCAGTGGCTGGGCAACTACTCGGCTACGGGCCAGGCGCAGCAGCAGGCCATCTGGCTGGACAACTATCCGGTAGCGCTGATCAACGTGCCGAGCGCCGGCGTGCCGGAACTGACCTACGTGCAGCCGGATCATCTGGGTACGCCGCGCGTGGTGATCGATCCGGTGCGTGATGTGGCGATCTGGGAGTGGAGCAACAAGAGCGAGGTGTTCGGCAACCAGATTCCGAGCGCTGATCCGGATGGGGATGGTGTGGCGTTCGAGCTGGCGCTGCGCTTCCCGGGCCAGCAGGCGACGGATGCGAGTGGGATGTTCTACAACTACCAGCGTGAATACGACCCGGCTGTGGGGCGGTATTCGCAGAGTGATCCGATTGGGTTGATGGGAGGGATTGGTACGTACCTGTATGCCTCCGGCAAGCCTCTTTCGAAGATCGATGAAAAGGGGCTGGTCGACGTCTGGGTATGGATGCCGCTCCCCTATGAGGGAGGGCTGCCGAGCTATGGAAAGCTGCATTCCTCTTTCGGGCACATATCGACAACTTCAAATGGTGTCGATTACTCATTTGGCCCTGCGGGCAACTCGATAAGTACAAACTACGTTTCATCTCAGCTTAATTTGCGCACTGGCATTAAGCACACAATAGAACTTACACCGCAGCAGGAGTCAAAACTATCGGCATGTCTCGCGAGGCCGCAGGGGGAGTACAGTGCAATAAATAATAACTGCGGGACGCCGTTGCAGAATTGCATGCGGGAGATTGGCAAGGAGCTTCAGCCTGTGAACATGATTCTTCCGGAATCGATAAACCACCTGCTTTGGTGGATGTCTGATGACTCAACCATTCAACGCGGGAAAAGGTGATGAAATTTATTCCTGGAATTTTTCTTATCTGCTCAGTCTTAACTATCACCTCTTGCGAACACAAGGGTAGAGAAGTTGTGCCGGAGGGCGTGATCGAAGTTTATGATTCGGCAGAGGGCGGGGGCGTAATTGGTACGAGTACTACTCCGATTCCGGTTGTTGGATATGTTTATCCGGATAAGACTCGTTACGTGCTGAAGGTCTGCTATCTGGGTCACATAGGATATGTGCGGGATGGAATACGAGAGCTAAGATCAACAGTGGGCCGGAGCTCATCCTGCCCGGAAACCGCGAGAAGCGCGGACTAGAGTTAACTAAGCGAGGCGAAACTGAGATCACCAAGCTGGAGACTGTGGCGAAACAGGACCTGCCACTGCGTGAATTACCTAGTTGGATATGGGCCAGAGCGTACCCAGCGAGGTTGGGAAGACACAGTGATGGCAGGGCACCTTGGTGCGGTGACGTCTGCTGAGGGATGCACGGGGGCTCGGCGCCCCCGCTACACCCTGTCCCGCAACCAGCCATCGGCTGACTGCGGTGGATGTCGAGGCGCGCAGCCATGACGCAGCGGGCAACACCACCAGCATCGGCAGCAAGACGTTCACCTACAACGATGCCAACCGCATCTCGGTTGCCAATGGTCGACTTAATCGAGCTGCAGCGCATCCGGGGAACGCCAATCTCTTGCGGGGTGGGTCGAAGATCCTGGGGCCCCTTGGAGCAATCGTGAATTACAGGTCAAACTACAATAAATGCCAATGTCCGGCGAAGTGATTTTCATAAGGTTCATGAAGGGCGCAGCTGCGGCGGGAGCGCTGGGGGTCTGTTGCGCGCTGATCGCGTCCATGTTGAGTATGCGCTGTCCAGTCGCCAGGTACTCACCGGAAGTTATGTTTGCTCTTTTTTTCGCGTTGCTGATGTTGCTCGTATATTCCAAGTTCGAACTGGCGAGAAGGGGAATTCTGTCGATTGAGGTTGGGCGGGTGCGTTTCGCGTTCGCAATGGCGCTCCTGGCCGAGATGCTGATGATTGGGTTGCTTGTCGCCCGCAATCTCGAATGCGCTAGCTTCGTTCGCGCGATTCCCATTCCTGGTGCACTACTTGTTTTCTATACAGCTGTCGCTTTCTCATTTGTATTCGGTGATATCTATCTTGGCGCTGCGCGAAAGATCATCAGGCTTGGAGCTCGGCCGAGGAAATTCTTGAGAGAAGAATAGTTGGCACTGGGTGGATTCAATGCTGGCGCGCAACGTTCTCGGGCTGCCGATCTGCTCCCGTATCAGCAGTCGTAAAATTCTGGCGGCCCCTTCCTCAACTAACATCGAAAACACGCCCCTGTGATGGGGTGGCCCCAGCAGAGCGATCCGTTGGTATTGCTGAAGGAGTGGGTAATCGTCAGTCGTTTCGGAGAGCGTGGCAATGAATGGCGAGCCGAAATGAGCTACATAGAGAGGGTCGTTCTGGCGACTCTGTGTTCGACCGTAATCCTGATGGCCTGGTGGGGGGGCAGAACTTGCAAGGCGTCCTCACCCTCGACTTCGCGATGAAATCCATCGGGCAAGGTTTCCTTTGCTTCCTTGCCAGTACAGTTTCGGCCGTGCTGATCAAGGATAGGCCGGTGTTGATGTTGCTTCTTTCGCAGGTTCTCTCGATTGTGATCGTGTTTTTTCTCAATGGGGGCCGAGACTTGCTCTAGTCCATCCGTGGATCATTGAACTGGAAAGCTACAGCTACAACCATCGCGGTGAACGCGTGCTGCGTGCCCCGACCGGTGGCGCAGCGCAGGTCACCCTATACGACGAAGCGGGGCAGTCGCTGGGCAACTTTCGGCCATGGGCCAAGCGCAGCAGCAGGCCATCTGGCTGGACAACTACCCGGTGGCGCTGATCAATGTGCTGAGCGCCGGAGTGCCGGAGCTGGCTTACGTCCAGCCAGATCACCTGGGTACGCTACGCGTGGTGATCGATCCGATGCGGAATGTCGCGATCTGGAGTGGAGCAGATTGGGTGGCTTCGCCGCCTTTTCTCACTTGAAGATATGAGGCGAGATAAGGTCGGTGGTGGATCCCTTTCGGTCCCTCCACTGCTTGGAGTTGGGTTTGGCGTCATGTCGGGATCTGGCTACACAGTTCCTGGTCAGATAGCTGCGCCGACTGAAAAAGGTTGCGGGTGTCCTTGAGATGAGAAAATACAATCGTTTTTTTTGGGCTTACTACATCATGTTCTTCTGGGCGCTCAGGCTGGTTGCTTGCCTTGGAGTTGCCGTAAATTCAGTGCTCCTTGCCTTTGTGCTGGTTAATATTTCTGATGGTGGACGAGACTACGGATTTGCGGGTTTGGCGTTTGTCGCGCTCTCTCTTTGCACAGCGTTTGCCATGTGGAAAATCGGGTCTGTCGGCCTGCTCCGTCTTCGGCAAAGGAGGGCACCATAGATCTTTCCAGGGATGCTCTGAACAACTGCCGGGGTAGTGCCGGCCGTACGCAGGTGGCGTCCCGTTGTATTTGGTAGATCCACCTGGTCTGTGCCCGTGTGAGTGCGTCGACTACTTGGGCGTGACGTTCGGTGTGGCAGACCTCGCCTTTGGAGGCTTGGAAGCTGTGAATGGCGAAGGAGTCACCATTGCCGGTGTTTTGTCTCCGCAGCCCGAAGTTGCAATCCCCGGATTCCTGGTAATGGTGAATGGTGGAGCAACGGCGTACGATGGAGTGTCAGTGATACAAACCGCTCAGGATGCAAAGGAAAGAGAGCCCATCTACACCGAGGTGGCGGGGGGCAGTTGGCGCGAAGACGGGAGAGCTGTCGTCATTCGGCTTGACGTTCAACGGTCACCTTAAGGCCACACGGAACTGTTGCAATGCGTAGCCCCTGACAAGGATGCGCTGGATGCCATGAAGGCGGTGAAGGATGTTTCGGGTGGGTCTGAGTGCAGTTGCATATAATGGAGGTGATATGCATATGTGCAAGAAAATGCTGAATTGGCTTGGTCTGTTGTTATTTGCGCTGGTTTTTCTGAGGTCCTCGTCCTATCTTGTATTGAAGGTGTATGCGATTAGTCACCTTGAGAGGGGTGATTATTTTGTAATGTTGCCTATGGCGCTGGGGTCACTCCTGATTTGCGGCATGTTCATGGCAATTGTGATTAAAGGAATGAAATCCAATCAGTAGGCTCCGCCTGGAGTATCACGCGCGACGTATGGTTCCGACAGGTGATTGCATGGGTATCACTATTCACGATTTCCAGCTGGTTGGAATTCGTCTTGATCCGGTGTCAGGTGTGACTGTTTCTCTGTTCGATGAATCTTCGCGGGCATCCTATGATTTGGTATTTGGCCAAGTCAGGAGAGCAAGCGTTGATGGTTTCTCTAGCCAGAATGTCGTGCTCGATCTCAAGGTCTTCAATCGAAAGGATGATTCCTTTGAATTCAAGCGGTGTTGCTTCCTCCTTGGTCTAGACCCAGTGGCTGCCCGGGAAATTGTCGATGGTGACACCTTGGTCTTCATTGAGGCTTCTGTCGGCGCAGAGATTGCACTTCTAGTAGAGGGCACTTGGGATAGCCGGTTGATTCCTGTCAAATCATGATTCCTGATCTGTCGAGTGCATCGCTCCAAGACGCACGCACCGCTTGGCTTGTAGGTGGACAGGGATCTGACGGAGAGATGGATTGTGGGACGGACCATCATCGGGCCAACGCAAAGGGCTCTACCGTGCGTGCAGCCCGATGAACATCATGGATCCTGTACTCAGCGAACTGCTTTCTCGGCTCGGTGTCGACACTGACTTCGGCGATGCGGCGCTGACTTGTCCGGAGACCCGAGGAGCCCATGAGGACACGCCCCTGCATGTGGTGGCCTATTACAACGATGTGGCTCTCCTCAGCGCATTGATGCCCTTCGTGACCACCATCGATGTGCGTGGTGATCTTGATCTGACGCCGCTGGCAAGCGCGGTGGCACATGGCAGCGTCGCGGCTGCGGCCTATCTCCTATGGTGTGGTGCAGACCCACACGCATGGAATGAGCTTGATCGGACACCACTGGAAATGATGTGCCAGGACCCGAGGTTTGATGATGTGGTGCGTATGGTCGACGCCGCAGATGGAACCTGCTGATGGAAACTTCTGAAAAGAGGTTCTACCGATGCGCCTGATGAGCTTCATCTGTCCACTTTGTGGCGCCAGCGGGCAGCGCTTTCCCCTGCGATTTGCTGGAAGGCGTCAAGCAAAGATGTCCTGCCGGAGGTGTCGCGTCGAGCTTCGTTCAGACCCGCGGTTGGGCACGTACACGCTCTATCTTCTGTACACACAGGTCGTCATCCTGGTGGCGGCATTGCCGCTGATCGGGGCCAGTGTCGCGGGTGAATGGGTACGGCTGGGAACGATCTGTCTGGTAGTGCTGGTGCTCTGCTGGTTCCCGGGCGTGATCAGGCACGCACGAAGTCCGATCGTGCGCGCCTGCCGGGATGCCGATTACAGCTATGCGCGCAGGTCAGGTGCTTCGATTGCGCACGCTGCCGCAAATCCGGAGCAGCGTAGCGACACGCCAAGTGTCAGCCCATGATAGGGAAGTCAAGAAATGACATACCATCTTGGGCGCGAGGCGCAGTCCCTGAATCGTTTTGCAGAACGGGTTGCAGATGGTAATTAACATTTGGCCGGCCCTTTCTGGGGCTCTCATGTCCATGCCGAAGGCTGACATCTTGCGTGTAGCGGTGCTGCTCTTGCCAATGCTGGGGGGGCTGCAGCATTCATCAGTTTCAACATACGGAATGGAGGTCGGACTGGGTCGATGTTTCGTCCGGTGCGATCTTCCCTGGCAATTCAACGACTCTACCGCTTGACCGCATTTCCACGCTTGATCCTGATAGTGAGGCAGC
Source organism: Stenotrophomonas maltophilia complex sp. Om-AH-Sm3 (assembly GCF_059337855.1). Classification (NCBI taxonomy): domain Bacteria; kingdom Pseudomonadati; phylum Pseudomonadota; class Gammaproteobacteria; order Lysobacterales; family Lysobacteraceae; genus Stenotrophomonas; species Stenotrophomonas maltophilia complex sp. Om-AH-Sm3. The sequence continues at coordinate 232,768 of NZ_JBYBLQ010000002.1, read as the reverse complement.
CATTGCGAAGTGGATGTTGGAGCATTCGCTGGTCGTGGTATCGGCATCAGAGGTTGAAGGGAAGATCGGTCCAATGTCGTTGAGTGACCTGAAGCCAGCGCCCGGGGAGAGCGTCTATCTCGTCAGGGCCGCTTCGGATGAAAGTGGGGGCAAGTTCATCGGCTACGTCAACGACAAGGGCCTTCTCATCATGCATGGGGTGATGGGGGGCTGCGGTGAGCAGAAGCAACGGGTGGTTGCCGTGAGCTTTCGGGAGAAGCCCGCCAACGTTTTCGGTCGATGCTCGGCGGCGCTATAGTCTAGCTCCGCCTACTACTTGGCGGACGACGCCAGGTGTGCGACCAATGGCGTGTTCGGCAACCGCAAGGGGGAATTGCGCAGCGCGACCAATGCGTTCGAGCAGATTGTTCTGGGGAGCTAATGGAAAGCAGTCAAATGAAATCGGGGTTGCTCAGGAGTTCTCTCGATGCCAAAGGCTTCTTCCTACGCGCTTTGTCTTCCGCGTCCGTCTGCGTGCTCGCCCTGAGCGGATGCGAGAATGACCGCTTAGGGGAGCTGCAGCTGAAACCCATCTACGCTGAGCTGAGTAGTGCGTACTACGGGGGGATGTGCGAGGGTGCAGCCGGTCCAGATGCCAGTATCGAGAAGGTTCGTGCGGTGCGCATTGGAACAATCGCTGGTGACTGCGCAGTGCTCTATTTGGATGGAGTAGATAGGAACGGTGAGCCCGTGATCTATGGAGTGAAAACCGGGGATCGGCCTGAATGTGCTGGATTGATACGGAAGCTCGAAGTCGGACGGGCAAGTGCGGCCGTTCTCGGCAGGGCGCGGGAAATATGCAGGTGGTGATTCCCATATCTTCTCCGTATCCTTCTAGCGTGGGGGCGCAGATACCCGCTTTGGGCCGGCAGTCGCAATCTTCTTTTCAGTGCCACCCTGGCCTTATGAAATTCGAATTTGGCGTCTAGTATGAAGATGAATTTGGACACCTTGGAAAAGGTCTCATCAATATTGTTCGACGCGCTGCGCTCCAGGGGCTTGCAAGAGATTGAAGTGGAGGACGTGTTCTACCGCGTGGTGCCATGGTCGGAACGCCACTCCATGGGCGGTGAGCGGGTGGAGCTTGAAGTTGGAAGTCTTTTCGATGACTACTCTGATATTCAAAGAGCAGCGTCGGGGCAGCAGGAGCCACTGGCCTATCATCTATCTGCTTTGGCCTGCCTCCTCTACGAGATAGGGGGGAGGATGAGTGAAGAAGTGTGATTGCAGATAGGCGTGCACGTGCCGGAGCATCCCATGCGCCGCGTGATCGCTTTGAGCTTGAAGAAGAGGCCCACCCGTGTCTTCGCAGGATGTTCCGCAGCGCGCTGGCGGATTCAGGCCATCGCTGCTCTGGCAGGTACCGGTTTCGCTGACGGTGATGAGCGTCGTGCTGCTCACGCCGCTCTGGGGCGTAGTGCTGGTTCCCCTCACTGCCGAACACCGCCGCGACAACCACCCACGTCAGGCCTCGAAGCCATGAAGCACCTGAACGCCTTTTGCCTCGTGGTTGCACTGACACCCTGTGCGGCGCATCCGAAACGCACCACGAAGTGTCCGCCGGCCCATTTCACCTACGTCGGCACCGAGAGCGTCGACGGACTGACCTATGGGCGCTTCCAGGTCACCCACAATGCTGATCAGCCGCTTCAGCTGTGGGTGGATGAGAGACGCAGGTTGAACCCAAGGACCGCTCGCGCAGAGATGAGGCGCACAGGCGAGGATGGCTGGCGGCCTTACAACGTAATCCTTGAGGAAATCACACCGGGAGCGATCGGGCTGTCGATCGGGCAGGATGAACAGCAGAGCGTTCTGTTCGATGGTGATGGCCTGTTCCTGCCCGGCGCATCCAGCGCGGGCGCGAATTACTCCATCGTGGTACAGGACGCTGCCGGTTGCGAGCATCGCTCGGCAACGTTCATTCCCTGACATTTCTGGCGGCGCGCCGGCCAGGCAACGAAGGAAAAATGGCGCGCCCGGAGGGATTCGAACCCCCGACCAATGGCTTCGGAAGCCACTACTCTATCCGGCTGAGCTACGGGCGCGTTGTAGAACCGCCGCGCCGTCGGCCAGTGCCGGGGCGGGCATCGCAGCGCCATGAGGCGGTGCGGGACCGGCATTCTATCCAGTTTCGTCGAACAAATCTCCCCCCACCGGCAAAGCCCTGCCAGAGGGGCAGGAGTATCCTATCGCCATGGCTGATACCCCCCTCACTTCGCCGCAGTCGCCGGCGACGCCGCGTTGGCGGCATTACTGGAGTCTGATGCGCGCTGATCGCCCGATCGGCACGTTGCTGCTGCTGTGGCCCACGTGGTGGGCGTTATGGCTGGCTGCCGGCGGCCTGCCGCCGCTGTGGACGCTGTTCGTGTTCACCGCCGGCGTGTGGCTGACCCGCTCGGCCGGTTGCGTCATCAACGACTACGCTGACCGCTGGCTCGACCCGCATGTGGAGCGCACCAAGGCGCGGCCGCTGGCCACCGGCGCGATCAGCGGTCGCGCCGCGCTGGCGCTGTTCGCCGTACTGATGCTGGTGGCGTTCGGCCTGGTGCTGACCCTGAACGGGCTGACCATCGGCCTGAGCTTCATCGGCGTGTTCCTGGCCGCCAGCTATCCGTACCTGAAGCGCTACACCCATCTGCCGCAGGTCTACCTGGGCATGTCGTTCGGCTGGGGCATCCCGATGGCGTTCGCCGCCGTGCAGGGTGAAGTGCCGATGCTGGGCTGGCTGCTGTATGCCGGCAACATCCTGTGGTCGACCGCCTACGACACCTGGTATGCCATGGTCGACCGCGAGGACGACCTGAAGATGGGCTCGCACTCCACCGCGATCCTGTTCGGTGATCTCGATCTGGTCATCCAGGGCGTGCTGTACGCGCTGTTCCTGGCCACCATGGCGCTGGTTGGCGTGCGCGGCGGGCTGGGTGGCTACTACCTGGCCGGCGTGGCCGTGGCCACCGCGCTGGTGGTGTACGAATTCTGGATCTGCCGCAACCGCGAGCGCGGCCCATGTTTCAAGGCGTTCCTGCACAACAACTGGGTCGGCGCCGCGCTGTTTGCCGGTATCGCCGTGGACCTGGCGCTGCGCTGACCCCAGGGGTTGGTAGAGCCGGCCGCTGGCCGGCTGCACCCGTGCGCGATCCCGAGTTTGCCGGACAGCGGCCGGCACTACCGCCACCTACGACCAATAGGTGGCAGACAGCCCACACCCCACCGCCCAGAATCGGTCCATCGAACCTGGGAGGGTAGGCGATGGCCTCGACGGCAGCAGTACAGGACGGCTGGATGGCGCGCGCAGCGCTGCGCTCGGCCGCCTGGGCGGAAAAGTGGTTCCCCGATGCGTATGTGTTCGCGGTGCTGGGCGTGGTCATTGTCGCGCTGGCCGCGATGGGCTTCGGTTCGACCCCTCAGTCCACCGCCAGCGCCTTTGGTGACGGCTTCTGGAGCCTGATCCCCTTCACCATGCAGATGGCCTTCGTGGTCATCGGCGGCTACGCCGTGGCGACCGCGCCGGTGGTCGCACGCTTCATCGACTTCCTGGCCCGGGTGCCGCGCACCGGCCGCGGTGCGGTGGTATACGTGGGCCTGGTCAGCATGCTTGCCTCGCTGCTCAGCTGGGGCTTCTCGCTGGTGTTCGGTGGCCTGCTGGTCCGCGCGCTGGCCCGCCGCACCGAACTGCGCATGGACTACCGCGCCGCCGGTGCGTCGGCCTATCTCGGCCTGGGCGCAGTGTGGGCGATGGGGCTGAGTTCGTCGGCCGCACAGTTGCAGGCCAACCCGGCCAGCATGCCGCCGGGCCTGGTGGAGATCACCGGCGTATTGCCGTTCACCGAAACCATCTTTCTGTGGCAGTCGATCGCCCTGACCGCAGTGCTGATCCTTGTCTCGCTGCTGATCGCCTGGCTGACCGCGCCTGCGGCCGGCAGTGCGCGTACTGCCGAGGAATTTCCCGGCGCTGCGCAGGCCGAGCCGGAACCGCTGCAGCGACGCACGCGCCCGGGCGAATGGCTGGAATACAGCCCGCTGCTGACCGTGCTGCTCTCGCTGCTGGCGTTCGGCTGGCTGTTCAACGAGTTCGCCAACAAGCCGGTGGTCACTGCCATCGCCAACCTCAACACCTACAACTTCCTTTTCATTTCGCTGGGCCTGCTGCTGCACTGGCGCCCGCGCAGCTTCCTCAACGCGGTGGCCAAGGCGGTGCCGAGCACCACCGGCGTGCTGATCCAGTTCCCGCTGTACGGCGGTATCGCGATGATCCTCACCCACGCCGCCGGTGGTGACGGGCAGACCCTGGCGCACCGGCTGTCGAGCCTGTTCGTGCACGTGGCCAGCACCGATTCGTTCGCGCTGGTGATGGGCATCTACTCGGCGGTGCTGGGCTTCTTCGTGCCGTCCGGTGGCGGCAAGTGGATCATCGAGGCGCCGTACGTGATGCAGGCCGCCAACGAGCTGAAGGCGCACCTGGGCTGGGCAGTGCAGGTCTACAACGCGGCCGAAGCGCTGCCGAACCTGATCAACCCGTTCTGGATGCTGCCATTGCTGGGCGTGCTGGGGCTGAAGGCACGCGACATCGTGGGCTTCACCTTCATCCAGTTGCTGGTGCACATCCCGCTGGTGCTGGGCCTGTTGTGGCTGCTGGGCATGACCCTGGCGTATGTGCCGCCGGTGATGCCGTGAGTGCAGGGCTGGCGTCCGTGCGCGAGCAGGACGCCAGCTCCGTTCAGCGCGTGTTTCCAGCAGAGCACGTCATGAATGCGCGCAGTCGCGCTGACGGCATGAGCACATGCCGAACCCATATGAATCCTTCATCGGCTTGTGCCGCAAGGGGCTTTGCCCGTTCATTCACGCGCGTACACACCAATGTAGCCGCCCACCAACGCGCGATTAACTCTTCGCTGCAGACGATGGTCCCGTCCACCGCATTCCGCGTGTGGCTTTGGAGATCGGACATGGCACAGCAGAACCAGAACCCGAACCAGAAGCAGCAGGGCCAGCAGAACCAGCAGGATCAGCAGCAGGGGCGTGGCCGCGACCAGCAGCAGCAACAGCAGCAGGAACAGCAGCAGCGCAACCAGCGCAACCAGCAACAGGGTGGGCAGGACGAGGAGGAGTGACTTCGGTACCCACTTCCTGTGATGCGCGAAGCCCCGCCCCGTGCGGGGCTTCGCTTATTCCAGCACGCCAATGCGTTGCAGCACCGGCGCTGCTGACATGTCGTTCGGGTTGGTGCCCGGCTGATCCTGCGGCACCTCCATGCCCATGGCGCGGTAGAGATCGACCCAGTGCTGTGCGATCTGCCCGGTCTTCAGGTTGCGGAAGTTCATCGGCTGCAGTGCAAACACATGGTGCGCACGGAACGCACGTTCGATGAAATCCGAACAGTAGTAGCTGTCCTCATTCAACACATACGACGTGTTGTAGGGCTTGCCCAGCATCATGCGTGCGGTCGCGATCGCATCCTTGATGGCAGCCTGCTGCGATGCGCGCAGTCGATAGACGACGACCTGCCGCTGCTTGCCTCGGGCGTCCTCGCGGAACTGATCCAGCGTCTGCCGGCGCGATCCCTTCTCGTCCGCATGCAGTACCTCCCAGCCGTCTGGCGCCGCAGCGACCAGGGCCACGTGATCGAAGCTGGGGGCGCCCTGCTTGCCGGTGGCATCGTCGATGGCTGCGCTCAGGCCGGCATGGCCGGCGGTGACGAACAGCAGATCGCCTTCCCGGACCTCCAGCGCGGCCGCACCACCAGGCCACAGCGTTGGCAGCAGCAGGGAGAGGGCAAGCAGGAATGCGCGCATGGGGCCAGGGTCGAAGCGTGTGCGGCGTAGTCTAACGGCTGCTGCGATGACGTTGATTTCAGTATTAGTGTGATATTAGTCTCAATTCAGCATGTCGGGATATTCCTGACAGCGGATGTTGAAACTGAATTGACCGAGGCATGGCTATCCTTGCCTCCCTACCGCGCCGGAACCGCGCGCGACCGCCCGGAATCAGGAGGATCCCGTGAACCAGCTCCGCCCCGTTGCCCTGCTTGCGCTTGCCCTGGGGCTTGCGCTGTCCGGCTGCAAGCCTGCGCCCCAGGCAGCCCCCGCTGACGCCGCCGCACCGGCTGCGACCAGCACGGCCGCCGCCACGACGCCGGCCACGCCGGTTGCCGCAGCCCCGGCAGACGCGTCTGCCAGTTGCCCCCATCCGGTCTTCGACGACTTCCTCAAGCATTTCGGCAACGAGATCGAGCTGCAGGAAACGTCCACTGCCGATCCGCTGCTGGACAGCCACATCGACAGCGAAGCCGAGCCGGAGCCACGCAAGGTGGAGGAGAAGGTGCCGCTTGCCAAGGTCGAATGGCCGGTGATGCCGGACCCGGCCACGCTGCAGCGCCAGGGCCGCGAGATGCAGGTCACCCGCCTGCCCGATGGCCAGGTACAGGTGCAGATGCGCACTCCCGATACCAGCGACCAGCAGATCTACACCTTTGCCCAGAAGCCGTGCTGGCAACTGGTCAAGCGTGAGGACGAATCGATCTGACCCCTGAGCGACTGCCTGCGAGCGGTCGTGTGATTCACCCAAGGAGCCCCGCATGCGTCTGTCTCCCGTTGCCCCCGTACTGGCCCTGATGCTTGCTGCCTGCAGCGGCCCTGAGGCGGCTGCACCGGCGGCCCCTGCTTCCACTGACCCGGCAGCGACGCCGGCCGCACCTGCGGCTGCCGTTGCGGACCATTCCACCTCTCTTACGCGCGACGAGACCGGCATGCATATCGATTGCCAAGGCACCCGCCTGCACCTGGCGGCCCAGCCCACCCAAGACACGGACGCTTCCCGGCTGACCACGCTGGAAATTGAAAAGGACGGCGCACGCCAGGCCATTGCTGCGCCCAAGGAGATGGACGGCTATACCGCCGTTGGCCTGGCCTGCGTGCAGGACCGCAGCGGTACGCCGTACTTCGTCGTGCAGTACGGTGAACTGCCGTTCGGCTGCAGCTTCTGCGAGTGGTACTACCTGTACGACGCCAGTGGCCGCCAGTTGACCCACAGCACACCGCCGCTGCGCGGCGCGGAAGGCGAGGAGCAGGAGCCCAACAACGACGAGTACGAGAAGTTGATCGACTCGCTCGGCATCAAGCACCCGGAGGTGAACTACATCGAAGACTGAGCGCAGCGGCAGGACGTCGCACGCGCGCTGAACGCAGCACCGCAGTACCGCAGTACCAGAAGTACCAGGAGCAGTACCCCTTAAGGAAATCCCCTTTTTCATAGAATGGATAGCACAGACATGGCAGACATCTACCAGGACATGGTCCAGCCCCGCGGGGCGGCCTACAGCAGTGACCGCATCAAACCGTGGAGCCACTACCGCGAGCCGATCGACCAGAGCGACGGCCGCCTGCATGGCAACTCCCGCCGGTGGGGCGATGCGACCCCGGAAGTACAGTCACGGGTGATCGACACGATCATCGAGTCGGCGCGCGAGAAGGGCCTGACCCCGCGCGAAACGGCGCACGTACTGGCCATCGCCCGCGTTGAATCGGGTTTCAACCCCGATGCCGCCGCTGGCACCACCTCGGCCTCGGGCCTGGGCCAGTTCATCGACAAGACCGGCAACCACTACCACCTCAACAACCGCAACCGCTTCGACGTCGGCGCACAGTCCGACGCACTGGTTGACCATTACATCGATAACCGCACGCTGGCGCACAAGCGCGGCCAGGGTGAGGAGTACATCTACAAGTACCATCACGACGGCCCGACCCGCGATTACGGCGGTCTCTCCCTGTCTGAAAAGAAGGTGATGCCGTACGTGGACAAGTACGAGCGGTTCGTGGAGCAGCGCCTGGGACTGACCCACGGCCAGTCCCAGGGCAGCCACGCGGCCCCCGCCGTAGCTGCGGCCACGCACGCGCAGGCCAAGCCGGCAGCGGCGCATGCCGAAGGCCAGACGCGCAACTTCGAGCAGACGATGCAGGTGATGCTGCCCCCGCAGAACGGGGTCAAGCCCCACATTACCGGTGAGTTCGGCGAACACCGCGCGCACAAGCCGCACGGTGGCACCGACTTCAACTATGTCGGCGGCCAGCACGGCCGTAATCTGCAGCACCCGACCGTCAACGCGCCGATCTCCGGAACGGTGACGTTCGTCGGTGGCGACTACGGTACGGTGAAGATCAGGGATGCACAGGGCAACTCGCACGAGATCCTGCACCTGCAGTCGACCCAGGTGAAGGAAGGCCAGCCGATCAAGGCGGGCGAGCCGATCGGCACCATGGGCGGGCGTGGCCCGGGCGGTGCGGGTCAGTATGCCCAGCACGTGCATTACCAGTTGAAGGATCCGCACGGCAAGCTGATCAGCCCGCAGGACTTCTGGGACCACGGCAAGCTGAAGGAAACCGGCAAGGGTGGCCATTCGCATGACGCCGACCACAACGGTGTGCTGCGCCAGGGGGCCAAGGGCGAGGAAGTGACTGCGCTGCAGAAGGAACTCAACCGCCTGGGCGTGCGCGACGGCCAAGGCAATCCGCTGAGCGAGGACGGCAAGTTCGGTGCCAATACCAGGGACGCACTGATCGCCTACCAGAAGCAGCACGGGCTCTCCGCCGACGGCGTGGCGGGTCCGGCGACGCTGGGCAAGCTGGCCGAAGGCCGCAGCCATGCCGAGGCGGCGCCGAAGGGGCCGCAGCTGGGCGACAAGGCGCATCCGGATACGCCGCTGCACAATGCGATCCGCGGCCACATGCCGGGCATGATCTGCAACGAGATGAGCGCGCACGTGACCGCCCAGGCCAAGGCCGCCGGCATCGATTCACCGGAAAAGCTGCAGGGCGTCACGGTGCAGGATGGCAAGGCCTTCGTCATCGGCACCGTTCCCGGCTTCCGTACTGCGGTGGACATGACCCAGACGGCACCGAGCCTGCAGGAGACCAGCGCTGCAATGCTGGCCAAGCATGAGCCTTCGCAGCAACACGTGCAGGACGAGCAGCAGCGAGTGGCCATGGGCCGTTGACCGCTGCGTGTGAAGAGGTGTGTGGTAAAGGAGGCCGGCCGGGGCAATCCGGCCGGCTTTTCCGTTCATGGGGCAAGGACATACACGGATGCCGTTTCGCATGATGCACAGCACGCCGCCATTGCAAGGCACGGCGTCCACATGAGCTGGGTGCTGCGGTGGCGCAACGCATGGCAGTGGGTAGGGCTGGCACTGCTGCTCTGCCTGCTGCCGCTGCCAGTGCTGGCGGCGGTCCCGATTCCGGCACTGGACGACCCGGTGGTGGACACCGCCAACGCGCTGTCCGCCAGCACCCGCGCCACGCTGCGCGAGCAGGCATTGCAGCTGCAGGCACGCAAAGGCGCGCAACTGCAGGTGCTGGTGGTGCCCAGTGTTGGCGATGACGGCATCGAAGCCTATGCACAGCGTGTCTTCGACCAGTGGCAGCTGGGCCGCGCCGGTGTCGATGACGGGGTGTTGCTGCTGGTGGCGGTACAGGACAGGCGCGTACGCATCCAGACCGGCTATGGCCTGGAAGGCACCATTCCCGATGCCTATGCCGCGCGCATCATCGACAAAGCCATCGTGCCGCGCCTGCGCGAAGGAAACCTGGACCAGGGCATGCTGGATGGCAGCAGGGTGCTGGTGGCGCTGATCGATGGCGAGCCGCTGCCGCCCGAGGAAGATTCATCCGCACGCAACCTGTTGCCAGCGGATTGGCGCACAGGGGATTCGGTCGTTGCCCTGACGTTGCTGGTGGGGTTCCAGGCCGGTCTGTGGCGATCACCGCCGCGCCTGCTGGCCACCAGGACCGAAGCCGAGTTCAGCGGTAAACGCCGTGAGCGGCGGCGCAATGCACTGGCAGCCAATGCGGCAATGCCCAGGCCGAACTGGCCGACATTGCCGGCCTGGGGCAGACCGTTGCTGGTAACGGCAGTCATGCCCGCTGGGTTGGTTTCGGCGACGCTGCTGCTGCCGCGGCATGTGCTGCCTGCGCTGTTCTTCGTGCTGTTACCCGCTGTACCGGTGGCGGCCCTGCTGGGGTGGTGCTGGCGTCGCAGTCGTGGTGTGCGCATCGTGCTGTCCGGCATGTTGGCCGTCAGTATCGGTTTCTTTGTGATGATGCTGGTCCGTGGTCAGTTGCCGCCCAGCCTTGCCCTGCACACGTTGCTGAACCTGGCGGTCGCCATTGCCGCCATGCTGGTGTTCTTCCTGGTGCAGGCCGGCCGCGCGCGCTGGCGGAAGAACCGCAACAGCTTCGCCGTGCGCCTGGTGGTACTGGTGCTGTTGACCGGCGGCTATGCGCTGGGCGCGCTGCTGGCCATCGACCGGGCCAGCGACGAGAACGCACGCGTGTTGGCGATGATCGTGTCCAGCGTAGGCACGCTGTTCCTGTACTTCATCTGGGTGTTCACCCTGCTGCCCGGCGAAAAAGCACGCAGCGGACGAAGGTCGTCCCAAGGCTACCGTTCCTCGTCCAGCACCTCGTCGTCGAGTTCGTCCTCAAGCAGTTCCGGCGGCTGGTCCGGTGGCGGTGGTCGCAGCGGCGGCGGCGGCGCTTCGGGCAGCTGGTAGTTCAGGCCGCCCACACCCGCCAGCCCAGCGCGGCATCGCGCAGTTCGCCGCTGCCGCTCACATCACCCACCTGCAGCTGCACGCCCTGCGCATTGGGCAGGTCCTTCTGCTCGGGGAACCAACGACGGTCGGCGGCGACGATGATCAGCAGGCCCTCGTCGTCGCCCATCGGCGCGAACTGCGGCGACGGCGGGCTGATCGGCTGCAGGCCGAAGCGCTGGCTGGACTGTTCGCGCACCGCATCGACATCGTGGCTGGGCAGGCCAACCTCGCTCAGGCAGGTCAGCTCGCTGCCATGGAAAGCGCCTGCGCGCGTGCTGACTGGCAGACGGCGCCGGCCGATCAACTCGAGGATCAGGCCATCGGGACCGGTGAAGTACACCGACTGCGACTGCCAGCTGCTCTCCAGCGCAAAGTAATCCAGGCCCTCAGGATTACGTTGCAGTGGGGTACGTTCGCGCAACCAGGCCATCGCCTCGCTGAAGCGGTTGTCCGGTACGTTGAAGGCCAGGTGCACGCCACCGACGGGGTGATCACCCGCCGCCTGCAGTTCGATCGTGCTCCAGCCGATGTGCACATGGTTGCCGACCACGCGCTGCTGCAGCACATCGTGGAAATACGCGGCGACGGTGGCGACGTCGGACACCGGCAGGGTGAGGTGAAGCAGGCGCATGACCGATTCTCCATGGACGCGCTCACTGTAACGCTGGGGCCTGCCCGGCGGCCACTAGCGCAGTGAATGGTTGAAGAATCGTATTGCTGCGTCCACTGCCTGCGCGTGGGTCTGCGCCTTCGGCACCGATGTGCTGCACAGGTCCTGCAGCCGCTGCTGTCCGGTCGGGGTGCATGCGGCGAGGAAATCGTAATGGCCGACACCGGGCAGCGCCTGCAGTGCAGCGCCCGCAATCACCGCACGCGCAGCCTCGCCATTGGTCTGCGGTGGCGCGATCGTGTCAGCCTCGCCCAGTACGATCGACACGGGCTGTTCCAGCGAGGAGAGCTGCTCGGGCGCAAAGGCCTGCACGATTGCCGGTGCCAGCAGGAACACCGCGCGCACGCCGGGAATGGCGCGCGCGTCGTTGGCGTGGGACATCCACGGCGACAGCTCGGGCGACGCCGCAGCGGCAACACGCGCCTCCATCGTGTGCGTGGCCGCTTCCTGCTGGGGCCGGCAGACGCCGTCATCCGGATGCGCCGTGCAGAAGGCCAGCAGTCGCTGCAGGTCCGGTCGCGCACCGGCCGCCACCAGTGCGGTGTAGCCGCCGGCCGAGAATCCGGCGACCCCCAGGCGCTCAGGATCGACATGCGGGCCCAGCACCGGATCGGCCTGCACAGCCGCCAGTGCGGCACGCAGGTCATCGGCGCGCAGCCAGGTCAGTACGCTGCCGGGCAGGGTCATGCTGTCAACGCCGTTGTTGCCCGGATGATCGACTGCGATCACCAGATAGCCTGCCCGCGCCAACGCGGTGCCCAGCCAGCCCATCATGCGCGCGCTGCCGCCGTTGCCATGGGAGAGCAGCAAGGTCGGCAGGCGATCACCGGCGACCGGCGCATCCTTGGACGACCGGCCGACCTCGAACAGCGGCGCGTCGGGTGGACCGATGGTCAGCACGGTCTCCCGGCTGCCTGCAGGTGCCGGATACCAGACCGTGTAGCGCAAGGCGTCGCGGCGCTCTGCGTCGCGCACGGCGGCGCTGGCCAGCGTCGTTGTGCCGTGGCGCTCGCCGGCCACCCCGCTTTCGCGAGCGGCGCCGGTGCTTGTGAACGCCATCAGCATCGCTCCCAGCACAGCAGCGGTCATGCGCATCTTCAACTCCTTGTCAGTGGGGACGGTCGTCGACGGGCAGCCAGATTTCCACGCCGCCCTGGCCGGTGTGCTCGTCGAACCGGGCGTCGTAGCGCTCCAGATCCGGCGCATCGGCGAGGCTCAGGTTGGAAGCAGGAAGATAATGATCCAGCAACCAGAACCAGGTCGAGCGGATGGCCGAGATGTGCCCGCTGTGCCAGGCCACCAGGTAGCGGCGCGCCGGGATGTCCACGCGTTGCCAGTGCGCAGGCACGCTCGGCACCGTGCTTGCCGGCAGTGCCGCGATGTAATCGAAGCCACCCTTGTCATCACTGTTGCAGCACACGCCGAAGCTGATCGGCGCCGGCATCGGCCATTCGCGGTTGAGCTGCGCCCACTGGCCGGGAATCGCGCCGCCACTGTCGCGGGTATGCCGCACGCCGATGCCGGCCACCTGGAACGCGGGCGTCTCGAGCAGGCGGGGGGCTTCAATGCAGGCGGACGGGGCCTCGTCCATGCGGATCGCCTGCACCAGCGCCAGCCCATCGGTGCCCTGTTCGCGTACGCGCTCCGGCGTCTGTCCGAACTGTTCGCTGAAGGCACGCGTGAAGGCGGCATGGGTGGTATAGCCGGCACCCAGCGCCACCTGCAGGATGTCGCCGGCGCCGCTGGCCAACTGCTGCGCGGCAGCGGTCAGGCGGCGCCCGCGCAGGTAGCGCACCACCGAGGTGCCGGTGCGGGCCTGGAACAGGCGCGACAGATGGAATGGCGACAGGCCCGCCGCAGCGGCAATGTCGGCCAGCGCCAGTGGCTGGTCCGCGTGGGTTTCGATGTACCACAACGCCTTGCCTGTCGCGCTCATCCTGCCGTTCCCCGGATCCAATGCCGGCACAGTAGCGGATCGGCAGGCGCGGCGTTTAGCAGTTCTTGCGCCTGTGCGGACTCAAGCTGTCGCACTGACGTCATGCCTCCTTCACAGATCGCGCCGAGACTGCGCGCCTTGTCCAGGCCTGCGCTACCCCCGCAGGTGCTGGCCCTGTCGCGTCCTCCCGGAGCCCTGCCGTGCATCGTTCGAAGCTTTCGCGTTCCATCCTCCTTGCCCTTTGCATGGCCAGCGCAGGAGGCGCGATTGCAGCGGAGGCCGATGCGGTCGATGCCGCCGGCGGCAGCCGCGCCGCGCCCACCCAGCTCGACGCGATGCTGGTCACCGGTACGCGCGCGTCCAACCGCACCCAGTTCGAAACGCTGGCGCCGGTGGATGTGTTCAGCAAGGAAGACATCAGGTCCGTTGAATCCACCGACCTGAAGGACGTGCTGGCGCAGCTGGTGCCATCGTTCGTGGTGCAGCGCCTGCCGATGGCGGACGGCCAGGTGTTCGTGCGTCCGGCCACCCTGCGTGGCCTGTCGCCGGACCAGACCCTGGTGCTGGTCAACGGTCGCCGCTTCCATCGCAGCGCGCTGCTCGGCAACCGCGGTGCGCAGGCGGCTGATCTGGCACAGATTCCCACCAGTGCGATCAAGCGCATCGAGGTGCTGCGTGATGGCGCGTCGGCGCAGTACGGCTCGGACGCCATCGCCGGTGTCATCAACATCATCCTCGAGGTTGACCCGGGTAGCGAGATCACCGCCGGCTATTCGCAGTACGCGCAGGGCGACGGTGCCTCGCGCGACTTCAGTGCGCGCACCGGCTGGTCGCTGGGCGACTATGGCAGCCTGGTGCTGTTCGCCGAATCGTCCAACTCCGACGCTACCTCGCGCACGCGCCAGCGCCCGGACGCGATCGCCTTCCAGGCTGCACATCCGGAACTGGACGTGCCCAATCCGGTGCAACGCTGGGGCCAGCCGGAGCTGGAAAGCCGCCGCGTCGGCTTCAATGTGAAGGCCAATGCCAGCGAGACGCTGGAGTTCTATGCCTTCGGCTTGTACAGCCACAGCGATGGCGTCAGTGATTTCAACTGGCGCAACCCGGACACCACCACCGGCGCGTACCGCACCACCGCCATCTTCCCGGGCTGGAACCTGCGCTCGCTGTATCCGGTCGGCTTCAGCCCGCAGTACGGCAACGTCCAGAACGACCTGCAGCTGGTCGGCGGCCTGCGCGGCGAGATCACGCCGAAGCTGCGCTGGGATGTCAGCGCCTCGTATGGCCGCAACGCCATCGACTACAGCTTGAAGAACTCGATCAATGCCTCGCTCGGCCCGGCCAGCCCGACCGCGTTCGATCTTGGCCGCCTGACCCAGACCGAGAAGAACGCCAACGCAGACTTCAACTACGAGTGGGACGTGGCCGCGCTGTCCCAGCCGGTCAACGTCGCCTTCGGTGGCGAGTTCCGCCAGGAGACCTACCAGGTGCGTGCCGGCGACCCGGCCTCGTACGCGGTGGGTCCGGGCGCTGCGGCGGGCCTGGAGGCCAATTCCAATGGCGCGCCCGGCTTCTCGGCCAGCCAGGCCGGGCAGTGGAGCCAGCGCAGCAAGGCCGCCTACGTGGACATGGAAGTACCGCTGGGCGAGCGCTGGAGCATCGGTGCAGCCGGCCGCTACGAGGACTTCTCCAGCTTCGGCAGCACGCTGGACGGCAAGCTCTCGGCGCGCTTCGCGATCACCCCGGACGTCGCCCTGCGCGGCACCGTGTCCACCGGCTTCCGCGCGCCGACGCCGGCGCAGCTCAACACCACCAGCACCACCCAGGGTTTGGATACGCGCACGCTGCAGATCTTCACCAGTGGCCGCCTGTCGCCGAACGATCCACTGGCGCAGCTGCTCGGCGCCAGGCCGCTGAAGCCGGAACAATCGCGTACCGCGTCGCTTGGCCTGACCTGGCGCACCGACCTGGGCCTTTCCGGCTCGGTGGATGTCTACCAGATCAAGCTCAGCGACCGCTTCAGCCAGTCGGCCAGTTTCGCCATTCCGGCCGGTACTGCCAATCCGCTGGGCTATACCTCGGTGAACTATTTCACCAACGACTTCGATACCACCACTACCGGCGTGGACGTGGTCGGCAACTACCTGCGCGATCTCGGCGCCGGCCGCATGACGCTGACCCTGGCCTACAACTACAACCGCACCCGCGTGGACAACGGCAGCACCTCAGTGGCCACCAACGAGACCCAGCGCGTGCTGTTCGAGGATCGCCTGCCCGAGCACAAGGGCAGCCTGACCGGCAGCTGGGACATCGGCGCCTGGTCGCTGATGGCACGCATGCGCTACTACGGCGCCTGGACCGATTCCAGCGGCAATGCAGTGGGCGATATCTATCAGCGCTTCGGCGCGATGAGCTTCCTCGACCTGGCCGTCGGCTATCGCATCAACGAACATCACAGCCTGCGCGTCGGTGCCGACAACGTATTCGACCGCTATCCGGACGAAGCCACCTTCCAGGCCAGTCGCGGCCTGGTCTACTCGCGCAACGCGCCATACGACACCGACGGTGCCAACCTGTACGCACAGTACCGGCTGAGCTTCTGATGGACCCGGCCCGCCGCTCCCTGTTGCGTGCCGGCGCGTTGCTGCCG
Source organism: Stenotrophomonas maltophilia complex sp. Om-AH-Sm3 (assembly GCF_059337855.1). Lineage (NCBI taxonomy): Bacteria > Pseudomonadati > Pseudomonadota > Gammaproteobacteria > Lysobacterales > Lysobacteraceae > Stenotrophomonas > Stenotrophomonas maltophilia complex sp. Om-AH-Sm3. The sequence continues at coordinate 216,885 of NZ_JBYBLQ010000002.1, read as the reverse complement.
GCCGCAGCCGCACTTTCTTCACTGCCGGCCATGGCTGCCACGCGTTACGCTGCGTCCATGCAGATTCCCGCAACGACCGTGGCGCCGGACGTGCTGGCCCGCGATGAAAACTACTGGGCCGCCGTGGCCAGCCACTTCGATGTCACCGACGAAGTGAACCATCTGGAGAACGGCTACTGGGGCGCGATGGGCCGCCAGACGCTGGCCAGCTACCAGCGCCACACCGCGGAAGTGAACCGAGGCAATGCCTGGTATGGCCGCCGTGAGTTCCCGGCGCAGTACATGGCGGTGCAGCGGCAGGTGGCCGAACTGCTGGGCGTGGGCGCCGACGAGATCGCGCTCACCCGCGGTGCCACCGAGGCGATGCTGGCGCTGATCGGCGGCTACAACCGCCTGCAGCCTGGCGACCAGGTGCTGTACGCCGACATCGACTACGACAGCATGATCGGCGCGATGCGCTGGCTGCAGCAGCGCCGCGGCGTGCAGGTCGAGCGCATCGCGCTGCCGGCCGTGCCCGACCATGCGCAGATCCTGCAGGCCTACGAGGCCGCGTTCGCGCGGCTGCCACGCCTGAAACTGGTGCTGCTGACCCAGGTCAGCCATCGCCATGGACTGGTGCTGCCGGTGGCCGAAATCGCCGAACGTGCGCGGGCACGCGGCATCGACGTGATCGTTGATGCAGCACACGGGTTTGGCCAGATCGACTACGCGGTGCCGCAGCTCAAGGCCGACTTCGTTGGCATCAACCTGCACAAGTGGATCGGTGCACCGGTCGGCGTCGGCGCGATGTATGTGCGCAAGGGCCGCGTTGGGGACCTGGAGCCGTACATGGGCGAGACCGACGATGGCCGCGTGGGCAGCCGTGTGCACACCGGTACGGTCAACTTCGCCGCCTATCTGGCGCTGCCGGAAGCGATCGCGCTGCACCAGCGCATCGGCGCGGCCAACAAGCAGGCGCGCCTGCGCTACCTGCGCGAGCGCTGGACCGTGCCTGCGCGGCAGATGGCGCATATCGAAGTGCTGTCTTCGCCTGATCCGGCGCTGGCCAGCGCATTGGCCAGCTTCCGCCTGCGCGGCCACACCTCGGTAGAACAGAATCAGGCACTGCAGAAGCGCTTGCTGGATGAGCATCGGATCTTCACCACCCATCGCGATGGCCTGGAGTCGGGCGCCTGCGTGCGGGTGACACCGTCGGTGTTCACCCGGCCGGCGCAGATGGATGCACTAGTGCAGGCCCTCGCGGCCCTGGCCTGACCGTAAACGGTAGTGCCGGCCGCTGGCCGGCAACCTCATGATCGTCGCCCACGAGCAGCTGCCGGCCAGCGGCCAGCACTACCGACCGGGTGGGGGCCGACCGTGGGACGGCACATCACCCTGCTTTGGTAGGTGCCAACCTTGGTTGGCACATTCCAACCGCACCGGGGAATCGTCCGCCGGGCAGCGGTTACCGCTCGATCGCCGGCAGCGCGTTCGACAGCAACCGGTCAATCCTTCCGTTGATGCAGAACTGTAGTGCCGAACATCGTCTGAGCTCTACAGTCGCAACGCACACCAATCCCCCGGCCGGCCAGGAGAGCCAACCGGCCAGGGGCACCACTCAACGCCTTACTTGGTCTCTTCCCACTGCACCACGTCCGGCTCGGTCGCGCGGATACCGGCGGTGGACAGCAGCCTGGTGGTCGCATCCAGCGCCGCGTTCACCGACGGGTACTCCACGATGGCCTGGCCTGAAGCCTTGGAGACCTTCACCACGGTACCGCCAGTGGCGGCGGCTGCGCGCTGGGCCGATGCTGCATCGGTGAAGAACACCTTGACCCGCGACGTCGCCACCACCGGCGCGCCGTCACGGGAGACCGCCGCCGCGAACTTGCCGGCGCCGGCATCGGCAGGTGCCGCCGTTGCGCCATCCAGCGAACGCTTGGTACGCGAGCTGGTGGTCGCCGCCGCCTGCGGGGTGATCGTGAACTGGCCGCCGCTGGCCTGCTTCACGGTGGCCGAGGGGGACAGCTGGAATCGCGTGCCGCCCACATCGAACGTGCGGCCGGTAGCGGAGGCCTTCAGTTCCTGCGCATCCACGGTCGACAGGGTCCTGGCTGGAGGGGTCTGCCCCGAGCTCTGCGCCCAGGCAGGGGAGGTCATCGCCGCGAAGGCGAGCGTGCTCAACAGAATGGTGGTCTTCATCATCAGTGCCCCAGAACGCGGATCTTGAAGAATTCGAGGTTGCCGCGCGATGCTGCGGTCGCGGCCTGCCCCATGTCGGTCACTTCCAGCGTCCAGGTGCCGCTGGCATTCTCATCCAGGAAGGCATTGCTGGACAGCAGGTCCCAGCTGGTGAAGTTGCTCTGCGCGCCACCCGTGCCCGAACCGATCGCGGTGAACGCCGGTTGCACCACGCTGCGGGTGCCGCTGGGCGACACCAGCACGAACTGCAGCTGGCGCGTGTTGCGGTGGTTGACCCGGAAGCCCAGCTGCACGCTTTCGATGTTGCGCGCGCCGTTGGCCAACTGGAAGGTCAGGCGTGCGGCGGCGGCCGAGGTGTTGCCGATGGCCACGGTTCGCGTCGTGGTGCGCCAGCCGCTGTCGACCAGCGCACCGAGCGACTGGAAGTTCTCGGCCACCTGCACTGCACGTGCAGCGTTGACCACGCCGAAGCCATACCAGTTGCTGTAGGCACGGCCGGCGGCATTCACCGTCCAGCCCGGCACCAGCGTGCGCCCGTCGGCCAGCGTCACCGCCGGCTGGTTCGGGTGGTTGCGCGTGGCGGTGGTGGCCAGGATGTACTTCACATCGCGATAGGACAGGTTCGGATTGGCTTCCAGCACCAGTGCCGCCACGCCCGATACCATCGGCGCCGACGCCGAAGTGCCGTTCATCTTGGCGGTGTAGTTGCAGGTGCTGTCGATGGCCGACAGGTTGCTGTCCAGTGTGTTCTGGCGGTTGGTGTTCTTGTTGCTGCCCTGGGTGCATCCGGTCACGTCGGTGGTGACGATGGCCGGGTCGTACGCGCGTGCCACCAGGCCGGGCGCGTACTGCGCCTGCAGGCCGTACTCACCACCAAAGGCCGAAACCCACAGGGCCGAGCCGGTGGAGGAGTAAGACGAGCGCACGCCATCGGCGCGCACCGCGCCCACGGTGATCACGTTGAACAGGTTGTTGCGCGGATCACGGCCGGCCGGCACGCAGCCGGTGTTGCGGTTCTTGGTGTCGGTGGTGCAGACATCCTGGGTCTGGCTGATCGAGGCATTGTTGAAGTTGTTGCCGGCCGACTTCACGTAGATGCCGCCGCGGCCACCGCGCGTCCCCGACAGTGCCTGCTCGTACGAACGAATCGTGTTTTCGCTGTACGCCAGCGGCAGGTTCGGATTGCCCGGGCCGGCGCCCCAGCTGTTGTTGAACACCTGCACGTCGGCTGATTCCGCGCCGTCCCACCAGGCGTACTCGATGTTGCTCTGCTGGTTGCCCAGGGCCGAGCGCGAAATCGGGTTGAAGCCCTTCAACGTCGCCGCCGGGGCCACACCGCGCACGCCCAGGTTGTTGGCGCCCACCGCACCGGCGATGCCACCGACCATGGTGCCGTGGTTGTCGACATCCGGGTTGGTCGGGGTGGGGTTGTTCGAGCCACTGGTGAAGTTCTTGCCGGCCACCGCGGCCACGTTGGCCGCCAGGTCCGGATGCGCGATCTGCAGGCCATCGTCGACGATGGCGATGGTGACGCCCTGGCCACGGATGCCATTGCGGAACAGGCCATCCACGTTCAGGTCGTTGCCGGCTACCGGCAGCGTGTCGGCCGGGACCGTCTGACCGGTGTTGAGCAGGTGCCACTGGATACCCGCCAGCGGATCAGCCTGTTGGGCCTGGGCGGTGACGGCCAGGCTGCCCAGTACCAGGGCAGTGGCGAGGGCCAGGCGCGCGGAGCGCGGTGGCGCGGTGCGTTGCGTGTGTCGCTTCATACACGAATCCTTCTGTTGTGAATCGGCATGGCAGGACGGCGGGGCGGAACTGCCCCATCGCAACGAGCCAAACGCGACACAACGAACAACCCCCTACCTCTTCACACCCGCAATGTGCGAATGTGCCAATTGCGTCACAAACACTTAGTACGTCAAGTTATGACGGGGCACTCGAATGCCTTCACGCCATCATCGCGTGCTTGCTTCGAGGTACGGGAAACGTGGGTAATCGCATGCAGGTGAAGTCACACATGAAGAAGGCACGCCAGCGTGCCCGTGCACGCGCGGACCAGACTCCGCTCTCGGTTGCCGTCATCCGCAAGGTGGTGCTGTCCGTGCATACGCGCAGCCACGACTATGGCGACGATGCCGATATCGCCGAGTTGCTGCCCGAGCTGGCAGCATTCGGCATCACCACGGTGAAACCGCTGCGCCTGCTGATGAAGAAACACCGTCGCGCACTGCTGCAGGAGGAACGGATCGTCATGCGACGCGCAGAGACGCTGCATCTGCGCACCGAGTGGCGGCCCGGTGGCATAGACGTGCATGCCAACACCAGCCGCTACGCCATCGGCGGCCTGGTCCGCACCAGCATGGAACACGAATTCGGCTTCGAGACGATGCTGCCCTTCCACGAGGTGCGCGAGGACGAATCCACTTAGCGCGGTGCCTGCGCGGAGGGTGTGGCAGCCCGCCGGGGCATCATCGCGCGTCCTCACATCGCGCTGTGCTACTACAGCCCGTGCACCCTTCCGCACCGAGCACGATGATGGTCAATCCGCTCGCCCAGGCCCATCGCGGCCTCGGCACCACACTGTTCAGCCTGTTGAACCCGATACCCTTCGGCTTCTTCGTCGGCGCCTTGATCTTCGACGCGATCTACCTCAACAGCGCCGAGGTGATGTGGGGCAAGGCCGCCGCCTGGCTGATCACCTTCGGCCTGCTGATCGCCATCGTGCCGCGCCTGATCAACCTGTTCGCAGTCTGGCGCCGCGACGGCACGGCCACCCGCATCGACCGCATTGACTTCTTCCTCAACCTGGTCGCGGTAGTGCTGGCCATCTGGAATGCCTTCATGCACAGCCGTGATGCGTATGCCGTTGCGGTGCCGGGCACGATCCTGTCGGCGCTGACCGTGGCCCTGATCGCCCTGGGCCTGATCCTGCTGTCACTGCAGCCGCCGGTGCTGCAGGGAGGTCGTCATGGCTAAGCACATCCTGCCCACCGTGGGCGCCCTGGCGCTGGCCGTGATGCTGTCGGCCTGTGCCGGCAAGGCCGAGTACCACCCGGCCGACCAGTCGGGACCGCAACCGCCACTGCCCAAGCCGGCCAACTTCCTGATGCCGCCGATGCAGGTGCCCAAGGGCGTCGGCTGGGCTGATGGACAGACCCCCACGGTGGCCGAGGGCCTGAAGATCGAACGCATCGCCGCCAACCTGCAGCATCCGCGGCGGCTGCTGACCCTGCCCAATGGCGATGTGCTGGTGGTGGAGGGCAACGGCCCCGGCGAAGAACCGGTCACCACGCCCAAGCAGTGGATCGCCGGCAAGGTGAAGGCGCGCTCGGGCAAGGCCGGCAAGGGCGGCAACCGGGTCACCCTGCTGCGCCGCACGCCGGGAACGAATACGTGGACCCAGCATGTCTACATCGAGGGCCTGCATTCGCCGTTCGGCATCCAGCTGATCGGCGACACGCTGTACGTGGCCAACACCGGCAACATCATGCAGTACCACTACGTGCCCGGCGAAACCCGCATGTCGGACAAGGGCCGCGAGTTCACCGACCTGCCCAGCACCATCAACCACCACTGGACCAAGGAACTGCTGGCCAGCCGTGATGGTCGCAAGCTGTATGTGGGCGTCGGCTCCAACAGCAACATTACTGAAAATGGCCTGGCCGTCGAATACCGCCGCGCGGTCGTGCTGGAGGTGGACGTAGCCACCCGTGGCAGCCGCATCTTTGCGTCGGGCATCCGCAACCCGACCGGACTGGACTGGGAGCCGAGCACCGGGAAGCTGTGGGCGGTAGCAAACGAACGCGACGAGATCGGTGCCGACCTGGTGCCGGACTACCTCACCTCGGTGAAGGAAGATGGCTTCTACGGCTGGCCCTACAGCTACTACGGGCAGCACGTGGACGAACGCGTGCAGCCGCAGCGGCCGGACCTGGTGGCCAAGGCAATCGTGCCGGACTACGCCATCGGCTCGCACGTGGCACCCCTGGGCCTGTTGTTCTACACCGGACAGGCACTGCCGGCGCAGTACCACGGCGGTGCCTTCATCGGCGAGCACGGCAGCTGGGACCGTTCACCGCTGAGCGGCTACGAAGTGGTGTATGTACCGTTCAAGGACGGCAAGCCGACCGGGCGCCCGCAGACCGTGGTGAGCGGCTTCGCCTCAAAGGACGAGAAGACCCTGATGGGCGCACCGGTGGGCATGGCCATGGACGCCGAGGGCGCGCTGCTGGTGGCCGACGACGTGGGCGACGTGGTGTGGCGGGTGTCGGCCAGGTAATTCTGTAGAGCCGAGCCCATGCTCGGCTTGCGCGCGCAGCGCGGGGTTTCCGCGTGCAGGTTGAAGAGCAGCCGAACGTGGGCTCGGCTCTACAGTTCCGCGGTACTGCTGCGGAACCCGCTGAACACCGATTCCGCAGCAAACCCCACGCCGCCCAGCAGCACGCCGAAATACACCACCGTGGCCACCACGAAGCCATAACCGGCCGCCACCGCCGCGCCATCGCGCTGGATGAAGCCAATGGCAAAGGACATCAGCGCCAGCGCCGGCAGCGTGTTGCTGAAGGGTATCGGCCCGGCCGGCGCCATCAGCAGCAGGGTCGCGAACACCAGCATCAGGTTGTTCAGGCGCATCATCTTCTTCGAGCGCACCATCACCGCCAGCCGCATCGGCCGCGACAGCCGCTCCATGCGGTGCACCCATTTCAGCGCACGGCCGAGGTTGGTCTTCAGCTTGTCGGTGGCGATCTCGCGGCGGGCCAGCTTCTGTGGCACCCACAGCGGGCGGTTGCGCACCCGGCTCAGGCCGATCAGCAGGATCGAGGCGCCAAACACCGTACTCAGCCCGGGAATCGACACAGGAATGATGAAGATGGCCGAGAGCAGGATCACGATCAGCAGCAGGCCCTCATCGCCCAGCGCGCTGAGCAGGGTGCCGACGCTCACCTGGTCGCCGGGCAGCTCGTCGATCATCTGTTCGATCTGCTGGGCCAAGGGTGCGCTGTCATTGGTTTCGGGGGCACGGTAGGTCATGCGTCGCAAGGTTCTCCAGGGAAGGGCGGTCAACGGGCCGTCCTGCGGTGGGGGACGCACAGGCTCCCGCAGTATCCCGGCCAACGTGGGCAAAGAGGTGAACCGGGCATGAGGGGGTAAACTGGCGTGCCCCGCACGAGTTGAACGCAATGGACATGGGCCGCCGGCAATCGACCATCGAACTGGTCGCCATCGACATGGATGGCACGCTGCTGGACACGTCGCACCAGCTCACCGCACGCGCTCGGCAGGCCATCGCGCAGGCGCGCGCACTGGGCGTGCACATCGTGCTGACCAGTGGCCGCCCGGTTCCGGGCCTGGCGCCGTACCTGCACGAGCTGGGCATCACCGGCAACGACGACTACTGCATCGCCTGCAATGGCGGCCTGGTGCAGCGCATCGGCACGCGCGAAACCGTGGTCGAATATCCGCTCAGCTTCGACGACTTCCTGTTCTGCGAGCAGGTGGCCCGCGACCTGGGCGTGCACTTCCAGGCGCTGGACAGCCAGCGCATGTACACGCCCAACCAGGACATCAGCTACTACACCGTAGCCGACTCGCATCTTTCGCGGATGCCGCTGTCGTATCGCCGCGTGGAAGACATGGATCCATCGATGTCCTTCATCAAGTTAATGATGATCGACGCGCCGGATGTGCTGGATGCCGCCATTGCGCGCCTGCCCAGCGAACTGACCGAGCGCTTCGCGGTACTGAAGAGTGCACCGTTCTTCCTGGAAGTGTTCGACCACCGCGCCGGCAAGGGACCGAGCCTGCAGAAGCTGGCCGAGCACCTGGGCATCGACCGCGCCAATGTGATGGCCATCGGTGACCAGGAGAACGACCTGACCATGCTGCAGTACGCCGGCACCAGCGTGGCGATGGGCAATGCCATCGATGCGGTGAAGGCGGTGGCGCGGTTTGAGACCGGCAGCAATGCCGACGAAGGCGTGGCGCGTGCGATCGAGCGCTTCGTCCTGCAATGATCGGACGCACATCATGAGCTGGACTTTGATGATGTTTGCTCAGTCCTTCGTCAATGAGCGGATGTCGGCGCACGTTTTCTCCGAGTCCTACATCGAGCTATGGAAGATCGAGCGGGATCTCGACTTGCTGGCTTTGGATGACGTAGCGCTTTCAACGTGCCTGTCCAGCATCTTCTGTGCTGCCGACATGTATTGCGACGAAGATGTAGATCGCCATGCGTATGAGCTTGATGCCGCCCAGCTGCATGCTGCCGTTGTGGCTCTGATCGATGAGTGGAAGCAGTCCACGACTGCTCGCTAGCCTGGCTTGGATGTATACCTGCGTATAGCCCATACATCCCCATCGCCATCTGCGCTGTACCACGGTGCAATGGCGGATGCGGCAGCGCGATGCAAGAATTTCGCACGTCGAAATCACGCCATCGAATCCTGCGGCAGATGATCGTCTTCGTCTGCTGACCGGCGCGCACCGCGCCGTCACCTTCTCAACGCGATCGCACCGCCAGCCAGGGCGCCGACACCGGTGCTGCAACGCGCTGGGCGTGCGCCTGCGCCGCTCTCTCCCTGCACCTGGATCTGCCCATGAACACCCCACCCACGACGCGCCTCGCCCTGGCCATCATCGCGGCCATCACCACACCTGCGTACGCCGCAGAAACGCACGACGCCGCGCACGACACGCCCACCACGCTCAACGCCCTGCAGGTCATCGCCACACCGCGCGGTGCGGCCGTGGCACCGACCCAGGTGGTTGGTCCCAACCGCTACATCATCAAGGCCGAAGACCTCGACGCTATGGTCACCGGCAGCAACGGCCTGGCCATGCTCAAGCAGGTGCCGGGCGCGAGCTACACCGCCACCGACGGGCTGGGCCTGGATATCTCGGCCACCAGCCTGTTCGTGCGCGGCTTCCGCATGAATGAAATGGGCATCACCTTCGAAGGCGTGCCGCTGAACGACAACGGCTTCCTCTCGCTCACCGGCACCAGCGTGGTGAACGTGGGCGTGCCCGACGGCATCGGCGCGATCACGGTGAGCCCCGGTGGCGCACCGGTCAGCGTGTTCTCCAGCAGCGTCAATGGCGGCAGCCTGGAGTACCGCCTGCGCGAGCTGCAGGACACGCCCAGTCTGCGCGTGAAGCAGGGCGTGGGCAGCAACAACACGCTGGTCACCACCGTGTCCGGGCAGAGCGGCCAGCTCGGCGAGCAGGGCCCGAAAGTGCTGGTCGACCTGCAGCGCGTGTCCGCCGACAAGTACCAGGGCGAGGGCACGCAGAACTTCCTGCGTGGCGACCTGAAGCTGCAGCAGGATGTCGCCTGGGGCGATGTCAACGTATTCCTGTCCGACAGCAAGGCCAAGGTCTGGGGCTACAACAACATTTCCTTCGACATGATCCGCAAGCTGGGCTGGAAGGCCGACATCTTCTATCCCGATTACGCATGGGCGTGGTACGTGGCCTTGCCGGAGAATGCAGACAATTCCTGCGGCGCCTACACCTGCGGCGAGCTGTCCGAACTGATTCCGTACGACACCGGCCAGATCACCCGCGACCGCGTGTCATCGATCAACCATCGCTTCCAGATCACCCCGGCGCTGAGTGGCAACGTGCAGCTGTACAACGCCAACAGCCACACCCAGGCCACGCTGACCGACCCGACCGTGCCATCGCCCAACGGTGCGCCGTTCTCCGAACAGGTGCAGACGCCGCGCCTCAACCGGCTGGGTGGCATGGTCAACCTGCAGTTCGAGATCGGCGCGCACACCTTCACCGCCGGCTTCTGGCAGGAGAAGAGCAAGGCTGCGGCCAAGACCGAGTGGTACCAGCAGCCACTGCTGGGCGAGGGCCCGCCGCTGAGGGCCACCGGTCCGTTCGATGTGTACGGTCCCGCGTTCAAGACCGACAACGCATCGAGCTGGGTGACCCGCTCGCGCCAGTTCTACCTGCAGGACGACATCGTGTTGAACGACACGCTGAAGCTGGGCGTTGGTTTCAAGGCCGTGGACTTCCGCACCCGCGGCGGCGGCCTCGGCGATGCCAAGGACCGGCCGGTGAACGGCACGCTGCGCGCGAAGAGCAACTTCCTGCCGCATGTCTCGCTGTTCTGGAGCCCGACCGAATCCACCGATGCCTTCATCGACCTGGCCAATACCATGAACGGATATCGCGTGGCCCAGCGCGGCAACATCGGCTACACCGCCTCGGCGTGGACCATCACCGACCAGGAAGAGTTCGACCGCGTAGCGGGTACCCTGCGTCCGGAAAAGAACTGGAACCTCACCGTGGGTGCATCGCATCGCTTCGACCGGCTGACGATCACCGGCGACGTGTTCTACAACGACATCCGCAACCGCCTGCTGTCGGCTGCCATCGGCACCCAGTTCGCACAGATCAACACCGTGCGGTTGATGCCGAAGATGCACGTGATCGGTGCCGACCTCGGCATCACCGCCGACCTGACCGACCACCTGCAGTTCTACCAGGGCGTGGCCGTGGCCCGTTCGTACTATGACAGCGATTTCGTGGTGGATGACACGGTGTACCCGATCAAGGGCAACGCCCAGCCGGGCTACCCGCAGATCTCGCTGGTCAGCGACCTGTCCGCCCACTTCGGTGACTGGCGCTTTGGTGCAACCAGCACCTCGTACCTGCGCCAGCCCTTCACCTACGAGAACGACATCCGCGTGCCCACGTTCTGGCAGGTCAACACCTATGCTGCGTATCGATTCGGTGCGGACAGCCCAGTGCCCGGGCTGGAGCTGCGGCTGGACGTGAGCAACCTGTTCAACCGCCACAACATCGGCACCGCCACCATCGCCGGCTCGTCGTTCTCGGGGGATTACCAGACCCTGCAGCGCAGCGCGCCACGGCAGCTGATGTTCAGTACCTCGATGGCGTTCTGAGGCGACGAGGGCGGGGTCAGAGCCCTTTGCTGCGCAAAGGGATCCGACCCCGCAGCCATCCCGTGATCGGGGGTCAGATCCCTTTGCACGGCAAAGGGCTCTGACCCCGAAGCCCGCCCGGAAGCCCGCCTTGCGCAATCAACAGGGATTTTCTGGCGGCGACGCAAGGTTCCCACAATGCTGCTGGGTCATCCTGTGCGCATGGCACAGCAGACCCCGCCAACCCTGTTGTTCGGCATCCGAGGCCCAGGACGGCCCCGGCAGGCGCCGTCCGTGGCGCCTGTGATCGACCTGCAGGCCGAGTACCACTTCTGGCACGTCTACGAACGCGTGGTCCGCCCGCTACCCGGCGGTGGGCTGCCGCAGGCCTGGCTGGTGTGCCAGAAGGTGTATCGCGACCGCTGGCAGCACCCGCACGACAGCGACGCGGCGGGACTGTCGCGGGTGCTGTTCGGCGACAACATGACGGCTGGCCGGGCGTCGGAGCTGGCGGAGCTCCATGCGCTGGTCAGCCGTCGGGTGGCGTCGCTGGCGAGGCGGGGACGGGTGCATTCGGCAGCCTGATGCCTGCCCTTGGTGGGGTCGACTGTTAGTCGACCGCTCTTCGCATCTACCTCTCAGAAGGCCGCGCTTCGCGCGAGAGTCGACCAACGGTCGACTCTACCAATAGCCAACCCGACCGGCATTTCTAAGGCTTTCCCCGGTCCAACTGCCGATAGCCGATCGCCTCAGCCAGATGCGCGGTCTGGATGTCCTCGCAACCCGCCAGATCCGCAATCGTGCGCGCCACCCGCAGAATCCGGTGCATCGCCCGCGCCGACAGCTGCAGGCGCTCGATGGCCTGTTCCAGCATGTCCTGATCTGCCTCGCTCAGTCGGGTACAGGCCCGCAGCGCCGCCGGCGGCAGATGCGCATTGAGCCCGCCACGCACCTGCTGCCGCGCATGTGCGGCTTCCACCCGTGCACGTACCGCGGCACTGGGCTCACCCAGCGGCGTGCTTTCCCGTAGCTCCACCGCATCCATGCGCGCAACGCTGATATGCAGGTCGATGCGGTCCAGCAGCGGGCCGGACACGCGTGCGCGGTAGCGGTTGATGCGCTCATCACTGCACAGGCAGCGGTTGCTGCGGTCACCGGCCCAGCCGCAGGGGCAGGGATTCATCGCCGCCACCAGCTGGAATCGCGCCGGATACTGCACGCTGCGTGCCGCGCGGGCGATGCGGATGTGGCCGGATTCCAGCGGCTCGCGCAGGGTCTCCAGCGCGCTGCGGTTCCACTCTGGAAGCTCATCCAGGAACAGCACGCCGTGATGGGCCAGCGAGATCTCGCCGGGGCAGGGCGGGTTGCCGCCGCCCACCAGCGCCGCCGCACTGGCACTGTGATGTGGCGCCCGAAAGGGGCGCTGCCGCCATCGTCTTGGGTCCAGTCCTTCGCCACTCACCGATGCAATCGCGGCCAGCTGCAGCGCCTCACCCTCCTCTGTATCCGGCAACAGGCTGGGTAGGCGCGAGGCCAACAGCGTCTTGCCGCAGCCAGGGCTGCCGATCAACAGCAGATGGTGCCCACCGGCCGCAGCCACTTCCAACGCGCGCCGTGCATGCGCCTGCCCGCGCACGTCGGCCAGATCGGGCAGTGGCAACGGCGTCGTGTCCACGCGCTCCACGGGTGGCAGCAGGCGCGGATTACCCAGCCCAGCACAGCACTCCAGCAACGTGCGCGCCACGCGCACATCAGCGTGCTCGGCTAGTGCTGCCTCCGCGGCATTACCCGGCGGCACCACCAGAATGCGCCCGGCGTCAGCCGCTGCAATCGCCGCCGGCAGCGCGCCGGCCACTGGCCTCAGCTCGCCGGTCAGGCCCAGCTCGCCCAGGAACTCGTACTGCAGCAGCGACTGCGGATCGACCTGGCCACTGGCCGCCAGAATGCCCAGCGCGATGGCCAGGTCGTAACGCCCGCCTTCCTTGGGCAAGTCGGCGGGCGCCAGGTTCAACGTGATGCGCCGCTGCGGAAAGTCGAAGCGCGCGCAGAGCAGGGCGGCGCGCACGCGCTCGCGCGATTCGCGCACGCTGGTCTCGGCCAGTCCGACAATCTGGGTGGCAGGCAGGCCGCCAGAGAGATGCACCTCCACCCGCACCAGCGGGGCATCGACCCCGGCGCGGGCACGGCTGTGGACCAGCGCCAGGCTCATGTGTGGTTTCCTGCGGAAGGGCGCTTGATGGTGCGGCAGCTAAACTGTGTGGGACTATCGGGGATTGCCGGCAATGCGTCTCGGGGTATTTCTGCCTGCAAAGGGTGCAGCATTCGGATCAAGGGCAGATGTTTCTGTGCAGCGCGGCTCTGCGATGGCGGTCTCGCAGGTCTTGCGTCAGACAAGGCGTACTACAGGGCAGTGAAGGAAAGGAGCGAGCTGAAATGCAGTGCATTCGAGTACTGATGGCCCTCTCGCTCGCCATGGGCCTGCCGGGGTGCCGGGATGAGGTGGAGAGTTCAACGTATCCCATTGGCCAGACGGGAGAGACGTGCACAGCCTACAAGGGCTTCGACCGCCAGCCGCCTGAAGTAGTTGTGGCCGAGCTTGCCAAGCGAGGGTTGGATAGTCGCCGATTGGTGCATAGGACAGTCTGCGGCCCGATCACAAGTTGGGACATTCTCCCCGCAGGGGCGTCGATCGATCGGATACCTCCGCCAGACGCATATGTAAGCGTCCACCTGCTGGAAGACGGCTCGGTTTCCGTCAGTACAGACCGCCCCTGACGTTAGCGCCATCCTTGATGATCGAGCATCGGGCGAACATACAAAATACGGATGGCCTCGCAGGCGGTGCGGGCGGCACCCAGTCAACGCCATGGATTCGCCCCAATACCGTGGCAGAATCGGCGCCAGGCAGACCCACAATGCGACGCAGTGCCCTCCGCCGTCAGTGCCCAGGAGATCCGGTGCGATATTCGATACGTCTCGTTGCCGCGTGCGTCATGTCCGTGGCGGCCTCCGGCTACGCAGGCATTCCCGATGCAGCGGCGCAGGAACCCTACTGGCCGACGCAGGGATGGCGCCATTCCTGGTAACCGGGCGGCGCCTGCGCAGGTTCACTGATGGCGGGCTGGCATGGAGAAATGGAGATAAGAGGAGTGGTAATGGTGCCTGCATCTTTCTCGAGTGCTACCCGGTACGGGGCCGATTCTCAGATGCGAAGCGGTTCCATACGCGCCGCTGCATGCGTTGCCCTCGCTGTTTGGCTTGGTCTGGTTGGCCCGGTCAGCGCGGGCAGCGACGACGGTGATGGTCACAGGATCGAGGCGGGTTCTGCTTCTGCCTCGGCCATCCGCCAAATGAGGGGATGCTATCTTGATGTTGGCCACGTCGATGTGGACCGGGATGTCGTCAAGCGGGTTCGCGAGCTGAAAGCACAGCCGAATGGGGATCGAAGGGCCTTGGTCATGAGCGCCTTGCTTGAATGCTTGTCGAGTCTCGGGAAACGACAGATTGATGAAGCCAGTCCTTCCAGCGTGCAAGAGATCGCTTCTCTGCTAAAGGTGGATGGGGATGTGGGCCGGTTCTACGCCTCCAGAATGCTGGCGATCCTGGGGTGCCGGTCTCGTCCAGTGCTACCTCTTCTGCATGATGCGCTGGACAAGATGCCGTTCATTGAATCCAAGCTCGGCCCAATGGTCCTGTCGCCAGCAGTAAGCCCCCGCGAAGAAGTGGCAAGGGCGATCAGAGTCATTGAAACTGCGCATCCGTGTAGTAGCCAGTGAGAGTTATGTGTTGGCGTCGTCTGCTGGGCCTTGTTTCCTTTGAGAGACCAACGCATGAGCGAACGTATCACCGCCTCGCAGTTGATGGACTCACTGATGTCCGATCCGGAGTTCGTACGGCGGGAGCAGGAAAGAGAGTCGCAACGAATGAAAGCCGCCGGGATCCTCGCGGAAGCGGAGGCCGGACTGGTCCGGGAGCTTCGCGGGGCCGGAATGAACGTCGATTCCGTATGGGATCTTGTGGGCTGGAAGGGTGACAA
This sequence comes from Stenotrophomonas maltophilia complex sp. Om-AH-Sm3, assembly GCF_059337855.1. Lineage (NCBI taxonomy): Bacteria > Pseudomonadati > Pseudomonadota > Gammaproteobacteria > Lysobacterales > Lysobacteraceae > Stenotrophomonas > Stenotrophomonas maltophilia complex sp. Om-AH-Sm3. The sequence goes on along the minus strand of NZ_JBYBLQ010000002.1, from coordinate 201,771 downwards.
CGATGCGGTCCTGCGTGTGCTTCTCGCGCATGCACCGATCCCGTATCCAGAGCGCGTTCGCGAGGGAATTCTGCGTGCCCTGGCCACACCCGGCGCGCGAACGTGGTGGCCGCACTTGGTTGAAATGTATGAAAGTGACACGCTGGAGCTACCGCCACAGATCGACTATCTGACCGCTGGCGTCCTGTCCGCTGCAGCCGACGACACCGTCATTGATGATGTCATCAGGCTGGCGAGTGATCCCAGCGCTGGCTTCAAGCGTGTGCTACTGCTGCTCGCCCTGAAGAAGTCCCGTAACCCCAAGGCGAAGATGCTGCTGAACGAGCTGCGATCCGACCCTGTGATAGGCAAGGAAGTAAAGCGAATGCGGCGGCTGGAGCGACTGCAATACCGATCGGATGGTCAATGACGGGCAACCTGAGAGCGGCACCAGGACAGCGGCGGAGTAGAAATCGAGTTTTCCACATGTCAGGAGTACCCAGGGAATGTACAGATTCAAGGCCGAAGTCGTTTCCATAGAGGAAGATGACTACTGCATCGTAGTTGGCCTGGCCGACAGCTCAACGAATCCGTCTCGTTACGTGATATTGCAGAACGCGAAGGCGTACGACGATCAGGACGAAGAGCTGGGCATGGCGCACGCCCATATCGAGGTCGGTGGAGGCCTTGAGCCTTGCTATGGCGGTCTGGTGCATATCTCTCTGCGGCGCATGGAGCTTGAGCTGTCTCTCTCCGAAAGTGCACAGAGGAAGCTTGGGATCACTGGTGGGATTGCAGTGACACTGAAAACGTTGGACAACGGCAGCAAGCTGGAGGCCGCGTTGCGGAAAATCTGTGCTGCGGAGAGTATTCCGCTTGATCTGAAATGGTGATACGCCTCTGGAGCCAGTGGGCTATCCGTGCATGAGTCACGAATGTCCCGTGATCATTCCTGCAGATGGATGGACGAAGTTGTCATGAAGACACGCAGACTCATCTTGATTGCGCTGGGTATGTTGCCTGCAGCTGCAGGCTTTCCCGCAGGAGGTCCACGTGTGGACTTTGTATCGAAAGCCTTCCGAGATGGTGGGTTCATGCCCCATGTCTACAGCGAGCGGGATGTCCTGCGCCGCTATGGTCGTGGCGAGATGGTCGTGGACGCCGCAGGACTGATACGGCGCAGGTACCTGGATCCCGCTACCCGCTTGGAGGTGCTGATCACCTCCAACCCTGACATCGCTCCGGAATTCCGAACCATCGATGAAATCCGCGTTTCATCGATCAGCGCGGGGCAACCCGCTGCAGGCAGGACCGAGAGCTTGCGCGGCGTGAAGCTGAAAGGCGTTGCCATGGGTGACCCGGCGCCCAAGGCCGCCAGCGCAGCAGGCGGGTATGGTCAGAGGGACACAGAGCAGGCAACGCTGGGCAGCTTCAAGGTCGAGCGCACCTGTGGATTCTCGGAAAGCGGATCGAACATATGCTTCTACGTTCGGGACGGAAAAGTGGTTGCAATGGCACTTGGGTTCGGCCCCTGACCGGTTGCCGTGCCCCTTGCGGTGCAGGCGCAGCGCAACTGTGAGCGTCAGCCTACGAAGGCACTTCAGCGTTGAAGTCGTTGGTGGGATCGGGCTGGCGGATGCCGGGCGCCCCAAGCAGACACCGTTGCTCATCCAGCACCAGCCCATTGAAGCGCCCAAACCGTGCCTCAACCCACGAAGGCCCCGCGCTTTCCACCAGCGACCGTCCCTGGCTCTGGTGCAGATCCAGCCAGCGCTCGAAGCTGATGCGCAGACGTTCGATGTCCGGCGCCCGCCAGCGTGCATCGGCGGGCATGCGGATCAGCACGCGCGAGGGCGCGTTCTCCACCTCCATCACCAGCACGCCCTTGCATCGGATCTCGAAGGATGTTGCGCTGGCATGGCGCGCGTGCAGTTCAAATCCCTCGTGGGCTTTCGCGCTCACGAAGCCGCGCGCATCACTGTGCAGCAGGCGGTAATCGGCCGGCTGCAGCTTCTGGTAGGCCCACACCTGATCGCCCGCGGGCTCGGGCCACTCCACCCACATCGCTCCGATCACCGCGACGCACACCGCCGCAGCGGCAAGGCCGTGCTTCTTCATTCGTCACCCCGCACACAGGCAGAAAGGTCAGCGCCATAAGCGCGCTCAGTCCTTGGGGCGCATCCGCTCGTGGATGAAGGCGGTCAGCGCCAGATCGGCCATCACCAGCCCCTCCATCACCCGGTCGCCGACGTACTGCTCCGGCTCACCGTTCTGGCGCGTGCGCTCGGCCGCCAGCAGGATCTCCTGCACGATGCGTTGGCCGGTGAGTGCGCAGTCGGCGTCGGACAACTGCATCTGCCGGCTGCGTAGATGGTGCCGCTCGGGCCAGGGTTGGCCATCGGCCGCAGCGCCCGCGCCGATGGCGTGCAGGATGGCGATGAGGCTGTTGGGGTCCAGCGCGGGCGCGGGTGGCGGCGCTTCCTGGATCGGGCGCGGGGGAGGGGAGTGCGGCGTGGTCATGGCGGGCTCCGTGCAAGCAGGCGGAAGCCGCCACCGATAAAGGTGGCGGGCAGAGCGTGGCTCGAAAACCGGTTGCTAGACAAAGCCGGCGGGCACGAGGCCCCCACGCCCCGCCCGCCATAGCCGGCAGACGGATTGCCAGCCGGCACCACGCGAGGTGATGCCGGCTGTCAAGCGCAAACTTACGTCTAGCAATCCGGGTTTTCGAGTCCCGACCACCGATGCACGGTGGCGCAGTAACGATTACCTGCTGTTGTTCGGAATGCCAACGGGTAGGGGTCAATGCCGCCAAAACCCGAGACGTTTTTGGCATTGTCGCATAGCACCGGAAGCGGCGAGAGCCTTGGCGTGCCAAGCGGAACTGCACTTCTGGAACGGAGTCGGCAGAACCTTCGGCCAGAGATGCCAGGCGCGGCAAATGCGACAGCACTCGTCCATGGGACATGCGTGATCGCTCATGCAACCGAACCGCTGCGACACCGGCTGGATGGTTTAAATGACTTCCTGCCTATTGAACCTACCGAGTGCCGCGCGCAATCTGACTACCGCTGTAGTCAATCAAGGCGGTCCTGCCGACAGCAGCAAGGTTCTGCAGCGTTCGACTGGATTCCACCCACTGGCGCAGGCCAAACAAGGACCACTGTACGTGTCACGCCGCAGCCGACTGCTTCTCTGCGCGGGTCTGATCCCGCTTCCGTGGTTCCTGTTCTGGACCAGCGTTGCCGCCGTGTTCGCGCCGGGCTACAACCCACTTGCACAGCACGCCAGCGAGTTGCTGCAGGCGCCAACGCTTGCAAGCATCTGCGGCAGGATCGCGGCTATCGGCTCCGGTATGGGCTTCGTGGCGTTCTCCATCGGGGTATGGCGGGAGTCCGGCCGCCGGATTGCCGTAGGCGCAATCTGCTGGTTGGTCTTTGGCATTTCCATGCTGACCAACGGGCTCTGGCCCATGGGCCATCCGATGCACGGCTTCTACACCATCGGTATCGCAAACATCATTGCACCGGCGATGTCGCACATCGAATTGAGCGCGTGGTCTGCCAACCGAAGGGCGTACGCCGTGACCGCTGTGGTGAGCATCGGGGGCATCGTCTATCTCTGGTTGAACGTGGTGGGGGCGGATCCGGAGGGGTTCAGGGGGCTGACCCAGCGCGTGTTCTCGTCGATCAACTCGCTGTGGCCGTTCCTGGTTGCGCTGTATCTGCTGCGAAGGGATTCAAGCGCGCTGAAGGCGGAGCCGGCGCATTGATGGAAGGGTATGTTGCACTTGGGCGATGATTGAGCGTGCGGAGTTGAGAGCAAGATGAGAATTTTTCGCCGCCAGCTGATCTACGTCCAAGTGCACCAGGACCATTTTATTGCGCGCCTGGTCGGTGGAGACAGGACCATCCGCCGCCAGTGTCACGCCCTTGGCAATCGCGCGGGTCCGATCAATGACTTTTCGAATATCCGGCCCCTGCTCAAGGCGATCTTCTCGGAACTCATGCCTGGGTTCTCTCTCGTCAAGCCGTGGGGGATTCTGCACTTTGATCCGGTTGAGTACCCGGTCACGAAGGAAGAACTGGCCGGGTTCCAGAAGACTGCCATGCGAAGTGGTGTGAGCTTTTGTTTTCTCTCCACGTGGGAGCAGCGGCATGAAGACAAGGATCTGTTGGAGATGTTCAAGTAGGGTTCGGCCCGATATTCGTTCTATACCACGCAGATTCGTGGGCCGGTTCGAGGCATTGCGAGGGTCCGCTCTTGGCCGAAAGCAGCCCCGATTCTCCGCCATCGTTCTCGCAGACGCTGAAGGTTGAAATCTGGGACTGATTGCTTCCCTCGCCAATCGGGATTTCGCCCTGCCAACGATTGATACCACCAAAATTCAGTAACGGCATCCTAATCATGGAGCCTAGAAACTCCTCAGAGGGCGGTACCCACCTCCGTCAATCGGTGGGTCTTCTGTGTCTCAGGTCCTACGGTGCAACCGACTTGATGCTCTGCGTCGGGAGGGCTTCTAATACAACACCCTTTGGGAAGATGCGTCGGCCGGCTCTCTGCGGCTTCTGGCCTCCCGACTTCCTGTCGCTGTCCGTCCGGGTTGACGGCGTAAGGTTGAGCCCCCCATTACTCCTAGACGAAACCCGAAGCCCGAATAACGGTTCTAAGTCACTGATTAGACGTAGCATTTCGACCAAAGCTATCGCAGTCTTTGGCGAATTCGCAGACACGCCCGATACTAGGGCTTTCAGACGACGGAAGCGCCAATGACCTCGCCGCTTTATGACTTGGACGAGCTAGTGCTCCAGTGCAGAAATGAGCGTGCACGCAACTACATTCGGGAAGCAGTGTCCAGCTACAGAGCTGGGGCATTTCGAGCGGCTATCGTCTCAACATGGATCGCAGTCTGCTTTGACATCATGCAAAAGTTTCACGAGCTTGCCATCGCCGGCGATGCTGCTGCGGGAAAAGAAGCGGAAGCCCTTGAGCGAATCAGGGCCAACGGCGACGTGACCGCAGCTATGCGGTTCGAAAAGGACCTCCTCAACAAAGCAAAGTCGCCCTTCGAGCTCGTGAACAACCTAGAATACATAGACCTCACGCGGCTCTACGACGACAGAAACCGTTGCGCTCATCCCTCGTTCGTCGCGGACGGGGAAGCCTACTCTCCTCCTGGAGAACTCGCACGCTTACATATCAGAAACGCTGTAACGGTGCTTCTTATGCACCCTCCAGCGCAGGGGAAATATGCCCTGGACCGGCTGCTAACCGATGTTAGGTCGCAGCTGTTTCCAAGGAAGGTAGACGAAGCACAAGCGTGGCTGGCTAACGGCGCCATGCGCAGGCCTCGTGATTCGCTTACACGCAACTTCGTGGCCGTGCTTATTAAGGATTATCTGATCGGCGAAGCTGACTACCCTGAAAAATCGCGCTACTCATCCGCGCTAAAGGCGGTACGCAACTTACATCATCAACAATGGAATGAAGCTGTCCGAGCACACTGCTCGCCCGTGATCCGGCAGCTCGACGACACCAAACTAAGAGTTGTCGTCGAATTCTTCTCGATTTGCAATGAGGCGTGGAGTCTCGTAGAAGCTGACGTCTCACAGCGGGTATTAAGCTTCATCAGAGAACTTCCCTCTGATAAGTTCGACGTCATTGAGAACGCCCTGTCCTTCGATGCCTTTGCCAAAGAAGCAAAGAAGCGAATTGCGAGATCGACCGTCGACGAGATCGAGAACGTCTTTTGGTTTGACATACCTGCTTCAGTGGCCGATCGCCTCATTGACATCTACCTGCGATCCCGCTCTTTCTCAGAGGCAAATAAAACTGGTCGATTACTTACAGTATATGCATCTGAGCTCTCCGTTGAGCATGCGCAGCGAATAATCACAGGGTCGGCAGCCAATGAGGAGATCGTCGGGAGCTTTGATTTTCCCGGTCTTCTCAACGCGCTCCACAAGAAGACAAAAGGCGTGCGAGAGCTAGGAGATTTCGTCACTTTACTCAATGATTCAGGGCTTGGCGGGTTCGCTGATGACATCCCGCCCTGATCCAGTGAGTTCAACTCTGATTTGCAACTGGTTGATTGCAATTCTCGACGATTCCCGCTTCTGGCCGGAAGCAGACATCAGTACTGCGCCGGCGCTTGGCCCTGTGCTATTCTCCGCTTTCGACCCAAAGCGGGCATTTGCACCCCTGCTTGCTGCGGTCGTCGAGCCTACCGCTGGGTCCGGTTTACGTTGGCTTGTTAATCGGACTCAGGCACCCCAAGATCACGCCGTATCAAGGGAGAAGTCCCCCATACGGTGCTTTGTGCGTAAGTCGTATAATCGGACCCAAGGGTCCGTCTACTAGGTGGTTGGGCCGCTGTGCAAAGTGAACGGTCAATCGGAACCTTTCGAGCTGAAGTTGCTGGTAACGAGCGGGAAGTTGAAGTGATTGTGTCGAGGTGCGCATCGACATTCTCGCTTGGCCGCGATGACTTTCACGTTTCTGTCAGGCTCTCAACCCTTGACTATTCGGCGTCTCTCGCTGAGCCGCAAGAACGTAGCCTTCCTTACATCAGGGGCTGGCTGAATTCTTCGCGGTGCGTGATCCAGCTAGAGAATATTGAGAGAGCATGCATCACCAGAGGACAACGATTCACGGAGAGGGTCCTCTTGGCCCTTGTTGCTCTAGCGCCGGAGGCTCACCAGGTTCGCATCGCCAATGTTACCCACCGTGTAACGCAAGATGTTCTTCGTACTGCTCTGGGTCCGGACAGACGTAAAGTAGTTCCTGCTGGGTCACTTCGTGGCCCATTACTCCAGTCACTTTTCAGTATCGGCTGCACAGCAGTCCAAGCCGAACGGGAGGGGGCGTCCTACTACCATGCGCTGGGCTTGCTCGGTGCGTGCCCTAACAGGTCATTCAAACCGAATCCGCTTCGCGGCTCGGCTTAATTCTGGCGTTAGGACTCAATCACAGGGGATCGCAAAGTGTCAGAAGCAACGGCCATATCTTATACCGTGTCGCGCGGCAACGAGCCGGGCGCTGTTCTCACTCCGCACCTGCATGAGGATGGTAAGTACGTAGCGAGCATGAGTCGGTTCGAGCAGGACTACGTTCGTGTTGAGTCGATTCGGGAGCTTGGCATTCTTGCTCAACACGGCTTCAGCGTCCGCATGAGCAGTCCCACCAGCGCCAGTCATCGGGCACCAAGTCTGATTTCGCCTGGTTCGCTGCAAATCGTTTTCCGGAGGGGCGTTGAGGCCTAACAATTCATTCAAGCCGAACCGGCTTCGCCGGTTGGCTCAACTCAGGCGTTAGGCCCGTGCCGGAGGCCACTGTGGAACATAACTTCGAAAGGCTGAAAGCCCACATACTTCCGCTGTCACGCTCGGGCTTATTCGAGGTAGCTCGCACCGAGTGGGACTTGGTGAGTGTGGAGATCACGGAAGAGTTCGATCACTGCCCTTGCGGCCAAGAAATAAAAGAGCATTGCTACATAACAAATCGCATCACAGGCAAGTCGACTTACGTTGGCAACGTTTGCATCAATCGCTTTATTGGCATTGATACGGGCAACCTGTTCGATGGCCTGAAACGCATCGCAAAAGACCCGTATGCCAACGCTAACCTCGACGTCATCGAGCATGGGCGCAAGATGGGGTACATCTATGACACTGAATATGAATTCTTGGTCAGTACGCGCCTCAAGCGGAAGCTGTCGGAAAAACAGCTTGAATGGAAGCGCAAGATCAATCGCCGCATCACCCAACAGATCTCGGTGCAACGTCGCACACGCACCTAACAGTTCGTTCAAGGCGGACGACCCATATGGGCAGCCGCTTAACTCCAGCGTTAGGGCGCACAATCGGAGCCTCATGAACCCACGCGACGTAAGAAGTACGCAGGCGACTCCTGCACCCGACTTGACGAATTGCTCGCGGAGAATTCGAGGCCGCAGATCTAACAATTTGTTCAAGCCGATGCCGCTTCGCGGAACGGCTTAAGTCAGGCGTTGAACGTTCGCTACTGGCCGAAAGCTGACAGAGCAGAACGCACGCAACTGAAATCCAATGACCATATTCCATCACTCCCTGGTAGCCCTCCGGCTCTTCGGGGATGACCTCAATCCAGCCGAGATCACTGCTTTGCTGGGCGCGAATCCAACCGCCGCGCATCACAAGGGCCAGGAACTCAGAGGCAACCCATCAGGCACCGTGCGTATCGCCAGGACTGGCAGCTGGCAACTTGATGCGGAGCGTCGTGAGCCTGAAGATCTGGACGCTCAGATCTTCGAAATCCTCGATCAGCTCACCGGCGATCTCGCCGTATGGCAGTCTCTGGCACGCTTCCGACCTGATCTGTTCTGCGGTCTTTTCATGGGCAGCAGCAACGGTGGTGTCTCGCTTTCGCCTCGCGCGCTGCTCGCCTTGGGTGAGCGCGGCATTGAGCTCGGGCTGGACATCTATGAAGCCGATGAAGAGGTGTGCAACGCCCAACGCCAGTAGGTCATCAATTGATGATCTCCCCACTCCCCGAAGCAACAAACGCCTTCAACTGCCGGACGAACTCCGCGTCATACAGCTCCCACTCCACAATCTCCCCCACAATCCGCAACGGCTGCGTACTCCGATACGACCGCGTCGGGTTCCCGGGAAACTTCTTGTTGGTCACATTCGGATCGTCCTCAAACGGCCCGGTCGGCTCCACCACATACACGCGCGGCCGCCCCTCACCGCGGGCCATCTCCGCAGCCAGCCCAGCGCCCTTGGCAATGGTGGTGAAGTAGATGTGGTTCATCACCACGCTGTCGCGATAGTTGGAGCGGAAGCCCGCACTCAGCAGCTCGCCCACCGCCAGATCAGCGCGGGTGCCGTGATAGAACGGCCCTGCGACCTGGTCGCAGGTGTCATGCGAAATGGGTGTCCAATCGGTGTCCTGCGCCATCGCTGCTGCCCCTCTCTGTGCTGCCGGATCGACAGGCCGGCGAGTCTAGGGCGCCCGGTGGGCCTTGCTGCAAGGCCCCATCCGGGAAATAATCTGTAAACGGGAGGCGCGGTGCGCCTCCTTTTTTTTCATTCTGCGGCGCCGCGCCCTTCCAGCTCGCGCACGGCGGTTTCCAGTGCGTCCAGCTTCTGTCGGGTCTTCAGCAGCACGGCGCGCTGCACTTCGAACTCTTCGCGGGTGACCAGGTCCAGCTTGGCCAGGCCGGCCTGCAGTGCGCTCTTGAAGGTGGCCTGCAGTTCCTCGCGCGATTCGCGCAGGCCCGGGGGCACCAGGTCGCTGAGGCGACGGGCGAGGTCATCGATTTGATTCAGGTCGATCATGAGGTGCTCCGTGGGGGGGGCCGTGCATCCGGCGCGGGCAGGCCATTCGGGCACAAGGATACTGCTGGCACCCACTGCCCGGACAGGCCGCAGCGGCTTCGCACGGGCAGCGTTCAGGCGCTATCCTCCACGCCGGAAGACAGGAGATAGACGATGAAGATGGTCATGGCGGTGATCAAGCCGTTCAAGCTCGACGACGTGCGCGAAGCGCTGGCCGAGCGTGGGGTTACCGGGATCACGGTGACGGAAGTGAAGGGCTTTGGTCGCCAGAAGGGCCATACCGAGCTGTACCGCGGCGCGGAGTATGTGGTCGATTTCCTGCCGAAGGTGAAGCTGGAAGTGGCGGTGACCGATGACCAGGTGGAGGCGGTGGTTGAGGCCATCGTGAAGGCCGCCGGCACCGGCAAGATCGGTGACGGCAAGGTGTTCGTGTACGACCTGGGCAGCGTGGTGCGTATTCGTACCGGTGAACTGGACGCGGACGCGTTGTAAGTAGGGGTGGGGGCGGCCGACTGCAGCGCGGGGGGGGGCTGGACCGCTGCGCAGTCTGGGCGACGGGATGCTTGACCCCTTTGTTGTTGAGTCGAGCAAGCTCGAGTCTACAGCCGGGATCGGGCGGCGCGAACACCCGTATGCGATGAAGAGCCCTCCCGGTGTGATCAGCCCGGCGGAATGAGGGGTGACGACCGCCACTCCGGCAGACCGAGCGCACGGCGGGTGCGCGTCACGATGGCGGCGATCTCTGCCTCGAAGCCGCCATCAGGTTGCAGCAGCGGCATGAGTTCGGCACAGCGTTGCTTCAGCACATCGACCCATGGCGCTGGGTGGGTCTCCGTAGCGGCCAGTGCGAAGTGCCTGCGACCCTCGTCGTAAGCGCCCGCCAGCCCGGCGGTGATGCCGGCATGGATGTGTTCGCGGATGCCCGGATTGGGGTGACGGCTCATTAATGTACGCACGTGCCCCGGGGTGGGAAAGCGATCACGCAGGGCCAGTACCTCGGCTGCGGCCTGCTTGGCCAGTGCCTGCGCGACCGAGGCAAAGCTCACGGCATCGGTGAAGCGCTCGAATCCGGCGACGCGGCCGCCCTCATCGAAGGACAGGTAGTCCTTTTCTTCCCAGAGCCAGCAGGCGCCGACATTGAGATAGCTGCCCCTGTCCCATGCCGAAGGCTGGAATTCGACCACCCCGACCCACCAGCCCTGGTCGTCAAGCCAAGTGCGCGAACGGCCTTTCTGCACGCAGCCCAAGGGGCGCAGTATGGATCTTGCGGCTGCAGTCAGCAGGTGGGTGTGTTCAGGTGTCGGCATCCCCAGCGTCCTTGCGAGTGGCGTGCCGACGAGTATCGCAGAGCACATCGGGCGTGTGGCCCGGGGCAAATGCAGGGGCAAACAGAAGTCGCGCAAGCAATGCAGGGCGAACAGCGCTTACCGGCGCTTCGCCCACTTGTAGAACCGCTTCCAGCCCTGCCGCACCGCGGCCACCCAGCCCGGGTCGGCCACCAGCGCAGCCTGCGCGGCACTCGGAGCCTGGCCGGTTACGCGCTGGCGGATCTTCAGCAGGTTCTTCATGTCGCTGCGGCGCATCTGCCGGCTCAGTGGATTGCGGCGCAGCCAGCGCGGGGCGCGCCAGGCGGAGGTGAAGTCCAGCAGCACCGGCACGCCGCCGCTGACCACCACGTTGGTGCCATGCAGGTCGTTGTGGGTGATGCCGGCGGCGTGCAGGCGGCTGAGCGCGTGCTGCAGCTGCTCGAACACTTCATTGCCCACGGCCTGCGCGGTGCTCAGGGTCTGGCCCGGGATGAACTCCATGCCCAGTGCCAGGCCACCGAGGGTGCCGAGCAGCGCGGGGGCATGCTTCCAGCCGCCGAGGCGCTGCAGCATGCGGGCTTCCCGGCGCACCATCAGTCGCGCGATCAGCGAAACGGGAGTGCCGCGGTAGCGGGAATAGTCCTTGATGACCGCCTCGCGCCCGTCCAGGCAGGTGCGGTAGACGTCGGGGGCCAGGAAACGCTCGCCGCGCTTGAGCAGCAGCGGGGAGGCGGCGTCATCGCCGCAGGAGGAGGGGGGCAGGGCAGGAAGATGCATGTCGGGGTCTCGGACGACCCGGTGGGTGGCGCAAAGCGTCAAGCGAACCGGTGTTACAGGAAGTTACTAAGTTTTCGTTAATTTTAGTACTCGCCAGTTCGCTATTCCACGACTTGTCGGAGAAATGTCGGGGCCGTGGCTGGAACAGTTCGTCGCGCAGAATCGGACAATTCTGTCTCACTTATTCCGGTTGGCCTTTAGTATCAACCGCTTGCGCGCTCAGCCCTGCGCCTCGTCCACAACCGGCTGAACGCGGCGCACGGGCAACTTGACCCCGGCGCACGGCCTGCCGACCATAAGCTGTTAACCCGCGACATCGGCGGCCGCCCCCCTCCGGCACGTCCCCGTCCCCTGCCGCGTTCCCCATCGGTGCTGGCCGCCTGGCCGTGCATCGCCCCGTTTCCCGTTCCGGCCGCGGCTGGAGGAAAGTGCTTTGATCATCAAAATCGTCATTGCAGCGCTGTTCGTGGCCTGCGTGCTGTACATCCACTTCCGTGGCAAGGTCCGCGCGCGCTGGTCGCGCCAGCTGCTGGACCACTCCAGTTTCATGGCCCCGATCAACGTGGTCATGTACCTGTTCTCGAAGGTGCCGACCACGCCGTTCCTGGACCCGGGCAAGGAGTTCCCGCAGCTGGAGCCGCTGCGCCAGAACTGGCAGATGATCCGCGACGAGGCGCTGGCGCTGCGCGACGCGCAGAAGATCGCCGCCTCCAGCACGTTCAACGATGCCGGCTTCAATTCGTTCTTCCGTCGTGGCTGGAAGCGCTTCTACCTGAAGTGGTACGGCCCGTCGCACCCGTCGGCGAAGACGCTGTGCCCGAAGACCACGGCGCTGATCGAGTCGATCCCGGATGTGCGTGCGGCAATGTTCGCGCAGCTGCCGCCGGGCAGTGAGCTGCGCCCGCACCGCGACCCGTTCGCCGGCTCGCTGCGCCTGCACCTGGGCCTGAGCACGCCCAACGACGATGCCTGCTACATCGAAGTGGACGGCATCAAGAAGAGCTGGCGCGACGGCGAGTGGATGATGTTCGACGAGACCTACATCCACCATGCACACAACGAGACGCAGCAGGACCGCGTGATCCTGTTCTGCGACATCGCCCGCCCGCTGCGCTTCGGCTTGCCGGGGCTGTTCAACCGCGCGGTGGCGGCCACGCTGCTGGCCGGCGGCGCCTCGCCGAACCTGCCGGGTGACCCGACCGGTGGCGTCAACAAGGCATTCGGCAGCGTCTACAAGGTGCGCCTGAAGGCCAAGGCACTGCGCGAGCGCAGCGTGGTGGCCTACCAGCTGATCAAGTGGGGCCTGGTGGTGGCGGTGATCGCCGGTATCTGGGCGCTTTGATCGTTACATGAGGTTGCCGGCCAGCGGCCGGCACTACCGGAACATGAAAAAACCCGCGTTGTCGCCAGCGCGGGTTTTTCTTTTGCCTTGGTGGGTGCCGACCGTCGGTCGGCACGCCTTACTTCAATGCAGCCTGCACGAACGGCGGGGTCACCAGCACGCCGGTGTGCAGCGCGGCGGTGTAGTACAGGGTGTTGAAGGTCTTGGCGGCCGAGTCAGCCTGGCGGAAGTCGAAGCTGCTGTCGCCCTTGCGCGCCATGGTCACGCTCCACCAGCCGGTGGGGTAGCACGGCTGCGGGAACGGCAGGGTCTTGAACGAACCGAAGCCGGCCTTGCCCATCTCGGTGCGCATTTCGTTGATCAGCTCCAGCTGCATCAGCGGCGACTCGGACTGCTGCACCAGGATGCCGTCGTCCTTCAGGGCCTTGAAGCAGCTCTCGTAGAAGGCCTTGTTGAACAGGCCTTCACCCGGGCCGACCGGGTCGGTCGAGTCCACGATCACCACGTCCACGCTGCCGGCCGGGCAGTTGGCCATGTAGGCCACGCCGTCGTCGAACAGCAGCTCGGCGCGGGCGTCGTCGTTGGAGTCGCACAGTTCCGGGAAGTGCTTGCGCGCCATCACGGTGACCTGCTCGTCGATATCGCACTGGGTCACGCTCTCAACGCCGGTGTGCTTGAGCACTTCGCGCAGGGTGCCGCAGTCGCCGCCACCGATGATCACCACGCGCTTGGGCGCGGCGTGGGTGAACAGCACCGGGTGGCTGATCATCTCGTGGTAGAAGAAGTTGTCCTTGCTGGTCAGCATGATGGCCCCGTCGATGGTCATCAGGTTGCCCCAGTCGGTGGTCTGGAAGATCTCGATCTTCTGGAACGGCGACTGCACCTCGTCCAGCTTGCCGGTGATGCGGTAGCCGATGGCCGAGCCGGTGCGCTCGAAGTGTTCGATGTACCAGTTGTTGCTGTCAGTCATTGGAAAACGGTCCTGTTCGGAGGGGTGGAGCCGGGCTGGCGGGCGGGGCCGCGTGGCACAGATGCCACATCCGGACGGATCGGCCCGTTCAGGTTGGAACCTGTCACGGGCGCGGGCGCGCATGATAACGAACCTGTGGGCACATAGGCGTTATCATGCCCCCCCTTTTATTGCCAACAAGGCCGACTGAAATGACCGATTGGTCCCTCGACCAAGCCCGCAAGACCTACTCGATCCCGCATTGGGCGGACGGTTACTTCGACGTGGATCAGGCCGGGCACATGGTGGTGAGACCGACCGGGGCGGACGGCCCGGTGGTGTCGCTGCCCAAGGTGGTCGATGCGGCGCGCGCGGCGGGCGCCAAGCTGCCGCTGCTGGTGCGCTTCCCGGACATCCTCGGCCAGCGCCTGGGCAAGCTGCAGGCGGCCTTCGCCCAGGCCCAGCAGGACTGGGAGTACAGCGGCGGCTACACCGCCGTGTACCCGATCAAGGTCAACCAGACCCGCGGCGTGGCCGGCACCCTGGCCAGCCACCACGGCGAGGGCTTCGGCCTGGAAGCGGGCAGCAAGCCCGAGCTGATGGCCGTGCTGGCGCTGTCGCGCCCGGGCGGGCTGATCGTCTGCAACGGCTACAAGGACCGCGAGTACATCCGCCTGGCCCTGATCGGCCGCAAGCTGGGCCTGCAGACCTTCATCGTCATCGAGAAGCCGTCCGAGCTGAAGCTGGTGCTGGAAGAGTCCAAGGCGCTGGACGTGAAGCCGGGCCTGGGCGTGCGCATGCGCCTGGCCTCGCTGGGCGCCGGCAAGTGGCAGAACAGCGGTGGCGACAAGGCCAAGTTCGGCCTGTCGCCGCGCCAGCTGCTGGACCTGTGGAAGTCGCTGCGTGACACCGAGTACGCCGACTGCCTGAACCTGCTGCACTTCCACATGGGCTCGCAGATCTCCAACGTGCGCGACATCGCCAACGGCATGCGCGAAGCCACCCGCTACTTCGTGGAGCTGTCGCGCCTGGGCGCGAAGATCACCCACGTCGACGTGGGCGGTGGCCTGGGCGTGGATTATGAAGGCACCCGTTCGCGCAGCTTCTGCTCGATCAACTACGGCCTGCATTCCTACGCCAGCAACATCGTGCAGCCGCTGGCCAATGCCTGCGAAGAGTTCGGCCTGACCCCACCGCGCATCGTCACCGAGTGCGGCCGCGCGATGACCGCGCACCACGCGGTGCTGATCGCCAACGTCTCGGAAGTGGAAGAGGCGCAGGAAGGCCGCGTGCCGGACCAGCACGACGACGAGCCGGCGGCGATTCGCCACCTGCGCGAGATCCATGACGAGCTGGACGTGCGCCCCGCGGTGGAACTGTTCCAGGAAGCCCAGCATTTCCATGCCGAAGGCCTGGCCAGCTACGCGCTGGGCCAGATCGACCTGCCGCAGCGTGCGCGCATCGACGACCTGTTCTATGCCATCGCCCATGGCGTGCGTGCGCGCCTGAGCTATGACGAGAAGAGCCATCGCCCGGTGCTGGACGAACTGAACGAGCGCCTGGTCGACAAGTATTTCGTCAACTTCAGCGTGTTCGAATCGATCCCGGACGTGTGGGCGATCGACCAGGTGTTCCCGATCGTGCCGATCGAGCGGCTGGATGAAACCCCGGACCGCCGCGGCATCATCGCCGACATGACCTGCGACTCGGATGGCATGGTGGAAACCTATGTCGAGAACGAGAGCCTGGACAGCTCGCTGCCGCTGCACAAGATGAAGCCGGGCGAGAGCTATCGCATCGGTTTCTTCATGGTCGGTGCCTACCAGGAAATCCTGGGCGACATCCACAACCTGTTCGGCGATACCGACGCGGTGGAAGTGCTGGCCGATGCCGATGGCTATGCCATTACCCAGCAGCGCCGTGGCGATACCACCGACGTGATGCTGGACTACGTGGGTTACCGCCTGGACGAACTGCGGGCGACCTATGCGCAGCGCGTGGCTGCAGCGCAGCTGTCGCCGGAACGCGCGCAGGAACTGTCGGACGCGCTGGAAGCCGGCTTGACCGGTTACACCTACCTGTCTGACGAACCGCTGGTGTGATGGACGGCACCGGGCCCGCCCGGTGCCACTGTTGCCGATGAGCGCGCGCGCGATCTTCCACCTGTTCCTGCATGCCGCCGTGCCAGCCCTGCTGGCATGGCTGTTCTGGCGCAAGCGCTTCGCCTCGGCGTGGTTGTTGATGCTGCTGGGCTGGATCATCGACCTGGACCATCTGCTGGCCGACCCGATCTATGCACCGAACCGCTGCAGCATTGGTTTCCATCCGCTGCACACCGCACCGGCCATTGCGGTCTATGCCGGGCTGTGCGTGCCGAAGAAAACGCGGTTGTTCGGCATCGGTCTGATCATCCACATCGTGCTGGACGCAATTGATTGCTGGTGGATGCACCACCGTTGATGCTTGCTGCACGGCGACCGGTCGGATTGGCGCTTGGTAGAGCCGGCCGCTGGCCGGTTTCCGCAGGGTGTTCCCGGTGACCACGTGGTTGCCGGCCAGCGGCCGGCACTACCCACCGTCAGGTTGGTCGTTTCACCCCACCGGCAGCCACAACGTCGCGCGCAGGCCCGGCTGTACATTCTCCAGCGCCACGCGTCCGCCATAACTGGCGGCGATATCTCCGACGATCGCCAGCCCCAATCCACTGCTGCCCACGCGCTCATCCAGCCGCACGCCACGCTGGGTGACCCGTTGCAGGGCGTCCGCGGCCAGGCCGGGGCCGTCGTCGCGGACCTCAATGCGCAACTGGCCGTCGTCGGCTTCCGCGCTGACCTGGACCTGCCGCTGTGCCCAGCGCCCGGCATTGTCCAGCAGGTTGCCCAGCATCTCTTCCAAGTCCGCACTGGCACCGGCGAACTGCAGCGTCGGGTCGATGCCCGCCGCCGTGAACGCGATGCCACGTTCGCCATGCACGCGTGCCATCAGCCGGCACATCGCCTGTGCGACGGCCGCCACGTCGGTGCGCTGGCGATGGTCGGCGGCCAGTCCTGCAGCCAGGTAACGGTCGACACTGGCCTGCATGCGCGCACTCTGCTCGCGCACGGTCGCCCGCCAGTCCGCGCCATCGCCGTCAGCTTCGGTGGCCAGCACGCTCAGCGGGGTTTTCAGCGCATGCGCCAGATCCTGTGCACTGGTGCGCGCACGCGCGACCATGCGTTGCTGGTGGTCCAGCAGTGCATTGAGTTCTTCCCCCAGCGGTGCGACCTCCGCGCCCAGCTCCTGCGTGTCGATGCGCTGCACATCACCGCGGCGTACCCGTTCCAGCTGCGCACCGAGGCGATGCAGTGGGCGCAGGCCGAAGTGCACCTGGCTGGCCAGCACCGCCAGCCACGCCGCAACCAGTACGCCCAGGGCGATGGCGGTGCGGTTGCGGAACGCGGCGACATCCGCATCCAGTGTGCTGCGATCGGTGGCGACCACGGCTACGAACGGTTCGCTGGCGCGTGGCAGGCGCACCTGCTGCACGCGTGCGCGCAGGGATTGCTGCAGCGGCCCGGCCAGGTTGCGGGTGGCCGGCCCGGCAACCGGCGCCGGCAGGGTTTCATCCCACAGCGAGCGCGACTGCAGCAACACGCGGCCATCGGCCCCGGCGATCTGCCAGTAGGCACCGGAGAACACGCGCTGGAAGCGTGCGTCATTGGGTTCCTGGCGCA
This sequence comes from Stenotrophomonas maltophilia complex sp. Om-AH-Sm3, assembly GCF_059337855.1. NCBI lineage: Bacteria > Pseudomonadati > Pseudomonadota > Gammaproteobacteria > Lysobacterales > Lysobacteraceae > Stenotrophomonas > Stenotrophomonas maltophilia complex sp. Om-AH-Sm3. Next base: position 184,387 of record NZ_JBYBLQ010000002.1, on the reverse strand, counting down.
GGCGCAGCTGTCCGTCCGCATCCACTTCGGCCTGCGCCAGCAGGGTCAGCATGTCCTGCTGCAGTTCGTGGTCGAGGCGGTCACGCGCACTGCGCTTGAACAGCTCGCCCAGCAGCGCGCTGGCCAGCAGCGAGACCAGCAGCAGGCCGACGCCGCCGGCCAGCAGCAGGCGCCGTCGCAGCGATGATTGCCGGCTCACGGCGCGGCCAGCCGCCAGCCCTGGCCGCGCACGGTCTGGATCAGGTCGATGCCGAGCTTGCGGCGCACGCGTCCGAGCAGCACGTCCAGTGCGTTGGAGTCCGGGTCGTGGCCACCGTCGAACACCTGTTCGCCGAGGCGATCACGGCCGATCACCTGGCCGCTGTGATGGATGAAGTAGCTGAGCAGCCGGAACTCCTGCGGACTGAGCGGCAGCGCCTGCCCATCCAGCTCAAAGCGGCCGGCGTTGACGTCCAGCTGCAGCGGGCCGCAGTGCAGGCGGGGGCTTGCGTGGCCGTGGCTGCGGCGGATCAAGGCGCGCAGCCGCAGCACCAGTTCGTCGGCCTGGAACGGTTTGGTCAGGTAGTCGTCGGCACCGGCATCGAAGCCAGCCAGCTTGTCGTGCCAGCGCCCGCGCGCGGTCAGCACCAGCACCGGAAAGCTGCGGCCATTGCCGCGCCAGCGCTCGATCACGCTCAGGCCATCCAGCCCGGGCAGGCCGAGGTCGACGATGGCGGCCTGCAGGTCTTCGATCTGGCCAATTTCTTCGGCCTCGCGGCCGTCAGCGACCACCGCCACCACATAACCGGCCTGTTCCAGCAGGGGCACCAGGCGCTGTGCCAGCGCGGCATCGTCTTCGGCCAACAGGATGCGCATCAGTCGTCGAGCTCCGTCTTCAGCAGCTTTCCGCTGCGCGCATCATAGTCCAGCTCCACTACTACGCCGTCGCCGCGCAGGATCTCCACTTCGTAGACGCCGTCGTCCAGCTCCACTTCCAGCAGCTGGCCGGGGTAGCGCTTGAGTGCATCGCGCACCACGCTTTCCAGCGGCACGTAGCGGCCCTGCTGCACGGCGCGACGCGCGACCTGCTGCGCCGGGTCCTGCAGGGGCGCGGCGGCGGTCGGGGCGTTGGCCAGGGCCAGCAGCAGGGGCAGGGTGGCGAGCATGCGGGTAAGGAAAGAGAGAGGGGTACAGGCGCGAGTGTGGCGGGGATGACTAACAGCCGGCTAACAGCCACGGCTAAGGCGCTGTTAACCGGGCCATGCATCGTGGCGTTGCCGGGATGGTCCGGCCACGAACAGGAGAACCCCCATGTTGAAGTCGCTCACCCTCGCCACTGTTGCCCTGCTTGCCGTCGCGCCGGCCGCACAGGCCGCACCGCTGGGCATGGCCCAGGTTGAACAGACCCTGCGCAAGGCCGGCTACACCCAGATCCACGAGATCGAACGCGATGATGGCCTGTGGGAGGCTGACGTGAGCCGCGCCGATGGCCGCTTCAGCGAGGTCTACGTGGACCCGAAGACCGGCGAGATCTTCGACGAGCACAGCGGCCGCGCGCTGCTGACTACCGAGCAGGTGCTGGCACGGGCGCAGTCGCATGGCCTGCGCGAGATCCATTCGCTGGAACGCGATGGTGCGACCTGGTCGCTGGAAGCCCGCAATGCCCGCAACCAGAAGGTAGAGGTGCGCCTGAGCGGCTATGACGGCCGCATCCTGCACAGCGAGCGCGATGGCTGGCTGGATTGATTCGCGTGCCGGTAGGTGCCGGCGGCTGGCCGGCACACGGGGAGACAGCGTGTCGACCAAGGTCGACACCTACCGGGCATAGGTACCGGTAGATGCCGGCCGCTGGCCGGCTCACGGGGAGAAAGCGTGTCGACCAAGGTCGACACCTACCAAGCGTACGCAGCGGTAGCGGCCGACCTGGGTCGGCCCGGGCCCGGCGCGGAGCTTACCAGCCGTACGGCGGTGGGTAATCCCAGCCCGGGCCGCGGCCGTAGTAGCCGCCATACGGGCCGAAGAAGCCCGGGCCCTTGCCCTCGCTCACGTGGATGTTGAGGTTGACCCCGTGGGTCTTGCCCTCATCGGTGGTGTAGTTCTTGCTCAGGTTCAGCGTGGCCGCGTTGTAGTGGCTGTTGCCACCGTTCTTGGAATAGCCGATGCCGGTGGTGAAGCTGCCGGACACCTTGACCTTGTCGTCGGTGACGTCGGCGATCCTGGCGTCGTCGTGCACGCGCGGGCCGCTCTTGTCACCGTAATAGGTGCCGGGCGGGTCCTGCTGCAGGGCCGGGTCGTTGAGGTAGCGCAGCGGCGCCTGCGGCAGCGTCAGGTCCAGGCCGGCAGCCTGCGGCGCGGTGGCGCCGGCGGCGGACTGGGCCAGCACGGTTCCCGGCAGGGCCAGGCACAGCAGCAGGGTCAGGGGGCGGATCATGACGGCGCTCCAGCGGACAGGTGGCCACGCAACACGCGGCGGTACAGGCCGACGCTAGCAGGGGTTGCTTGAATGATGCCTGTCGGCGCCGGATTGGGGTAGAGCTGGCCACGGCCGGCTGCAGGTCACAGCCGCCCGAACCCGAACAGCCCTTCCAGCGCATGCCTGCGCCGCTCGATCCGGGCGCGCAGCAGTTGGGCGCCGATCATTGAATAAGTGATGCCGTTGCCGCCGTAGGCCATGGCGAAATGCACCCGCGACCCCCACTGCGCGTGCGGGCCGAAGAAGGGCAGGCCGTCGGCGGTTTCGGCGAAGGTGCCGGCCCAGGAAAAGGCGGGCACCGGGTCCAGCCGCGGGAACCAATGCAGTAGCTGATCCATCAGCTTTTCGGCCTTGCGCTGCACGCGCCGGTCGCGCCGCGCCGGGATATCGATGGCGTCGTCCAGCCCACCCACCAGCAGGCGGCGGTCGCCGGTGGCGCGCAGGTACAGGTACGGGCGTGCGCTCTCCCACACCATCGTGCGCTGCAGCCGGCCCAGCGTGTCCGCATCGATCGGGTCGGTGATGAAGGCGTAGCTGCTGCGGTTGCGCGCGACCCGCTGTTCAAGCCAACGCTGGTTGGCGTAGCCCGTGGCCAGGACCACGTGGCGGGCACGGACCGTGGCGCCGGCCTCGGTCATCGCGGTTACGCCCTGCGCGCCAGGCTTGAGCGTGTGCAGCACGGTGCGGTCGTGCACATGGCCGCCGCGACGGCGCACGCGTTTGAGCAGGCCGTAGGTGAGGCAGTAGGGATCGACCTGCGCCGCCTGGCGGGTCAACAGGGCGCCGCCGGCATCCACGTCGAAGCGTTCGCGCAGGGCTTCGCGGTCCAGCCAACGCGCGTCCAGTCCAATATCACGGCGTGCAGCTCCTTCGGCCATCAGGCGCGGCACGTCGCGCCGCCGGCTGGCCAGGTACAGGCTGTCCATCTGCCGGAAGTCCACCTCCTTCAGCCCGCGTGCCACTTCAGCCAGTGCCGGGATCGCGTCGGCACAGGCAAGGTAGGCCAGGGCGGCGGCATCCTTGCCATAGCGCTCGGCCAGTTCCAGCAGATGGGTATCGATCTCATACTGCAACAGCGCGGTGCTGGCCGCCGTGCTGCCCCAGCCGATGTCGCGCTGCTCGATCACCGCCACCTCGTGGCCGTGGGCGGACAGTTCGTCGGCGATCAGCGCACCGGTGATGCCGCCACCGACCACCAGCACGTCGCAGCGCAGATCCTGCTCCAGCGGGGGAAAGGCCTGCAGCAGTCCGTTGCGCACTGCCCACCAGGGGTAGCCACTTTTCAGGTCCATGCGTGGTCGTGCTCAGGCGGTGGGGTGGCCGGTATGCGGGGTCTGGATCAGTTCGGACAGATCGAAGCCCTGCAGGCGGGCCGCGGCCAGATAATGGTCCTGCACGGTCGCGTCCAGGCGTGGCTCGCGCGCCAGCAGCCACAGGTACTTGCGGTCCGGGCTGCCGACCAGCGAGACGCTGTAATCCGGGGCGACCTGGATCACCCAGTAGTCGCCCTTGGCGAACGGCAGCCAGCGCAGGCCCTTGGGCAGGAAACTGACCTCCAGGCGCGCGCTGTCGTTGTCGACGGCGCAGGCCTCGCCGGTGGCCTCTTCGATCTCGCCGTCCATGCGGCAGCGGTTGGTGACGCCGACATTGCCGTTGTCGAGCAGGGTGTAGTGCGCCGACACATCGGTGCAGCCTTCCGGCTCGTGGCGCATCGGTAGGCGCGCGATCTCGTACCAGGTGCCCAGGTAGCGCGGCAGCTTGAGGTCGGCGACGGTCTTCAGCGGCGGGTGCTCGGTCATCGGTCATCGTGGCAGGGGCGGGCCTCCACGATGCCGATGGGCTCGCCATGGGCGGGTGAAGCCGGGGCGATGGCCGTGTCCAGAACGATCCGTCGCCGCTGCGACGTGCCTGTTGTCACCGACATGGCGGTATCCTGCCGCCAGCGCCGTGTTTTCCTGATCCAACCGAGGTGGAGGTGCCGATGTACCAGGTGATCCTGTTGAAGAGTGAATCCGCGTTCGCGCGCGAACAGTGGCCGCAGGTCGACGACCTGGTCGACTACGAGGGCGTCAGCTACAGCCTGCGAGCCGGCCCGCGCCAGCCACTGCCGACCGACCACGAGTGGCACCCGGTGGCGGTATATGCGCCCGATGAGATCACCGAGGAAGAGTTCCAGGACTGGTACGCGCTGCAGCAGCCGACCGTGGAAGAGCTGCGCCTCAAGTACTGATACTGCTGCGCGTCCCCCATCCGTCCTTTACCGCCTCTGCCGTATAGTCGCGCGCAGGCGCGGTGGTCCGCGCGAACCGGTGTGGCTGCGTGTCTTCTTTCCTGCGATCGATCCGTGCACGAGGGCCCTGGTGGGCCCTGCTGCTGTGCACTGCCTTCCTGCTGTCCGCGCCGGTGCTGGCGCAGGAGGAGGACCCCACGCCCAAGCAACAGCTGGCGGACATCGATTCGCGGTTGAAGGATGTCGAGCGCAAACGTGGCGATGCGGAAGCCACCGAGACGCTGGCGATGCTGTCCGAGAATGCCTCGCAGGCACGGCGTGACGCCGAGGCACTGGAAAAGGCACTGCAGCCCCAGCTGGATCGCATCAACGAGCAGCTGGCGCAGCTGGGGACGCCTGCCGAGGGCACCACGGAGCCGCCGGAGCTGGCAGCGCAGCGACGGGCCATAACCAGGCAGCGCGACGGCCTGGCCGCGTCGGTAGCGCAGGCCAAGGCCAGTGCCGTGCGTGCACAGCAGCTGGCGGCGGACATCGAGCAGCAGCGCACCGCACAACGTACGGAAGAACTGGGCCAAAAGGTCGCCTCGCCGCTGTCGCCTGCGTTGTGGAGCAAGGTGGCCGAACGCCTGCCGATCGATATCGCGCGCGTTGCGCCGTTGGCCGAGCAGGGGCGTGACGCGCTGGTCGCCGGCATCCGCACCCATGGCTGGGGCACGCCGCTGCTGGGCCTGCTGGCCGCGCTGGTGATGATGTTCCCGCTGCGGTTGTGGCTGCGCAGGCTGGGGCGGCAGTTCGCCGCGTCCGAGCGCGCACCTGATGGACGACTGCGCCGGTCTGGCCTGGCGATGTGGCTGCTGCTGGTGGGCACGCTGCTGCCCGGTTATGCCGTGGTGGTACTGATGGCGGCGCTGGATGCGATCGATGCCATCGCGCCGCGCTTGCAGGTCGTGGCCGACGGCCTGGAGACCGCCACCTTCCGTGCGGCGTTCATTGCCGCGCTCAGCGCCTGCCTGCTGGTGCCCAAGCGCCCGTCATGGCGGCTGTTGAACCTGGACGACACCGCCGCGCTGAAGCTGCGCAAATATGCCTGGGGCGCGGCGGCGCTGGCCTGGCTGAGCACGGTGCTGGTGGCCCTCGACCAGGCTACGCGCACCAGCGACGTCACCACGGTGGCGTTGGACGGCCTGATTGCCCTGACTTACCTCGGCCTGATCATGGCCATGCTGGTGACCCTGGCGCGCCTGCATCGCCGGCAGACCGCCGAGGCCGAGGCCAAGCTGGAAGCACAGGCCGATGGCGTGGGGGCAACCACGCCCGTGCGCCGCAGCAGCTGGCTGGTGCTGGCCCGGGTAGCGGGCAATATCGCGGTGGTGGCGGCCATCGTTGCCACGTTGCTGGGCTACCTGAATTTCGCCAAGTTCGTGAACCAGCAGCTGATCGGCGGCAGCATCGTCGTGCTGGCCGCAACCCTGCTGTTCAAGTTCGTCGATGACCTGAGCACCTGGATGCTCAACGCCGACAGCAAGGTCGGCCAGACCATCCTGCTCAGCACCGGCCTGAGCGTATCGCGGCTGGAACAGGCGGGCGTGCTGCTGTCGGCGGCGTTGCGCACCATCGTCGTACTGATCGCGCTGCTGGCGCTGGTGGCACCGTTCGGCAACATCGGCGCGGTGGTGGAGCGCTTCTCCTCGCTGTTCACCTCTGGATTCGACATTGGCGGAACCAAGCTGGAGCCGGTGCGCATCGTGCTGGCGGTGCTGGTGCTGCTGGCTGGCCTGGCCGTTACCCAGCTGGTACAGCGCTGGCTGACCGACACCTACCTGCCCAAGACCGAGCTGGATCTGGGCGCGCGCAATTCGGTGAGTACCGTTGCCCGCTATGTGGGCATCATCATCGCGGTGATCTGGGCGCTGTCGGCGATGGGCCTGCAGCTGAGCAAGCTGGCATTGCTGGTCAGCGCGCTGTCGGTGGGTATCGGTTTCGGCCTGCAGGTGATCACCCAGAACTTTGTTTCCGGCCTGATCCTGCTGGCCGAGCGGCCGGTGAAGATCGGCGACTGGGTGAAGCTGGGCGACCAGGAGGGCGACATCCGCCGCATCAGCCTGCGATCGACCGAGATCCAGGTGGGCGACAAGTCGACGTTGATCGTGCCCAACTCCGAGCTGGTCACCAAGACCGTGCGCAACATGACGATGGGCAACAACCAGGGCCGCATCCAGATCCAGTTCGCGGTGCCGCCCAGCACGGATGTCGGCAATCTGCGGCAGGCGCTGCTGGATGCGTACACCGCGCACACCAACGTGCTGAAACAGCCGGCACCGACGGTCTACATCGACAGCATTGCCGGTGGCCAGATCACCATCAACAGCTTCGCTTACGTGGCCAGCCCGCGGCAGGTGTACGCCACCCGCAGCGACCTGTACTTCAGCCTGTTGCAGATCCTGGCCGAGCGGAACATTCCGCTGTCGACCCCGACCGACATCCACATCATCCGCGATCCGCAGGAGTAGGGGTTTCTTTGCAGGGCTGCGCCCTGCACCCGCTACAAGCCGGAGCAACGGCAACGGCAAAAGCTTGTTTCCTGTGGGATGGCGGGGTGGGTCCGGTTGCGGGGGACGCTGCAAGTACCCCTCCGGGGCCCGGCCCAGCCGCTGGCGGCTGCGCGTTCGGGCGCTTGCGAAGCAGTGCTTCGCAAGCGAAGCGCCCTCACCCATGTAAGCTCGGTCGCCGCATCCATGCGGCTCACGCCCCCGCAACCGGACCCACCCCGCCTTCGACAGTTTTCCGCGATCTTTTGGAACTGCTTTTGGGGTCAGATCCGTTTTCCGGAGGAAAACGGATCTGACCCCATTTTGATTTTCGATATCTGACAGATTGTGTCGACCAAGGTCGACACCTACCGACAGCCGCAGGAATCTGTCAGAGGTGGGGCGGTGTCGGAGTGCGGGGTGTCAGCCGCATGGATGCGGCTGCCAAGCCTCCAGGGACGGATTTACGGCGTCCCCGCACTCCGACACCGCCCCGCCCAACCACGGAATGCACGCTGTTGCCGTTGCTCCGGTTTGGAGCGGGTGCAGGGCGCAGCCCTGCAAATAGCCCTACCCCCGCGGTCGGCTGCGCGAGGGCACCAGTGCGAACGTATCCACCGCCAGCTTCTCGGCGTGGTTCAACCACGCGCGGATCTCCAGATCGTCCACTTCGTGATCCAGCCCGAACGACACGTTGATCTTGCCGTTGGCATCGGGCTGCACCCACTGCTGGGCCAGTACCACCTTGCGCTGCGAGGACACCGCTTCGATCCAGAAACCGCGGTCCGGGCGCGTGCTCGCCACCAGTTGCAGCATGTACTGGCCGGCACGCGTACGGCGCCCGTTCTGGGTGATCATGTGTGCCTGGCGCACGCTCGGGCGCGGGCCCTGGAATGCATCCAGCGGTGCATCGACCGCGATGCCACCGCGCAGGTCGTCGTCGCGGTAAAGCTTGATGCCGTTGTCGCGGTTGACGAGCAGCGCACACCAGTCGCCGTCGGCCGAGCCGTCTTCGAACGCGGTGCAGCGATCAACATAGGCCAGGGTGTTGTCCGGGTTGGCATCATCGAACTGGCGCGAGGTGTTTTCCAGGTACACCGACTTCAAGCCCCACTCCTTGTCGTACTCCAGCAGCACCGGCGGCTGCACGTGCTGCAGGCCAACGACCACCTGATCATCGCCATCGATCTTCAGTTCGCGGGTCGGCTGGCCCAGCCACAGCGAACGGGCGAAGGCCAGGTACTGCGGGTAGTCGCGGCCATCAACGCGCCGCGCGGCCACGCTGGCACTGGGCGCGCGCTGCGGGTCGATCAGCGAGCGGCCAAAGCCCATCGTCTTCAGGTTCGGGTCCAGCAGGCTGAGCAGGGTCGCACCGGAATCCAGGGTGGTGCCAGCGTCGGCACTGAGCTGCTGCGGGGCAATGCCGTCGCCGAGGAACAGCAGCAGGTTCTCGCGCTTCTGCTTGGCCAGCACGTGGCTGAGGTCGTTGGGCATCGCCAGGTGGTCGGAGGCGATCACGATCAGCGTGTCCTTCCCATACGGGCTGGCCTGGATACGCTCGACCAGCTGTGAGATCAGGCGGTCGGTGCACTTGAGTGCATTGAGCAGGCCGATGTTGCCGTACCCGCTCCGGTAGCGCTCGCCCTTGCACGACACCGGCAGGTGGCCCGCCGGGTGGTGGGTGTCCATGGTCAGCGTGGTCAGCATGAACGGTGAACCGGCGCGTGAGAGCTGCTCGAAGCGCTGGTAGGCGGTGTCCAGCAGCACGTCGTCGTGCACGCCCCAGGCCGAGTAGTGGATGCGGCCGATCTTCTTCTGCTGCTTGAACCATGCAAGGTCATGCACTTCGTCAAAGCCATGGCTGGCCAGGAACTGGCCCTTGCCGGCGAACTGGCCGTTGGCGCCGCCCAGGTAATGGTTGGTGTAGCCCTGCTGCTTCAGGTAGTCGCCCAGGCACACCGCCTTGGGCAGGAAACTGCCCATGCGGTCCATGCTGTTCTCGTCGCCCTGCGAGGTGGTCAGCGGCACGCCACACATTGACGACACCAGGCCGGCGATGGTCCAACCGCTGCCTTCGGCCGAGGCCAGGCCACGTACGTCCAGCGACTCGGATGCCAGGCGGTTGAGGTTGGGCATCAGGCCGGGAAACACGGCCTCGTCCAGATAGGTACGTTCCAGGCTCTCGCCGTAGATCCATACGATGTTGCGCGGGCGCTGCAACGGCTGCGTCGGCACCTGGTACTCGGGAGCGATGCGGGCGAAATCGACCGGACGCAGCTGCTGGTAGAGGCGTTGGCCGTCACGGGCCAGCGGACTGATCAGGATCGTGGCCACCCACACGGTCGCGAAACCGGCGAACAGCGCACCACCGTGGCCGGGCCGGCGCCAGCGCTTCACCCGCGTGGCAAACAGCGGCAGCAGCGAGACCAGAGCCAGCACGATGAAGCCGGCGATGTAGCCCTTGAAGTCGGAGACACCAGCGCCTTCCATGTCGGCGCCGAGGTGATAAAGCGTGGCGGCGTTGAGCCCATCCCCGGACAGCTTGTCGATCAGCCACCACGCGCTGAGCATCAGCAGTAGCAGCGAGAATGCACCGGCCTTCCACCACACCCACTTGTCGGACGCGAGGAACAGCCAGCACAGCAGCAACAACGACAGCAGCAGTATCCAGAGCATAGGCAGCTTCGGCAGTGACGGGGTGGTGGTGATGGACGTCGTACCGACGCGTGTCCATCCGACCGGCGCTGCTGCAAGCACATCCACATGACAGGCCGATGACCCGATAGTGCATGCACGAACCTGACTGAAATGTTTGTTGGAATGACGCGCGCGCAATCACGCCGCGAAGGTAAAACGAGCGTGAAAGGCTTCGTTGGATTGCATTAAAAACCGCATGAATACGCGGCTTTTCGCCAGTGCATCAGCGGTGCCCGCGTTCCTCGCGCGCCCGCGCGCGACGATCGAACAGCAATGCACTGGTAACGATGCCCAGCCCCAGCACCACGCCGATCAACAGCAGTATCAGTGCGATAAGGGGATAGCCGAACAGGTGCCAGCCGGTGTCGATCTTCATCATCATTGCCGCAGCCATGATCAACGCGGCGCTGATGATGCCGGCCGCCACGCGGTTGGCGATCTTCTGCAGGTTCTCCATCAACCGCGATTCTTCCAGCCCGGTCACCTTCATCTGCAGGCGGTTCTCGGCCAGCAGCGCCATGATGTCCGACAGCTTGCGCGGCCCATCGCGCAGCAGCTGCTGCAGCTCCATCGCCTCGCTGGCGATGTTGGCCGCCGACAGGGATTTCTTCAGGCGCGCGCGCATCACGTGCTGCAGCTGGCGCTCGACGATGCGGCGCGTGTCCAGCTCCGGTGCCAGCAGCCGGCACACGGTTTCCAGGTTGAGCAGGGCCTTGCCCAGCAGGCTCAGTTCCGGCGGCGTGCGCAGCCCGCAGGCAGTGGCGATGCGCACCATGTCCAGCACCACGCGGCCTTCCGAGAAGCTGCCACTGGCGGCGTAGCGCGCGATCAGCTGGCCGGTCTCGCGCAGGTAGCGCTCTTCGTCGAAGGCCTCCAGCCGCGTGCTGATGCTGATCAGATCGTCGGCCACTTCTTCGCCGCGGCCATCGACGGCGGCGAACAGGATCTTCAGCAGCCGCTCGCGCAGGCGCGGCGGCATGTGCGCGACCATGCCCAGGTCGAAGATCGCCAGCCGGCCATCGGGCATCACCCGCAGGTTGCCCGGGTGCGGGTCGGCATGGATCTCGCCATGCACGAAGATCTGGTCCAGGTAGCCGCGGATCAGCGCCGCTGCCAGCGGATCCATGTCCTGCTCGGTGCGGCGCACGCCAGAGATCGCATCCACGCGCACGCCGGTGGCGAGCTCCATGGTCAGCACGCGCTGGCTGCTGTAGTCCCAGATCGGCTGCGGTACCCACAGGCGGCGGAAGGGCCGCAGATGCCGTCCGAAGCGGGCCAGGTTCTCGGCCTCGGTGTGGTAGTCCAGCTCCTGCATCAGGGTCTTGGCGAACTCGTTGAGCCAGTCGCGCAGGCGCACGCGGCGGCCCACCTGGGTCAGATGATCGGCGGCCAGCGCAAAGCTGCGCAGCGCTTCCAGGTCCGAGCGCAGCTGCGCGGCCACTTCAGGCTTCTGCACTTTCACTGCCACCTGGCGGCCATCGTGCAGCACCGCGCGATGTACCTGCGCGATCGACGCACAACCCAACGGCTCGGGATCGAACGAGGCAAACAGCTTGTTCACCCCCACCCCCAGCTCCTGCTCGATGATGGCGTGGATGCGCTCGACCGGGATCGGCGCCACCTTTTCCTGCATGCGTTCCAGGGCGGTGGCGAACTCCACCGGCACCATGTCCGGGCGGGTGGACAGCATCTGGCCCAGCTTGACGAAGGTCGGCCCCAGGGCCTCCAGGTCACTGACGAACTGTTCCGGGTTGCCATCGGCGGGCACGTCGGCCTGGTTGCTGGCGGCGTCCAGGTTCATGCCGGAGAACACGCCCGAATGGCGGTAGCGCAGCAGCAGGCGCAGGATCTGGCTGCGCCGGTTCATGCCTTTGACCAGCGGAGGATTGCCATTGGCGGTGGGCGGATTGCTCAAGCGGAACTCCCATGTGGCAAGGACGGTAGTGCCGGCCGCTGGCCGGCAATGTCCGGATTCGGCAGTGTCGCCGGGGGAAGGTGGGCATGCGGTGAACCCCGCAGCTATCGCAGAGGCCGGCGGATCGGTCAGAATCCGCTCATTCCCATTCTTGGACGCCCCATGGCCGGTGCCAGCCTGTTTGCCCTGCTCGACGATATCGCCTCCCTCCTCGACGATGTCTCGGTCCTGACCAAGGTCGCGGCGAAGAAGACCGCCGGTGTGCTGGGCGACGATCTGGCGCTGAACGCGCAGCAGGTGACCGGAGTCAACGCCAACCGCGAACTGCCGGTGGTCTGGGCGGTGGCCAAGGGCTCGCTGGTCAACAAGGTCATCCTGGTGCCGGCGGCGCTGGCGATCAGTGCGCTGGAAGCCTGGCTGCACAGCCGCGGCTGGAACGTGCCGCTGATCGTGCCGCTGATGATGATCGGCGGTGCCTTCCTGTGCTTCGAAGGCGTGGAGAAGCTGGCGCACCGCTTCCTGCATTCCTCCGACGACGATGCCGAGCGCCAGGCCGAACGCCGCAAGGCGCTGGCTGACGCGCAGGTGGACATGGTGGCGTGGGAGAAGGACAAGGTGAAGGGCGCGATCCGCACCGACTTCATCCTTTCGGCCGAGATCATCGTGCTCACCCTGGGCGTGGTCGCCACTGCGTCGTTCACCAACCAGATCCTCACCCTGAGCGTGGTCGCACTGGCGATGACCGTGTTCGTCTACGGACTGGTGGCGGGCATCGTCAAGCTCGACGACGTTGGGCTGTACCTGTCGCGCAAGGGCGGTGCCATTGCCGCCTTCGGTCGAGGCCTGGTGGCGTCGGCGCCGTGGCTGATGAAGTTCCTGTCGGTGGCCGGCACCATCGCCATGTTCCTGGTCGGCGGCGGCATCCTGGTGCACAACGTGCCGGCGCTGCACCACGCGGTGCAGGCGCTGGGCGGCGAAGGGCAGTGGGGCTGGCTGATCAGTGCTGCGGCCAACATGGTGGTCGGCATCATCGCCGGCGCCATCGTGCTGGCGGCGGTGACCGGGTTGCAGAAGCTGCGCGGTAAATAAGCCCGTAGACCCTCGGGGTCAGATCCCTTTCCCGTTGGAAAAGGGATCTGACCCCATTCCACGATCACCCCGCCTGCACCCGGTTCTTGCCCTGCCGCTTGGCCGCATACAGCGCGTTATCGGCGCGCCGCAGCAGGGTTTCGGTATCGTCACCGGGCTGCCACTGCGCCAGCCCGGCGCTGAAATGCACCGGCACGCGCTGCTCCTGCACGGTCAGCACGCGATGGGCCAGCGAGCGCTGCAGGCGCTGCACGGTGGCCATGCTGTCGGCGCCCTGGGTTTCCGGCAGCACCAGCACGAACTCGTCGCCGCCCAGCCGTGCGATGCCGTCGGTGGCGCGCAGCAGCAGCTTGCACACGGCCACCAGGTGCTGCAGCAAAGCATCGCCACCCGCGTGACCGTGCGCCTCGTTGGTCAGGTGGAAATCATCCAGGTCGATCACGGCCACGCCCAGGGGTGAGTTGTTGCGTGCGGCGCGGGCCAGCTCGCGCTCCAGCAGTTCGTCCAGGCCGCGGCGATTCAGTGCCTGGGTCAGCGGATCGATACGCGCCAGGTCACCGGCAGCACGCAGTTCCTGCTCCAGCTCGGCAATGCGCTGCTCTGCGCGTTCCACTTCCTGCCGCGCGCTGGCCAGGTGATCGCGGGCCTGCGCGGCCTGCTGCTGCACCTTGCCGGTATCGCGCATCACCTCCTGCAGCAGCTGGTTGAGGTCGGCGATGCTGCGTGCCTCGCGCAGCTGCAGGGCGTAGCTGCCGATGCGGTCGTGGTATTCACCGGTGCTGGTGGCCATGCCATCCATGCGTTCGATGAACTCGCCCATCAGTCCGCGCATCGCGGCCTTCGAATCATCAATGCCCTGGCGCAGCAGGCCCTGCTTGTAGATCACTTCGCGCAACTCGGCGCGGGTGCGCTCGACCGCTTCGGCTTCCAACGGACCGTCCAGCAACTGGCGCACTGCCGCGATCTGGCCCTGCAGCCAGCTGCGGTCATCCAGCAGCTCGCTCACGTTCTCCAGCAGCAACGCGAACAGCTCCAGCAGCAGCGCCTGCTGCTCCTGCCAGCTCTCGGCACGCACACCGACCTGGTGGCCAAGTTCGCGCACGCCCTGTTCGATGGGTTCCAGGGCCGTGCCCGGCTGCCATTGGCGCAGGCGCAGGGCCAGCGCCTGCGCTTGCTCGCGCAGGTCCGGGTCGTGCTGCAGCAGGGCCACCACCGCACCGCCCAGCAGCAGCCGCAGCTGCTCGGACAGGCGCAGGCTTTCCGGCTGCCCGTCCGGCGAATGCTGCTCGATGGTGCGGATGTACTTGTCGATCAGCTGCCGCATCGCGCGCCCATAGCGCGGCCAATCGGCGCTGGCCTGTGCGGACTGCAGGCGGTCGCCCATGTCGCCCAGTTCGCCGGGCAGGGTGGCCATGCCGTTGGCGAACGCCGCCAGCAGCGGTTCCGGCGCATCGGCGCCTGCGAACAGCTGCTGCAGCGCCACGCCACCGCCGCCCTGCAGCACTACGCGGTCACCCCGCCCATCGTCCACCACCGCGCGCACGCGTGCCGGCGGCCCAAGGGCGGTACCGGGGGCAGGGCGGTGGTCGGGCTGGTCCGTCATGGAGCGAATCCTGGGGCTGGCAGGGACTGGTTCCAGCATATCGGCGCGGCCGCCGAGGGCTTGAACGGCTAGGATGGGCGACAGGATGCCGCAGTGGAGGTGCTGATGCGCGTGATGTTGCTGGGGGCGACCGGCCTGGTCGGCGGGCTGACCCTGCGCAGGCTGCTGGACGACCCGCGCTGCAGCGCCGTGGTTGCCCCGACCCGCCGCCCGCTGGCGTTGACTCACGGGAAGCTGGAGAACCCGGTACTGGCATTCGACGCGTTGCCTACTTCGCCCGAATGGGCGCGCGTCGACGCGATCATCTGCGCGCTGGGCAGCACCATGGCCCAGGCCGGCAGCCGCGAGGCCTTCCATCGCATCGATCATGACTACCCGCTGGCGTTCGCACGCCTGGCAAAAGCACAGGGGGCGCAGACCTATGTGCTGAATTCCGCAGCCGGCGCCAACCCACAGTCGTCGATCTTCTACAGCCGGGTGAAGGGCGAGCTGGAGCGTGATCTGCGTGCGCTGGGCTTCAATTCGTTGACCCTGGTCCGCCCAGGACTGATCGGTGGCGAGCGCAACGAGGTTCGCCGCGGCGAACGCCTGGCACTGACGGTGCTGGGTGCACTGGGGCCGGTGTTGCCACGGGCATGGCGGAGCAACCCGGCCAGCGAAATTGCCAGGGCGCTGGTCGAGGCTGCGCTGGCCCCGCAGCCGGGCGAGCACGTGGTGGCGTCGAGCACGCTGGTCGGCTGATGTCGCGAGCGCTGCGCCTGACCCAGCTGCTGCAGCTGCTGCGCCGTCATCGACGGCCGGTGGCCGGGCAGGCGCTGGCCGAAGCGCTGGGCATCAGCCTGCGCACGCTATACCGCGATATCGAGACCCTGCGCGAGCAAGGCGCCGACCTGCGTGGTGAGGCCGGCGTCGGCTACCAGCTGGCGCCGAGCGATACCCTGCCGCCGATGACCCTGCCGCCCGCCGAGATCGATGCACTGGTGCTTGGCCTGCGCTGGGTTGCGGCCCGCACCGAGCCGGCGCTGGCTGAGGCCGCGCGTGATGCTTTGGCGCGTATCGCGCATGTGCTGCCCGCAGCACGCCGGGAAGCCTTGCGTGATAGCGGCCTGCGCGTTGGCCCTTCGCGCGCTGCGGCCAAGGTACCTGCTGCACGCCTGCAGGCTGTGCGCGAAGCGGTGAGCGCGCAACAACGCCTGCAGTTCGGCTACCAGGATGCGCAGGGCCAACGTACCGAGCGCATTGTCTGGCCGTTCGCGCTGGGCTACTTCGATGAAGTGCCGATGCTGGCGGCGTGGTGCGAAGGCCGCGAGGACTTCCGCCATTTCCGCCTGGACCGCATCCGCCAGGTGCGCGTGCTGGAGGATCGCTACCTCGTGCCGCGCGCCACGCTGCTGCGGCGCTGGCAGAAGGCGCAGGGCATCGCGCCGGACTGGTTGGACCGCTCGTAACCACATCGAGGAATGGCGCTGTGCGTCAACGCGGTGGGCTTACACAGCTGGTGGGCTATGTGCCGGGGGAGGCCGGGGTGGTACAGGTAATCGTCGACTCTATGGCCTGGGTTACGAGGCCCGACGCATCTTCCAAGAATGTCCTGACTCTCGAAACTTGAGGTTCACCAGGTTTACTTGGTGTACAACCCCAAGTGAAGGTGATGGGGGATGGGATGTTCCTGTCGACTTTGGCGCGGCCACCGCTGCAGATCCATCCGGCAGGACAAGTCAAGATCTCGAGGTTGATATATACCGGAAACCTCGGATACCCACTGAAGTTCATCGTGGCAGTAACACTGGCGCCTGTTCCAGACACGTTCGGAACGCTGTCCAGCTGAAATGGCTTCGTCAAGGTAGCCACGCCCAGGGTGGACATCCTCTCTATGGGCATGAAGAAAAGGTCATTCGCCCAAGGAGAGCCGTCGTTTCCCCTGCCATGAACAAGGCCGTAGGCCGAGTTGCCGGCATAGACGGGGCCACCACTATCGCCGCCTTTGTTCATCACGGTTCCATCAAGGCTGACGACTTGGACGTAGGTGCCGGCTTCCCCATTCCAGTTGGCTGCGAACTCTGCGTCTTTGATGGATCCGCATGTGCGACCGGTCGTTACGCCGAACTTGCAGACCGTTGTGCCTGGTGTCATGTCGGCAAGTGATGCCTCATCGGTTATCGTCAGTTTTTCCCCATCGACAATGATTTCGTTCGACTGGGAGAAGATGACGCCGCCACGCTGCTGTGCACCCCACTGAACGTCGTAAGATCCTTTGTTGCGTTCACTCTTGAACAGAATGCGAGCGGTTGGATTGCGCTGATAATTGTCATTGTCACAGTGACCGGCAGTGGCCAAGCCTAGTTCGCGAGTTGCAGTTTCGACCACGTTGAAGCCGGCTGTGCAGAGCTGCTGCTGGTAGCCTTCCAGTCGCCGCCCGCCCGCTACGGTGTTTGTTGGCTCTATGAAACCTGTGGTCTCTTTTATGTGGATGAAGTCGGCGACAGAGAGAAGTTTGGAAAGTCTGGCGCGTACGGCATCGGGATCACGTACATATACCTCTACGATAGAGCTCTTCGTGTTTACCGTGGCTGCAAACTCAATGCCGGCCTTGACGAGCTGATCGGACACCTCCTCTTGGGTGGCGCGGAGAAGCTCGAGAGAACGTGGCGCGGTTTCTGCGACGTAGAGGCGGTCCTTGGTGTAAGCAGAAAGTTGGCGTGAGGCATCGCCGGTGAACCTCACCACGATCCTGAATTCAGGGGAGTGCTCGATGTAAAGGCCGGCGAACGTCTCCGGCTTCTCCCTCTGAAGCCGTGCGCTGAGTTTACCTGCCGCCCGTTCCGCATCCATTCGTTGCGCGGCTTCGAACGTGCCTATGTGCATGGTTTCCGCGTAGTGCTGTATTGCTACATCCTTGGGGGCGTCGTCCGCAAGGGCGGGAGAGGCGGTGAGGATGGCTGCCAACAACGGGAGATAACTGCGTATTGTGGTCATGAACTTTCCTTTTCATGTGTATTACGTGAAGTTGCGTTCCATCTGCATTTGACTCTAAATCACTTCTGTCTGTTGCAACTGGTAACTGCGTCTCCCTTTGATTGGTCCGAGCGAAGGTTCATCGCCGACGACAGCTCCCATCATGACTTGGCTTTGCGATATATCGCGAGATCACAGCGGGTCGCCTGTTTTTCCATCCGATGGCGGAAGTGCCCGAAATACGCGAGATGTTCGAACGACGATCGACTCTACCCGATCGATTTCATCCGCTTGATCTACTGACAGAATATGTCAGCAGGCGTGTTCCACCATGAACGCTCCCAACAACGGAGGTTCCCCATGTTCATACCCAGCACCCTGCTGCAGTACGTGCGCGACGTCGCCACCAGCGCCACGTTCTACAGCGGCATTCTCGGCAAGCCACCGGTCGAGCAGTCGCCCGGTTTCGCCCTGTTCCTGCTCGGCGATGGCGCCGCATTGTGCTTGTGGCAACGCGACGACGTGCAGCCGCCGGTGTCCGCGCAGGCCGGTGCCGCCGAACTGGCGATGGTGGTCGCCAACCCGGAGACCGTGCAGCAGATGCACGATGCGTGGCGCGGGCTCGGCGTGCGGATTCTGCTGGAACCGGTGACACTGGAATTCGGCCACACCTTCGTCGGTGCCGACCCTGATGGTCACCGCCTGCGTGTCTACAGTCGCGCCGAGGGTTTGGTCGCGCGCGATTGATCGCACGAATTCTGTAGAGCCGAGCCCATGCTCGGCCGCTTTTCAGTAGATCCACGCCATGCGTGGATGAAAGCATGAAGCAAGCCGAGCATGGGCTCGGCTCTACAGTGGAGCGGGCACAAAAAAACGCCGGGCAGTGCCCGGCGTTTCTCCAATTCATGTGCCAACCAAGGTTGGCACTCACCAGTCAGTTTCATGCGCCAACCCAAGGTTGGCACCCACCGATAAGGTGGCCGATCAGCTGGCCAGCGCCAGGTCGTCCATCATCGCGCGCAGGAAGCGGGCGGCTTCACCGCCGGTGGCTGCGCGGTGGTCGAAGGTGACCGACAGCGGGATCACCTTGTGCGCTTCCACGCCGCCCATCACCGGGGTCATCTGGTGGCGGGCACGGCCGGCACCGACGATGGCCACGCACGGCGGCACCACGACCGGGGTCGCGTAGCGGCCGGCGAACATGCCGAAGTTGGACAGCGAGATGGTGTAGCCACTCAGTTCCGAGGCGGCGATCGAACGCGATTCCACCTGCTCGCGCAGGCGATTGACGCCTTCGCGGATGCCGCGTGCATCGAGCATGTCGGCATTGCGCAGGGCCGGCACGAACAGGCCGTCGTCGGTGTCCACGGCGATGCCGATGTCCACCTGCGCGTGCAGGGTGCGGGTCAGTGCTTCGCCGTCGAACCAGGCGTTCATGGCCGGCACCTTCTGTGCGGCAACGACGATGGCGCGAACCAGGCGGGCGGTGACGTCGTTGCCCGGCAGCCAGGCGTGGATGTCGGCGTCGTCGTTCAGCGTGGTCGGCACGACCTTGCTGTGCGCGTCGGCCATGACGCGGGCCATGTTGCGGCGCACGCCCTTCAGCGGTTCCGGCTGGCCCTTGGCGACCACGCCCGGCGGCTGGGTGCGCATCGGCTTGCCGGCGGCGGACAGCGGAGTGCGGGCTTCGCTCTGCACCGGGGCAGGTACCTGCCCCGGGGCCGGCGCGGCATACGCGGCGGCAACCGGTGCCGGGGCGGCGCCGAGTTTGGCGGTGCCGTTGGCGGCGGCCTGCTTGACGTCGGCCATGGTCACCGCGCCATCGGTGCCGGTAGCGGCCACGCGGCTCAGGTCCACGCCCAGCTTGCGCGCCATCGCACGCACGGCCGGCACGGCCTTGACGCCACCGACGGCCAGCGCCTGCTCGGCGTGCACGGCATTGGAGCTCTGCATCGCGCCGACCACGGTACCGGCGTCATCGCGCTCGGCTGCGGCGGGCTTGGCGTCCTCGGCGGCAACCGGAGCGGCCGCAGCCGGCAGCGGCGGCGGGGTCGGTGCGGCAGCCGGCGCCGCCGGTGCGGCGTGACCATGGCTGTGGCCGGTGTCTTGGCCATCGGCGCGCTGCGGCAGGTTCGGGTCCAGTTCGAAGCTGGCCAGCACCGAACCGGTCGGGATGATGTCGCCGGCAGCGCCGGACAGCTTCAGCACCTTGCCGGAGAACGGCGAGGGCACTTCCACCACGGCCTTGGCGGTCTCCATCGACACCAGCGGCTCGTCCAGCTTGATCACATCGCCTTCCTTGACGAACCACTCGACGATGGTCGCGTCCGGCAGGCCTTCGCCCAGGTCGGGCAGGTTGAAGTTCTTGGTCTGGCTCATTTGCAGTTCTCTTCCAGCAGTTCCAGTTCGCGGGCCGGCAGCCAACCCGTCGCGCCATTGGCGCGCTCGGACCACCACCACCCGCCGTGTTCGTGATGAAGCTTCACCATCTCGCCGCTTTCCACATCCAGCTCGCGGGCGTCGTAGTCGCACAGGGCTTCGGCGCGACCCTCGTCCAGCAGCTGCAACCAGGCGATGGGCGCCCATCCAGCGCGCCCATCGTTGGTGCGTACCCAGGCAAACGCCGGCCATTCCTCGTCACGTACACCTACTTCGACGATCTGGCCGGTGTGGAACCGGAGCGGGTTGGGATACTGGCTGCGGTAAGCCCCCAGAAGGCGGGCCCGCATGTCAGCCGGCCGCCACCGCGCGCTTGGCCGCCGCCACGATCCGCTCAACGCTCGGCAGGTACTTCATTTCCAGGCGGAACAGCGGAATGTGGGTGTCGTAGCCAGTGACGCGCTCGACCGGGGCCAGCAGGTCGTAGATCGATTCCTCGGCCAGGCGCGCGGCGATCTCGGCGCCGAAGCCCGCGGTCTTCGGGGCCTCCTGCACGATCACGCAGCGGCCGGTCTTGGCCACCGATTCGGCGATGGTGGCGAAGTCCAGCGGGCGCAACGTGGCCACGTCGATGACTTCGGCACTGATGCCTTCGCCGGCCAGCTTGTCGGCCGCCTCCAGGGCTTCCTTCACCTGCGCGCCCCAGGTCACCAGGGTCACGTCGGTGCCGTCGCGCAGCACGAAGCAGACGTCCAGCGGCAACGCTTCGCCGTCGTTGACGACCACTTCCTTGTACTGGCGATAGATGCGCTTGGGCTCCATGTAGATCACCGGATCCGGCTCGCGGATCGCAGCCAGCAGCAGGCCGTAGGCACGCTGCGGCGACGACGGCAGCACCACGCGCAGGCCCGGCACGTTGGTGAAGATCGCCTCGTTGGCTTCGCTGTGGTGTTCCGGCGCGCGGATGCCACCGCCCCACGGCACGCGCAGCACCATCGGGCAGTGCAGGCGGCCACGCGTGCGGTAACGCAGGCGTGCGGCGTGGCAGACGATATGGTCGACCATCGGGTACATGAAGCCGTCGAACTGGGCTTCGGCCACCGGCTTCATGCCCTGTGCGGCCAGGCCGATGGTCAGGCCGGCGATGGTGGTTTCGTCCAGCGGGGTGTCGAGGATGCGGTCCGAGCCGAAGCGCTGCTGCAGGCCGGCAGTGGCGCGGAACACGCCGCCGTTGACGCCCACGTCCTCGCCCAGCACCAGCACCGACGGATCGTGTTCCAGCTCCCAGGCCAGCGCCTGGGTGATGGCTTCGATGAGGGTGATCGGGGTGGTGGTCATGCTGTCATCTCCGCGCGCGACCGCAGCGCTGTCGGCGGCGTTGGTGTGCGCGCCGGGCGCGCCGTTCTTGATCTCATCCATGGCGCTTCTCCAGGGCGATCGCCTGGGCACGCTGGGCCAGCAGGTCCGGCGGCGGATCGGCATACAGGAAGTCGAACATCGCCTCGACCGGCTGCACCGGCGTGTTGAGGTACAGGTTCACTTCCTCGTCCACGCGCGCGCCGCACTCGGCGGTCCAGGCGGCTTCTTCTTCCTCGCTCCACACCCCGGCGTTGATCAGGTACTTGCGCAGGCGCAGCATCGGCTCGCGCTGCCAGGCATCCTTCACTTCGGCATCGTCGCGGTAGCGGCGCGCGTCATCAGCGGTGGTGTGGTCGGACAGGCGGTAGGTCATCAGTTCCAGCACGGTGCCACCGTCGCCGGCCAGCGCACGTTCGCGCGCCTGTTCCATTGCCGCCAGCACCGCGATCAGGTCGTTGCCGTCCACCTGCAGGCAGTGCAGGCCGCCCGCCAGGCCCTTCTGCGCCAGCGTTTCGGCACCGGTCTGGGCCGAACGCGGCACCGAGATGGCCCAGCCGTTGTTGACGATGCACAGGATCAGCGGCAGCTTGTAGGCGCCGGCCGAGTTCAGTGCCGCGTAGAAGTCGGTCTTGGAGCTGCCACCGTCGCCGCACACGGCCACGGCGATCTGCGGTTCCTTGTTGAGCTTGAACTTCAGCGCGGCACCTGCCGCATGCAGGCACTGGGTGGAAATCGGCACGCAGAACGGGAAGTCCCTGGCCGCGTTGCCGCCGTAATCGTTGCCGCGTTCGTCGCCGCCCCAGTACATCAGCACGTCGTGCGGGCGCACGCCACGCATGAACATCGCGCCATACTCGCGGTACGAAGGCGCGAACACGTCGTCCTTCTGCATCGCCGCGCCGATACCCACGTGCGCGGCTTCATGGCCCAGGCAGGCGGCATAGGTGCCGAGCTTGCCGGTGCGCTGCAGCGCGATGGATTTGCTGTCGAACGTGCGTACGAACAGCATCTGCTTGAACAGCGGTACCAGGACCTTGGGGTCGCGCAGCGACACGGGCAGGTCGTCACGGACGAGCGTGCCGTCCGTGTCCAGGTACTGCAGGTATTCGATCTTGAATTCAGCGGCAACCGTCATTGCGTACTGCACCTTCGACAGAGAAGTTACAAATGATATGAATCGCCATGTTAAGGAACGCGTACGGAATAGCCTTCCTGCGCCGCAACACGGAGATTCCCCGTTTTACCCCTGCCGGCGGGTGGGGGGCCAATAACAACAACGTATTCAGTCGTTGCTGCAAAGCATCAGAATACGCCTCTGGCTGACCGCCGGTACAACGGCGCGGACGGTTCCACGCGCAGGCCGGTGGTCGGCCGATGCTCCACGGCCAGCCGCACGCCCCGGTATGGACCGGGCGGCTGCCAGCGCGGCGGCAACGCGCTACCCTTGCCGCCCCCGATCTGGTCCCGCCCATGTCCGTCGACAACAACCAACGCGATCTCGAAGCCGGCATCCACACCGACCTGCAGGGACGCCTGACCTACGGCGGCTACCTGCGGCTGGACCAGCTGCTCAGCGCGCAGCAGCCGCTGTCCAGCCCGCCGCACCATGACGAGATGCTCTTCATCATCCAGCACCAGACCTCGGAGCTGTGGCTGAAGCTGCTGGGCCATGAGCTGCGTGCCGCAATCGGCTTCCTGCAGCGCGATGAAGTCTGGCAGTGCCGCAAGGTGCTGGCGCGCAGCAAGCAGGTGCTGCGCCAGCTGACCGAGCAATGGTCGGTGCTGGAAACGCTGACCCCGTCCGAGTACATGGGCTTCCGCGACGTGCTGGGCCCGTCGTCGGGCTTCCAGTCGCTGCAGTACCGCTACATCGAGTTCCTGCTGGGCAACAAGAACGCGCAGATGCTGCAGGTGTTCGAGCACGACCCGGCCGGGCAGGCGCAGCTGCGCACCGTGCTGGAGGCGCCCAGCCTGTACGAGGAATTCCTGAAGTACCTGGCCCGCTTCGGCCATGCCGTGCCGGCGGTCTACGAGGCCCACGACTGGACCCAGCCGCACGTGGCCGACGACGCATTGCAGCCGGTCTTCGAGCGCATCTACCAGGACACCGACCGCTACTGGCGCGAGTACGCGCTGTGCGAGGACCTGGTGGACCTGGAGACGGCCTTCCAGCTGTGGCGATTCCGACACATGCGCACCGTGATGCGGGTGATCGGCTTCAAGCGTGGCACCGGCGGTTCGTCCGGCGTGGGCTTCCTGGCCAAGGCGCTGGAACTGACCTTCTTCCCCGAGCTGTTCCAGGTGCGCACCAGCCTGCAGGCCGCGCCCCCGGCAGCGCTGGGCTGATCCCCATTCAGCTTGGTTCCCGGCCCGCGGCTGGATCGTTTCAGATGCAAGTTCAGGGAGCAGGCTGCCACCTGCCTCAAACGGCGTGTATTTGACGTGAACGCCAGAAGTCGGTGATCCTCGCGCGTTGCTCCAACTGCACAGCGGACGTGCTCGTCATCCACCGAACCAGGAAATCCGCATGAGCGTAAACGCCACTGCGAACACCCCAGAGCCGGCACTGCCGGACTTCAAGACCACGCTGGGCCACCCGCGCCCGTTGTGGATGCTGTTCATGACCGAGTTCTGGGAACGCTTTGCGTTCTACGGCATCCGCTGGGCGTTGGTGCTCTACATCGTTGCCCAGTTCTACAACGGCAGCGCTGCCGGTGAAGGCGACGCCAGCCGCATCTATGGCGCCTACCTGGCCCTGGTGTACGCCGCGGCCATCTTCGGCGGCTACGTGGCCGACCGGGTACTGGGCTACCAGCGCTCGATCCTGACCGGCGCGATCATCATGGCCGCCGGCCTGTTCATGATCTCGCTTCCGCAGGAGCACATCTTCAAGCTCGGCCTGGCCACGATCATCGTCGGCAACGGTCTGTTCAAGCCCAACATCTCGACCATGGTCGGCAAGCTGTACGGCCTGAAGGACGAGCGCCGCGATTCGGGCTTCACCATCTTCTACATGGGCATCAACATCGGCGCGATGATCGCCCCGGTGCTGACCGAGTACCTGGCCCGCAAGGTGTTCGGTACCGATGCGATGCCGTCCTACAAGGTCGTGTTCATCGCCTCGGGCGTGGGCATGCTGATCTCGCTGGTGTGGTTCTACATCGGTCGTGCCGGCCTGAAGGGCATCGGCGCACCGCCGGCCGGCGCGGAAGGTTTCGGCCGCATCATCATGGTGCTGGCCGGTGCCGTGGTCGCCATCCCGGTCGCGTACTTCCTGCTGGCCACCGGCGCCACCGCGCTGGCCTGGATCCTGGGCGCGATGTTCACCGCGCTGGCCGTACTGCTGCTGGTCGAGGGCATCCGGGAAGGCAAGGTGCAGCGCGACCGCGTGATCGCCATGCTGATCATCTTCGCCTTCAACGTGATGTTCTGGATGTTCTTCGAGCAGGCCGGCAGCTCGTTCACCTTCCTGGCCGAGAACATCGTCAACCGCCAGTTCGGCAGCTGGACCTTCCCGACCGCGTGGTTCCAGTCGGTCAACTCGGTGGCGATCATCACCCTGGCCCCGGTCATCGCCTGGATCTGGGTGGCGATGGGCCGCGCCAATCCGTCCATCCCGCGCAAGTTCGGCCTGGGCCTGCTGTTCAACGGCGCCGCCTTCGCGCTGCTGATGTTCGCCCTGTCGCAGATGGTGGTGGACGGCAAGATCCCGTTCTGGACCCTGTTCATGGTCTACGTCATCCAGTCGGTGGGTGAGCTGTGCCTGTCGCCTATCGGCCTGTCGATGGTGACCAAGCTGGCCCCGGTGCGCTTGGTCGGCTTCGGCATGGGCGGCTGGTTCCTGTCCACCGGCATCGGCAACAACCTGTCGGGCATCTTCGCTGGTGTGGTCAGTGGTGAAGGCGGCATGACGGTCGAGTCGGCCCTGAAGGGGTATACCTTCGGGTTCTGGGCCCTGATCGGCTCCGGCGTGGTGCTGTTCCTGATCGCCCCGCTGATCAACAAGCTGATGCACGGCGTCAAGTAATGAAGCGAGGGTAGAAGGCATGCGCAGCAAGCTCGGTGGTGCAATGGTGGTGGTCTGTGCGGCGCTGATCGGCGCCTGTTCCCAACCGCAACCGCCTGCCACCGCCGAGCCCACGCAGCCCCTGGATACCCGGCCCACCGAGCCACCGGTCGCTGACCCCAGCGAACCGGTGGCCTCGGGCAACACCCCGGTGGCGGCGGACATTGCCGCCATCGCCGGGCTCGGCGCGCAGTTCGACCCGGCCCGCGACCCCGCCGATGACCTGGCCACCGCCAAGGTGGAAGCCCAGCGCGGCAAGAAGCGCATCCTGCTCGAGATCGGCAACGCCGCCTGCGATCGCTGCCGGGCGCTGGACGAAATGGTCGAGGGCAACGGCGACCTGCGCCGCTTCCGCGACGCCCACTACGTGTGGGTGAAGGTCAACGCCAGCGACGAACAACCCAACACCGCCTTCTTCGCCCAGTTCCCGGTGATGGAGCGCGACTACCCGCACCTGCTGGTACTGGACGCCGATGGCAGCCTGCTGGTCTCGCAGGCCACCGGCGAACTGCGCAGGGGCGAAGCCTTCCAGCCTGCGCGGGTGAGCGCGTTCCTCAAGCAGTGGGCACCTGATAAACCGGAGTAGGGTAGTGCCGGCCGCTGGCCGGCAGCTGTGGTGGGGGCCGACCGCTGGCCGCCTACCCCGGTGGGTGCCGACCGTTGGTCGGCACTGACATCGGGTCGCATCCACGCCTTGCGCGGATCTACTGCGCGCCCCGTCACACTCTCTGAATCCGTGTCTCAACTTCACCGTGAGCACGCCGTTACCGGCAAGGACCTCAGTCGACATCCCGTCGATGCTACCTACCGGAACGCCCATGCACAGCGACCACGCCGAACGATTGCCCGAACCTGCCAGCCACCTGGCCGAGGGTGGGGCAGGCGAGGGCGTGACTTTGCCGGCGCAGGAAACCCTGTTGGACGACGCCGGCACCGGCGAGGAAACCGTCGAACTGGCCCCGCCGCGCCATCGCCTGCCGCAGATCGCGCTGCCCGATAACGTGGTGCTGAAGGGTGCGGTGCAGAAACTGGTCGAGCAGAAGGCGCGCCTTGATGCGCTGGCCGCCGAAGGCCAGCTGGCCGGGCTGCTGCCGCCGGAATGGCAGGGCCATGGCGCGCGCGCGATCGAGCTGTCCACCTTCATCCAGGGCGTGCTGCCGTTCCTGCAGACCGGGGAGCGTGGCGAAACCGCGCCTGCCCGTCTGCCGGTGCGGCACGTGCTGGGGGATGACAGCCGATGGGGCCTGGAGGATGTCACCGAGCCGAAGTCGTTGGCGTGGTACCTGGCCAGTGACGAGCGCGCCACGGCGGGCAGCAAGGACGTGGCGGAGGCGCACCTGGTGGGTGCGCTGGGCCTGGCGTGGATGCAGGAAGGGCGCAGCCGCCCGGGCTTCCTGCGTGCGATGGGCCAGGACAGTCTGGCGGCGCGGGTGACCATGCTGGGTTATCCGCCCGCCAACGAACTGGCGCTGTACAACGTCACCGCGCAGGGACAGCCGCAGATCTGGTGCGTGCATGGCCGCCGCCGCATGCGCCCGCTGGTGGCGCCGTGGCTGAGCGTGCCGCTGCTGACCGCTTACGGCGTGCCGGCCCCGGTGGCGTGGCCGTCCAGCTTCCCACCGGTGGAGGCCGTGGCCGAACTGCTGGCGACCGTCCGCCCGGGGCGCGCGCTGCCGGAAGTGGATCTGGGCAAGGTAGTGGCGAAGATCGCCGAGGATGCCGCGTTCGACGCCTGGCAACCGGTCAGCCTGCTGCAGCTCAATACCTGGTCACCGCGCTGGCATTTCTTCCTGGGCACCTTCGTCGGCCTGCCGTCGCTGCTGCTGGTGGCTGCGGCGCTGGCGCTGCCCGGGGCCGTCGAAGCCGCCACGGTTGCCGCCTCGCTGGGCTTCGCCGGCGGCGCCATCGCAGCACTGGCCGTGCCGTGGATCCACGCACGGCGCAAGCACCTGAGCTGAAAAAAGGGGACGGAGGGGATTAAGTCGTTTCAGGCACACCTGTGCTCATTACGACTTAATCCCCTCCGTCCCCTTTTTCTTTCAGACCCCTTCGCCCATCCGCTCCAGGCCTTCGTCGGCCAGGCGCAGGATCAGCTTTTCCAGCACCTGCTCTTCCTCCTCGCTCAGCACCGACATCAGCTTGCGGGTGATCTCGATCACCATCGGCGCGATGGTCTCGTACACCTCGAAACCGGCGGCCGACAGCGCCAGTACCGAGCGGCGGCGGTCGTCGCCATGCGTCTCGCGCTTGATGAAGCCGCGCTCCAGCAGGCGGGCCACGGCGCGGCTGACCGCCACCTTGTCCATCGCCGTGCGGTCGGAGACCTCGCTGGCCGAGGAGCCCGGGTACAGCGCCAGGATGGTGATCACCCGCCACTCGGGGATCGCCAGACCGTAACGATCGCCGTACAGCTTGGCGATGTTGCCGCTGACCCGGTTTGACAGCACGCTCAGCCGGTACGGCAGGAACTGTTCCAGGTCGAGCAGGACGTGCGAGGCACGCAGGCGGGTCGAGGCGGGATCGGGGCTCATGTTGCGGTGCACCTTGCTGGTGGTTTCAAGTGTAACTATAAGGGGTAGGTCCAGACCCTGCATTCTCGCCGGGTCCCTACCTGCCCGCACCTGGTTTGTACCGATGCGGTACCGATTCGGAGCCACGCCATGAATACCGCAGTCCCGACCGCCTCGCACCCCAACCCCGGCATGCAGGTCACCACCTTCGAGAACCCGATGGGCATCGACGGTTTCGAGTTCGTCGAATTCGCCGCCCCGGCCGGCCGTGGCCAGGAGCTGCACGAGTACTTCCGGAAGATGGGCTTCAGCGCGGTGCTCAAGCACAAGCAGCGTTCGATTACCGTCTATCGTCAGGGCGACGTCAACTTCCTGGTCAATGAAGACCCCGATTCGTTCGCCGCCGACTTCGCCGAGAAGCACGGTCCGTGCGCCTGCGGCTTCGCCATCCGCTTCAAGAAGCCGGGTCAGGAGGTCTACCAGACCGCACTGGGCAACGGTGCCGAAGCCATTGCCTTCAAGCCGGACAGCAAGGCGGTCAGCGCCCCGGTCATCAAGGGCATCGGCGACTGCATGCTTTACCTGGTCGACCGCTACGGCGCGGCCGGCAGCATCTACGACGGCGACTACGAGCCGATCGCCGGTGCCGACCTTCACCCGGTGGGCTTCGGCCTGACCTTCATCGACCACCTGACCCACAACCTGTACTTCGGCAACATGCAGCAGTGGTCGGACTACTACGAGCGCCTGTTCAACTTCCGCGAGATCCGCTACTTCGACATCAAGGGCCTGAAGACCGGCCTGGTGTCCAAGGCGATGACCGCGCCGGACGGCATCGTGCGCATTCCGCTGAACGAATCGTCCGACCCGAAGAGCCAGATCAACGAGTACCTGGACGCGTACAAGGGCGAGGGCATCCAGCACATCGCCTGCTTCACCGAGAACATCTACGAGACCGTCGAAGCGATGCGCGCGCAGGGCGTGGATTTCCTCGACACGCCGGAGACCTACTTCGAGGTGATCGACCAGCGCGTGCCGAACCACGGTGAAGACGTACCGCGCCTGGCCAAGAACAAGATCCTCATCGATGCCGATCCGGAAACCCACCAGCGCAAGCTGCTGCAGATCTTCACCCAGAACTGCATCGGCCCGATCTTCTTCGAGATCATCCAGCGCAAGGGCAACGAAGGCTTCGGCGAAGGCAACTTCACCGCGCTGTTCGAGAGCATCGAGCGCGACCAGATCCGCCGCGGCGTGCTGTAAGGTCCTGGGCAGCGCCGGGTCACGCCCGGCGCCTGCTTGCCTGTAGAGCCGAGCCATGCTCGGCTGCTTTCCGTTCCGGTCTTGCCGTTTTTCAGGAGCCCCCATGTCCCCCGCCATCATCGCCCGCGGCTACCAGTCCGGCTTCGGCAACGAATTCGCCACCGAGGCCGTCGCCGGCGCGCTGCCGGTCGGGCAGAACTCGCCGCAGAAGGTGGCCCACGGCCTGTACGCCGAACAGTTGACCGGCACCGCCTTCACCGCGCCGCGCGGCAGCAATCGCCGCAGCTGGCTGTACCGGATCCGTCCGGCGGTGACCCATGGCGAGTTCACCCCGTTCGCGCAGTCGCAGCTGCAATGTGATTTCGGCGCACAGCCGGCCTCGCCGAACCAGCTGCGCTGGAGTCCGCTGCCGCTGCCGGAGCTGCCGACCGACTTCGTCGAAGGCCTGTACACGATGGGGGGCAACGGTTCGCCCGACGCGCATGCTGGCGTGGGCATCCACCTCTACGCTGCCAACCGCGACATGGTCGGCCGCTACTTCTACGATGCCGACGGTGAGCTGCTGATCGTGCCGCAGCTGGGCGCGCTGCGCCTGCTGACCGAGCTGGGCGTGATCGAGATCGAGCCGCAGCAGATCGCGGTGATCCCGCGCGGCGTGCGGTTCCGCGTTGAACTGCCCGATGGCCCGAGCCGCGGCTACATCTGCGAGAACTACGGTGCGCTGCTGAAGTTACCCGACCTAGGCCCGATCGGTTCCAACGGACTGGCCAATCCGCGCGACTTCGAGACCCCGCACGCAGCGTTCGAGGACATCGACGGTGACTTCGAGCTGATCGCCAAGTTCGAGGGCCGCCTGTGGCGTGCGCCGATCGACCATTCGCCGCTGGACGTGGTGGCCTGGCACGGCAATTACGCGCCGTACCGCTACGACCTGCGCCGCTTCAACACCATTGGCTCGATCAGCTACGACCACCCGGATCCGTCGATCTTCCTGGTGCTGCATTCGCCCAGCGACACGCCGGGAACCAGCAACATGGATTTTGCGATCTTCCCGCCGCGCTGGCTGGTGGCGCAGAACACGTTCCGCCCGCCGTGGTTCCACCGCAACATCGCCAGCGAATTCATGGGCCTGGTGCACGGTGCCTACGATGCCAAGGCCGAAGGCTTCGTGCCGGGCGGCGCATCGCTGCACAACTGCATGAGCGGCCACGGCCCGGACGCACCGACCTTCGACAAGGCGTCCAATGCCGATCTGTCCAAGGCGGACGTGATCAAGGACACGATGGCCTTCATGTTCGAGACCCGCGCGGTGATCCGCCCGACCGCACAGGCCCTGGCCGCCGGCCACCGTCAGGGCGACTACCAGCAGTGCTGGAACGGCCTGCGCAACAACTTCCGCTGACCCGAAAAAGGGGACGGAGGGGATTAAGCCGCAGTCAGCACACGTGTGCTTGAAACGACTTAATCCCCTCCGTCCCCTTTTTCTTCAGGCCACCTCGGCGAACGCGTCGCAGTGCTCCAACGGCAGCGCTTCCAGCAGGCGTTGGCGTACACGCTGGCAATAGCCTTCCGAAGTCAGCCCGGGCAGCATCCGCATCGCCGAGTGCAGCACCTGCAGTACTTCACTTTCCGCGCGGGCCTGCTGCAGGTCGCGGAACAGCGCCGCCGCCTGCGGGTGGCGCTGCAT
Organism: Stenotrophomonas maltophilia complex sp. Om-AH-Sm3; assembly: GCF_059337855.1. Lineage (NCBI taxonomy): Bacteria > Pseudomonadati > Pseudomonadota > Gammaproteobacteria > Lysobacterales > Lysobacteraceae > Stenotrophomonas > Stenotrophomonas maltophilia complex sp. Om-AH-Sm3. The sequence goes on along the minus strand of NZ_JBYBLQ010000002.1, from coordinate 153,654 downwards.
TTCCAGGATGCCCAGCACATAGATGCGCGCGGACACCAGCGAGCGGCGGCGTTCGACCGCTGTGGCAGCAGCTGCGGCAGGTGTCGCGGGCTGCGGCTCTACCGTGGCTGCCGGCGGCGGTGGTGGGGCTGCGGCACCGGTGCCGGTGCTCAGGTAGCCGGCCTGCACCAGCTGGATGACCATCGCGGGCGCGTCCTGGCCGAGCAGACCGGTCAGGTCGGTGATGCTGCGTTGGCCGTCGCACAGGATCAGCAACCGGCGCTGGCGCATGTCCAGCGGCGCGCGATGGGCCTGCAGCGCGGTTCGGGCGAGTTCGGTCTTGCGCGGTTGCATGGAAGGGACAGCCAGGTCGGTGCATGCCGAGCCTGAACGAGGGCGATGAAACCGCGATGACAATGCAGCCTCTGCACGCGCGCTGCGCTAGCGTGCAGCTACCTTCGTGCCAGGGAACCGCACCGATGAAGCACCTCCCGATTGCTGGTCTGTTGCTCCTTTCGCTCGCCGCATGCAGTGGCGGCCCCGACAAGCAGGGCGCCGCCGGCAGCGGCAGCGATACCCCGGCGGAAACCGCCTCGGCGACCGGTCCGGCCCAGTCGACGGATCCTGATCTGGCGGCCCGCCCGGCGAACGACCTCCGCAAGGACAGTCCGGCCCGCCTGGACGGCTTCGCGGGTGCGAAGCTGGGCACCGGCATCGCCGAAGTCCGCAGTGGTTTTGGCACGCCACTGCAGGGGCTGGGCACCGATGCCGCCGGCAAGCCGCTGTCCGCCGACGACGGCAACGACGGCTGCTACTTCCTTCGCCCGCAGGATGCCGAGGACCCGCGGCTGATGATCGAAGGCCGCAAGCTGGTGCGCTACGACGTGCGCAGTGCCGCCATCACCGCACCGGGCGGCGGCAAGGTCGGCATGACCCTGGGCGAGCTGCAGGTGCTGTATCCCGAGCGCGCAGACGTCGGTCCCGACAAGTACGACGAGAAGGCCCAGCACCTGCGCGTGCGGCCGGCGCAGGAGGGCGGGGCAGTGATCGACTTCGCGCTCGGTGCCGATGGCCGGGTGGGGGCCTGGCGGGTCGGGCAGACCCCGCAGGTCGACTATGCGGAAGGCTGTGGCTGATCCTTGATCCATCGCCCAGCCATGCGCTCGGGCCAAGCGTAGAATCGCGCCACCACTGCTGGGGAGTGCTCGATGATCGCCATTGCCATTGCCTGGTTCCTGCTCGGCCTGCTGCTGCTGGCACTGGGCGGGGACTCCATCGTCAAGGCCGTCTCTGGCCTGGCCCAGCGCTTCGGGGCCAGCCCGTTCACTGCCGGATTGCTGCTGCTCGGGGTGGCCACCTCGTTGCCGGAACTGGCGGTCAACGCACGCGCGCTGGCGGTGGGCCAACCAGAGCTGGCGCTGGGCAATGCGGTCGGCAGCAGCATCGTCAATCTGGGCCTGACCCTGGCCGTGGCCGCCATCGCCGCGCCCCTGCTGCTGCGCGCGCGCCTGCAGGCGGTGCTGTGGTGGTCTCTGCTGGCGGCCGCCGTGCTGCTGATCCTGTTCGGCCTGGATGGTCGCCTGGTGCGCTGGGAAGGCGGCGTGCTGGTGGCGGGCTTCATCGTCATGCAGGTGCTGCTGCTGCGCCGCAGCCGCGTCGAGAGCGCCGAGGTGCAGGCCGCCATCGCCGAATCCGCGCTGAGCCGCACCAGCCTGCCGTTGAACGTGCTGCGCGTGCTGATCGCCGCACTGACCCTGTACTGGGGGGCGCGCCTGGTGGTGGGTGCTGCGGCCGACTTCGGTGCCGCACTGGGCTGGACGCCGTTGCTGGTCGGCCTGTTGCCGGTGGCGATCGGCACCGCACTGCCCGAGGTGGCCACCGCCATTGCCGCCTCGCGTCGCGGGCATGGTGACATGGTGCTCGGCCACGTACTGGGTTCCAGCGTGGTCAACCTGCTGCTGGTGATCGGTGCGATGGCGGTGTTGCAGCCGTTGGCCTTGCCGGCCTCGTTCGTGCGCCTGGAACTGCCGGCGCTGTTGGCGTTTTCGATGGTGCTGTACCCGATGCTGCGCGGCGACCTGAAGATCAGTCGTGGCGAAGGCGGGATCCTGCTGGTCGCGTTCGTAGGCTGGTTCGTGCTGGAGCTGCTGCTGGTCGGCGCGGCATGAGGTAGTGCCGGCCGCTGGCCGGCAACCTCATTGCCTCTGACGGAACCTTTGCGATTGCCGGCCAGCGGCCGGCACTACCGGTTCTGCGTGGTTTCTTCTTCCCGCACCGGTTCCGGCGGCGGCAGCTGCTCCTCGGCGGCCGGCTCGTTGCCCGGCAGGCTGGGGCGGGTTTCCATCAGCAGCGACAACGCCGCCTTGGCCATCATGTGCGCGCTGATCGGTGCGGTGATGAACAGGAACACGGTGATCAGCAGCTCGCGTGGCTGCGGGTCCTGGCCGAGGAAGATGTGGTAGCACACCGAGCACACCAGCACGCAGCCCACGCCCAGCGTGCTGGCCTTGGTCGGTGCGTGCAGGCGCTTGAAGAAGGTGGACAGCTTCACCAGGCCCAGTGCGCCGACCAGGATGAAGAAGCAGCCGAACAGCAGCAGGATCGACAGGACGATCTGGATCGCGGTGATCATTCGACGATGTCCCGGCGCAGCACGAACTTGCTCAGCACCACGGTGCTGCCGAAGCCGAGCATGGCGATGATCAGCGCCGCCTCGAAGTAGATCGGCGAGTTGAGGTACATGCCGAACAGCATCAGCTCAGCGATCGCGGTCACCGACAGCGTGTCCAGCGCGAGGATGCGGTCGGGCACGGTCGGCCCGCGCAACAGCCGCCAGGTGGCCAGCAGCATCGCCAGGCCGACCACGTGCATGCACACCACCAGGGTGGTCTGGATGACTTCAAAACCGGTCATGGGAAGATCTCCATCAACGGCGCCTCGTAACGGCGCTTGATCGTATCGATCAGGTCCTGCGGGTCCTCCAGGTGCAGCACGTGCACCAGCAGGTACTTGCGGTCGTCGCTGAGCGCGGCCGAGACCGTGCCCGGGGTCAGCGTGATCATGCTGGTCAGCGCAGCGATGCCATGGATGTTGGCAATGTCCAGCGGCAGCCAGATGAAACCGGGGTGGATGTTCTTCTCCGGCCCCAGTACCTGCAGGGCGACACGGATGTTGGACATCAGGATGTCCCACAGGGTCACGCACAGCAGTTTCGGCAACGGGCGCAGGGTGCCGATGCGGGCGAACTCGCGGTCCAGGCGTGCGGCGAACAGCGGCACCACCACGCCCAGCAGCAGGCCCAGCACGATCTGGCCAAGGGTGAAGCTGTCGGACATCAGCAGCCAGAACGCCACCACCATGATGCTCAGCATCGGCGACGGAATCAGGCGACGGAACAGGGAGCGCTGGGCGGTCATGGCTGGCGGATCTCCGGTGCAGTCGCACGCAGCTGCTGCACGTACTCGCTGGGGTGCAGCAGCTGCGCGGCGGTGGCGTCGGTGTAGCGCATCAGCGGTGCTGCGGCCAGGGTCATGCCGATGCCGTAGGCCAGCAGGATGCAGGCCGCGTACAGCTCGACCCGGCGCAGCCGCGCCTTGCGCGGTACCGGCGCTTCCGGATCGACCGGTGGCACGCGCCAGAACAGGCGGATGCCCCCCCGGGTCAGGCCCATGATCACCAGCAGGCTGCTGACCAGAACGGCGGTCCAGACCGGGCCGGTGTACTGCGCCGGCATGCCGGCCAGCAGCGCAGCCTTGGCCAGGAAGCCGGACAGCGGCGGCAGGCCGGCCACCGACACCGCGCCGATCAGGAACAACACGGCGGGCGTCTCCTTGCCTGGCATCGGCGCGATCACTTCCTTGCGGTCGCTGGCGCCACCGCGACGGCGACGGATCAGATCGGCAACCAGGAACAGCGCGGCAGCGACGAAGCTGCTGTGTGGCAGGTAGTACAGGCCAGCCGAGAGCACCTGTGGCGTGCCCACCGAGAAGGCGATGAACAGCGTGGCCGCCGACACGATCACCAGGTAGGAGATCAGTACGCGCAGGCGGGTCGCGGCCAGCGCGCCGAGGCCGCCCAGCACCAGCGTCACGACGCCGGCCCACAACAGCCAGTCGCGGCCATAGCCGGCCATTGCGCCGGCATCGTCGCCGAACCACAGCATCTGGATGCGCAGCACCGAGTACAGGCCGACCTTGGTCATGATCGCGAACAGCGCCGCCACCGCCGCCGGTGCGCGCGAATAGGCTTCCGGCAGCCACAGGTACAGCGGCATCAGCGCGGCCTTGGCGCAGAACACCAGCAGCAACAGGCCCATGGTTGCCTTCACCAGGGTCAGCTGTGCCGGCGGTACCTCGGCGATGCGCTGCGACAGCTCGGCCATGTTCAATGAGCCCAGCGAGGCATACAGCAGGCCCAGCGCGACCAGGAACAGGGTCGAGGCGGTGACGTTGAACACCACGTAATGCAGGCCGATGCGCATGCGCAGGCCGCGGCCACCACTGAGCAGCAGGCCGTAGGAGGCGATCAGCATCACTTCGAAGAACACGAACAGGTTGAAGATGTCGCCAGTCAGGAACGCACCGTTGAGACCGACCAGCTGGAACTGGAACAGCGCATGGAAGTGCGGCGCGCGGCGGTCCCAGCCCGAGCAGGCGTGCAGCAGGCAGGGAATGGCCAGCAGCAGGGTGGTCAGCAGCATCCACGCCGACAGCCGGTCGGCCACCAGCGCGATGCCCAGCCGCGACGGCCAGTCGCCAAGCAGGTAGACGTTGATTTCACCACTGGCCGTGGTGGCAAACAGCAGCCCGACCGCCAGCGCCAGCGCCGACAGCGCGGTCCAGGCCACCGCCCGCTGCACCCTGGGGCCATAGCGGCGGTGTTCGACGAACAGCGACAGCGCCGCCCCCAGCAGCGGAATCAGGATCGGCAGGATCACCAGGTGGTTCATGCGCGGTCCTCGCCCTGGCGCGGTGGCACGCGCTCGTCCTGCAGGTCGTCATCCGGCTCGTGGGCATCCACGTGGTCGCTGTGGTTGTCGCTGCGGCTGCGCATGGCCAGCACGATGCTGACCGCGGTCATCGCAAAGGCGATCACGATCGCGGTCAGCACCAGCGCCTGTGGCAGCGGGTCGGTGTAGTTGCCCAGGTGGCTGTCCACGCCTTCCTGCAGCACCGGTGCCTTGCCCAGCACCACGCGGCCGCCGGCGAAGATCAGCAGGTTGGTGGCGTAGGACAGGAAGGTCATGCCGAGGATCACATCGAAGCTGCGCGCACGCAGCAGCAGGTAGATGCCGATGGCGGTCAGCACGCCGATCGCGGTAGCCAGGGCCAGTTCCATCAGTGCATCTCCCCGGTGCGTGCCGAGCGGCGTTGCAGGTCGATCTCACCCTTGCGGGCGGTGCGGGTTCGCGACGGCTTGATCGTGCCCATCATCGACAGCATCAGCATGGCGCCGCCGAACACCACCAGATAGACGCCGATGTCGAAGCCGATTGCGCTGGCCAGCGGTACGTCGCCGATCAGCGGCAGGTGCAGGTCGAGATGGCCGCTGGTCAGGAACGGCACGCCGAACAGCATCGAGGCGCTGCCGCTGAGCAGGGCGATCAGCAGGCCCATGCCGATGCAGCGGATGTAGTCGAAGCCGAAGCGCGACTCCACCGATGCAGTGCCCTGGATCACGTACTGGATCAGCAGCGGCACCGCCAGCACCAGGCCGGCGATGAAGCCGCCACCCGGTGCGTTGTGCCCGCGCAGGAACAGGAAAATCGACACGGTCAGGGTCAGCGGGAACATGATCTGCGCCAGGTCGGCCGGCACCGGCAGCTTGATCGGCGGGCCGGGCATGATCTGCTCCGGTGCCATCCGCGTACGCCGCAGCAGCGCATGCACCACCAGCGCGGCGATGCCGAACACGGTGATCTCGCCGAAGGTATCGAAGCCGCGGAAGTCGACCAGGATCACGTTGACCACGTTCTGGCCGTAGGCCTCGGGCAACGCGCGGGCGAGCAGCTCGCCGGCCATGGTGTTCGGCGGCAGGGTCATCGCCGAATAGGCCAGCGCGCCAAGCCCGGCACCGGCGATGATCGCGATCACCGCGTCGCGGCGCTTGCGCCAGCGCGGCCGCTCAGGCCCGGACTGCGCGGGCAGGTAATTCATGCCCAGCAGCATCAGCACCAGCGTCACCATCTCCACCAGCAGCTGGGTGAGGGCCAGGTCGGGCGCGGACAGGAACACGAAGGTCAGCGCCACCATCAGGCCGACGCCGCCGACCAGCAGCACCGCCAGCAGGCGCTGCTTGTAGATGCGCAGGGTGGCGACCGCGCAGGCCATCATCACCAGCCACAGGGCCCAGCCCAGCAGCGGAATCGGCTGCGGCGCGGTCCAGTTCGGCGAGGCTGGGTTGGCCACGAACGGCGCAGCGGCAACCACGATCGCCACCAGCACCAGGCCCAGCAGCATGCGCTGCAGGCTGCCATTGGCGATGCCATTGGTCAGGCGCATCGCCAGCGCGGACACGGCGTCCAGCTGGGCGTGGAACACATTGCGGCCCGTGCTGACATTGGTCACGGCATGCAGGTTGATCAGCCTGCGCAGGCCGAAGTACAGCGCCACGCCACCGACCACGCCGATCGCGCTCATCGCCAGCGGCAGGTTGAAGCCGTGCCACACCGCCAGGCTGTATTCGGGCATGGCGGTGCCAAGGATCGAGGCCGCAGCGGCGTGCAGCACCGGCGCGACGGTCAGTGCGGGTGCCACGCCCACCGCCACACAGATCACCACCAGCAGCTCCACCGGCACCTTCATCCAGCGCGGCGGCTCGTGGGGCACGCGGTCCAGGTCGTGCGGGCCAGCGCCGAAGAAGGTGTCGTGCACGAAGCGCAGGCTGTACGCCACGCCGAACACGCCTGCCAGCAACGCCGCGATCGACACCGCCGTGCGCATGATGCCCGGGCCGCCGGCCGTAATCGCTTCGGCGAACAGCATTTCCTTGGACAGGAAGCCGTTGAGCAGCGGGATCCCGGCCATCGCCAGCGAGGCGATGATCGCCAGCGCGCTGGTGAACGGCATCAGCCTGCGCAGCCCCCCCAGCTTGCGCATGTCGCGGGTGCCGGTTTCGTGATCGATGATGCCGGCGGCCATGAACAGCGAGGCCTTGAAGGTGGCGTGGTTGAGGATGTGGAACACGCCGGCGACCACCGCCATCGGCGTGGACAGGCCGAACAGCAGGGTGATCAGGCCCAGGTGGGAAATGGTCGAGTACGCCAGCAGGCCTTTCAGGTCGTGCTGGAAGATCGCGTTCCAGGCACCGATCAGCAGGGTCAGCGCGCCGATGCCGCTGACCGTATAGAAGAACAGGTCGCTGCCGGCCAGCGCCGGATGCAGCCGCGCCAGCAGGAACACGCCGGCCTTCACCATGGTGGCCGAGTGCAGGTAGGCCGAGACCGGGGTCGGCGCTGCCATCGCGTGCGGCAGCCAGAAGTGGAACGGGAACTGCGCGCTCTTGGTGAAGATGCCGGCCAGCACCAGGAACAGGGCGTACGGATACAGCGTGCTGGCGCGGATCTGCTCGCCGGCGGCCAGCACCACATCCAGGTCGAAGCTGCCGACGATACGGCCGATCAACAGCACGCCACCGAGCAGGGCCAGGCCGCCGCCGCCGGTGATCACCAGCGCCATGCGCGCGCCTTCGCGTGCGTCCTGGCGGTGCGACCAGAAGCCGATCAGCAGGAACGAGCTGATGCTGGTCATTTCCCAGAAGATCATCAGCAACAGCAGGTTGCCCGACAGCACCATCCCCAGCATGGCGCCCATGAACAGCAGCAGGTAGCAGTAGAAGCGGTGCGCGTTGTCCTGCTGGCTCAGGTAATAGCGCGCATACAGCACCACCAGGGCGCCGATGCCGAGCACCAGCCCGGCGAACATCCAGGCCAGCCCGTCCAGGCGCAGGGTGAAGTCCAGCCCGATCTGTGGAAGCCAGGGGACCAGGGTGCGGACCACCTGGCCATCGAGTACTGCCGGGGTCAGCCAGCCGAGGATGGCCAGCCCGCCCAACGGCGCCAGTGCCGCCAGCCAGGCAGCAGTCGAGCGCGAACTACGGGGGAAGGCCGCAACAGCCGCTGCCATCAGGAACGGCAGGGCCAGCAGCAGGGGCAGGCTGGGGAGCATGCAGGGAATCCATGATTCACGAGCAGGTTAGGGAGAATAACAGGCTGCGAAATGTCGCCGAAACCCATCGAACAGCGATCAATTGCATGTAACGTTCGCTGATTCATTTTTTCTGCGGCGCAACATCACGTTCCTGCAGTCCCTCCCGGGTTGCTCTCGGGGGACACCCTACGCCCACGCAGGGAGACCGCAGGCCCTGTCGCACAGGGGCTGCCGTCAACGGACGGGAAGCGGGGAGCGAGTCACCGGCGCAGGCTGGCAGGGCCGCCGTGGAGTGTGGGTGATGGAATTCGCCCGTTCAGGAAACGACGGCCGCTGTCGGCCGCCCGCGATCAGTAGCGCCAGTCGAGCTTGCGATAGAACTTGGCCATCACCCAGGCCGGGCCGATCAGCAGGTAGGTCAGGTCGGTCAGGAAGCTGGGCTTGCGACCCTCGAACGTGTGGCCGATGAACTGCGCGATCCAGGCCACCACGAACACGCCCACCGCCAGCCAGCGCAGCGCATGCAGGCCGATCTCGGCCTCCAGCAGGCGGCACAGGCAGCCGAATACGAAGAACTGGACGAGCATGCCGATGCCCAAGGGGCGCGACAGCTTGTTGTAGAAGCACCAGGCGCTGAACATCGCGAACGCCGACCAGATGCCGTACTGGAACCAGGTGATCAGCGGCGGCAGGCACCACAGCAGGGCCACCACCGACCACAGGATCGCCGGCACCGCCACCACGTGGATGCGCTGGTTGATCACGTTGCGGTGGTCGTCGGAGTAGCTGGCGAAATAGCGGTCGATCGGCCGCGCAAGCTCGGTGGATGTCTGCATGCGGCCAGCATACTCCCGCCGGGCCCGTCAGTAGAGCCAGGCCATGCCTGGCTGCAGGTGTTCGTCGACGTCGCCGGCCAGCGGCCGGCACTACCGAACGCGCCCCCAGCCTTTCCGGCCGGGGGCGCAGGCGGGTCAGTCGACGCTGATCCCGGCCAGGCGCTGCAGCGCCTCAGCGTACTTGGCGCGGGTGCGCTCGATGATGTCGGCCGGGATGTTCGGACCCGGGGCGGTCTTGCCCCAGTCCAGCGTCTCCAGGTAATCGCGCACGAACTGCTTGTCGTAGCTCGGCGGGCTGGTACCCACTTCGTACTCGTCGGCCGGCCAGTAACGCGAGGAATCCGGCGTCAGCATCTCGTCCATGATGTACAGGCGGCCATCGGCGTCGGTACCGAACTCGAACTTGGTGTCGGCGAGGAGGATGCCGCGTTCGCGGGCGTAATCGGCGGCGAACTTGTAGATGCGCAGGGTGGCGTCGCGCACCCGCTCGGCCAGGTCCGCACCGACCTGCTTCACCATCGCATCGAAATCGATGTTCTCGTCATGGTCGCCGACCGCGGCCTTGGTCGAGGGCGTGAAGATCGGCTCGGGCAGCTGTTCGGCCTGGCGCAGGCCATCGGGCAGGTCGATGCCGCTGACCTTGCCGGTGCGCTGGTAATCCTTCCAGCCGCTGCCGATCAGGTAGCCGCGGGCGATCGCTTCCACCGGCACCGGCTTCAGCTTGCGGGTGACCACCGCGCGCTTGGCGTACAGGGCCGGGTCCACGCCTTCGGGCAGCACGCTGGCCACGTCGATGCCGGTCAGGTGGTTGGGCATCAGGTGCGCAGTCTTGGCGAACCAGAAGTTGGAGACCTGGCAGAGCATCTCGCCCTTGCCCGGGATCGGGTCGGGCAGGACCACGTCGAACGCCGACAGGCGATCGGTGGCCACCATCAGCAGGTAGTCGCCCGGCGGGGTCCCTGCGGGCAGCCGCTCGCGCGGGATATCGAACACATCACGCACCTTGCCGCGGTGGCGCAAGGGCAGGCCGGGGAGATCGGATTGCAACAGCGTGGTTGGCACGGGCACTCCTGGGGCGTTGTCGATACGGCTGCCCAACGGACCCGGCGGGCCCGCTGACCAGCGGGCGGCCTAGTGTAAAGCCCTCCGGGCCCGCTGTGACGTAAAATGAGCGTCCATTTCGTCGGTCGACCCCGGAGCGCCATGCGCTGGTACGGAAAACTGCTCGGATTCATCGCCGGCGCCCTGCTGTTCCGGCCCAATCCGCTGTTCGGCGCGGTGGTCGGCCTGCTGATCGGCCATGCCTTTGATTCGGACTGGTTCCGCCTGAACAAGGAGAACCCGTACCGGGAGCTGGGGCTGACTTCCGAAGCCACCGATGCCGAGATCGAACGCGCCTACCGCAAGCTGATCTCGCAGTACCACCCCGACAAGCTTGGCGGCGCCGCCCCCGAGCTGCAGCAGCAGGCCGAGCAGAAGTCGCGGCGGATCAATGCCGCCTACGACCGCATCAAGTCCCTGCGCAAGCGCTGACCCACTTTCCCCTCGTTGCAAGGCCCGGCCATGTCCCACTGCCTCATCGCCCCCTCCATCCTGTCCGCCAACTTCGCCCGCCTCGGCGAGGAAGTCGACAACGTCCTCGCTGCCGGTGCGGACTGGGTCCACTTCGACGTGATGGACAACCACTACGTGCCGAACCTGACCATCGGCCCGATGGTCTGCCAGGCCCTGCGCAAGCACGGCGTCACCGCGCCGATCGACGTGCACCTGATGGTCGAGCCGGTGGACCGCATCATCCCGGACTTCGCCGAGGCCGGTGCCACCTACATCAGCTTCCACCCGGAGGCGAGCCGCCACGTGCACCGCACCATCCAGCTGATCCGCTCGCTGGGCTGCAAGCCGGGCATCGTGCTCAATCCGGCCACCCCGGTGGACATCCTCGACTGGGTGCTGGATGACCTGGACCTGGTGCTGCTGATGTCGGTCAACCCGGGCTTCGGCGGCCAGGCCTTCATCCCCTCGGCGCTGGACAAGCTGCGCGTGGTGCGCAAGATGATCGATGCCAGCGGCAAGGACATCCGCCTGGAGATCGACGGTGGCGTGAAGGCCGACAACATCGGTGAGATCGCTGCCGCCGGCGCCGATACCTTCGTCGCCGGCTCGGCCATCTTCAACGCCAGGACCAGCTACCAGGACGTGATCGCGCAGATGCGCGCCAACGTCGCTGCGGCGCGGGGCTGAGCCATGAGTACGGTGGCCGTGTTGAACATCCGCCCGGCCACCATGGCCGATGCTGGCCTGATCCTGCATTTCATCCGCGAGCTGGCCATCTACGAGAAGGCCGAGCATTCGGTGCAGACCGATGAGATCGGCATCGCCGAAAGCCTGTTCGGACCCGATGCCACTGCACGTGCACTGATCTGTGAAGCCGATGGTGAAGCGATCGGCTATGCGGTGTATTTCTACAACTATTCCACCTGGCTGGGCCGCAAGGGCATCTACCTGGAAGACCTCTATGTCAGCCAGGAAAAGCGTGGCGTGGGTGCCGGCAAGGCGCTGCTGAAGTACATCGCACGCCAGGCCGTGGCCGAAGGCTGCGGCCGTTTCGAATGGTCGGTGCTGGACTGGAACACTCCGGCCATCGAATTCTACACCGCCGCCGGTGCCAAACCGCAGGACGAGTGGACCGTGTACCGGCTGCAGGGCCAGGCATTGCACGATTTCGCCAACGGGTGAGGCGAAGTGCATCCACGCATGGCGTGGATCTACTGCTGGGCAAAAAAAAAGCCACGCCAATCACTGGCGTGGCCCCGCTGCATGCGTGGGAGGCTGATCCTGCCTCCATCCATCGTCCCTGCTATGGACTTCCATTCTCCGGGCCGATGGTTACATCCGTATGTCAATTTCAGAGGAATGGAAAGATCTCTAAGTTGGAGCCAATAGGGGGGGCAACTGGCGCCCTATCACGCAGCGCAAAGCAATCAGGCTCGGCGCTATTCTGGACTGAGTGGTGAGGCCGGATGCTTGAATGGGGAAAAATGTAGCGAGGCATTAATGAAAAACGCCGTTCTCGTACCGGAATATATTAACTATGCGTAGGCGCTCGGGACCAACTTTGGGTGCAACCCAAATGCCCTCCGCCACAGGTTCTTCATTTTCGCTGTAGTCTATAGAAAGTAGTAGGGTTGCCCCCTTTCTCTCCGCGACGGAAATGGCTTCGTTCGCATTGTTTGTTAAATGAACCATGCGGCGGCTCATCGGTTTCAATCCTTCTTCAATTATCTTGTCGATGGTTCCCCAGTTTGATCCATGGAAGAGGATTGTAGGCGGGCCGACCTTAATTACGCCGTCAATTTTTACATCAAGGGAGTGGCCGTACAGTGCTCTAATGAATCCATCGCGCACTTCAAATCTGGGTTCGCCTGGATGTTCTGCCACTGCCAATAGGCTGCTGGCATCTACCTCAAGGGCGCGAGCAAGGTCATCCATCGCAGCGAAGCCGAACTCGTCCACGGGAACACCCTTCTTGGGGCCATGGTGGCGCAGCAAATGCGACATTGATTTGCTAAGCCGTCTATGATCATGGCTAGGCGGTGACTGGTGCGCGTCCGCCTGATCTACCTGTGCCAATGCAAGCTGAAGTTCTCGCGCAATTTGCGCTAGATCGTCAGTGCAATGGTCCGCGACCATTGCACATATCTCTCGTGCGTGGCGTCTCAAGCTCTTGCTTGCCAGTCGTTCAGTGCCCAAGCGCAGTGCGCGTGTAATCGCAAACCATCCATATGCGTTTGAAATTCCTTCTCTATCAATCTCCATTTCAATCAATTGCATGTATTGGGTCATTATATCGATACGCCTTTCCCAGCCGGCGGAGTCTGGTTGAATTATCGCGAAGTCCTCAATTAGCTGGGCTACATCGTAACCTGCAGTGATAAATTCGACAGACTCAAAGTCAATGGCAACTATTCGCCCCGCTGGGTCGATGAGCCAGTTAGAGGCGTGGCCATCGCGCTTCCTAACCAGCCTTATGTGGCTCGGGAATGTCCTATGGAGGGCTGCCACAAATTCGTCGGAGTGATCATTCTTGAATATGGTGCGCGACCACATTTTCAAGTAGACCTTCAAAGGCCTCCACGCTGATTTACCGGTGGGGGGGGTGCCTGCTGCTTGATGGAAGGTCGCGAGTAGGTACGTGACAGATTCTAGGTATGAAGATGCTTCCTTTGCTGGGATTTCACTCAGAAGTCTTCCAGCTGATCGCTGGGTGACATGAACCCACTTCCTTTCATCATCAGAAGGAACCTCTACTATTGCCAGTGACCGAGGGACCTCGAAGAGGTTTCCTTTTGCCTGATTGTCTATCTCGTCTCGTAGACTTTTAAGCATTGAGGCTTCATGTTCAGCCTTGAGTTTCGTTGTTCTCTTGAACACGAATGTATAGGATAAGAAGCCGCGTGCATCTGTGACGGCAAAGACTTCATTTCGCCCACCCAGATTTGATCTCGCATAATTGGGGGATGCTAACGTTAATTTTGCTGCTTCTTTCCAGCTGCCAGTTGATATCGGGCTGTTGTCTCCTCCGCCGAGATAGTCTCTTGCCCTGGCGATTCCTATCCTCGGCAGCGGCCAGTCGGAGTCGAGATAGGCTAATTTTTGGAATGTATCTAGAGCACTCAGGGCGAGTTTTTTCTTTCCGGATCGCTTCGCGGCAGTGAGTGCAGCAGCGCCGGCTTCCCATCGTGCATGCCGATTATATGGGGCATTTTCTGAAAGCCATTTCGTAACTTCCACATAAAGTGTTAGGTCTCTCTGTTGAAGTAGCTCCGAGGGGCCTTCTACGATTTGGCGAAGAATGTTGGCGCCGAGTACCGCAGCTGGGATGGACTCTCTATGTCGGAGGGTTTCGAGCATTCTTACTATTTGTCTGGCTGCTTTCCATGCCTGCGCCGAAGGCTTCTTTGCCATATGGGATAGCAGCCCTCTAGGGATCGCTACCGATGTTGCGGAAATGTCGATCTGACGCTGCTCTGTCTGAGATATGAGCATGCTGAGGATGGCGCTGCGGGCCTCTTCTAAGCTGCCTGAATTATTCGGTCCAATTCGAGAAATGGCATTCTTCGCTGAGGCTATGCACTTCTCTCGTTTCTCTGGTGAGTTGTTTTTCAGCAGGGAAATTCGATAGTGCGTTTCAGCTTCGATCAATTCTGATCCGGCTGCGATTGATCTGTTGCTTTCAATAAGGGTAAGTGCGTCGTATAGAGATCCCGTGTCTCCAGTTTGATCGAATCGAAGTATAAGAAGCTCAATTCGGTAATTTAGGTGTTCTCTTGTTAGGTTGCCTAGCTGCATTGACTGCTTTGAGTACGCGATTGCTCGAGTTATGGTGTCGGGGCTCACGTTAATCCAACGCCCGATCATGGCTACGGCTGCCGCGTACTTTCCTGTCGCAATTCTCAAGGGCGCTAGCGCGAGAATGTTGCTGTCAATTGCGAATCTGAAATCAAACAGGGCTGCTCTGAATCGGCTCGCTGCGATATCAATTTCATGCCTCGCGAAACTGGTCTTCGCGTCTTCGTAAATGGCGCCGGCAGCCCTCATGGACACGTTTGCCAATGATATTGAGAGTCTGAAGCCTCGCCCTCTGAGCGTCGACGCGAGCTTGGCTGGATTGCGTCGCATATGCTCCTGGATGAGGAGGAAGATTGGGGCAGGTAAATCTCTCTTATTTCGGATAACGCTGCACCAGATGTCGGTTGCAGACTCATGGGCGTCTTCTGAGAAAAGTCTTTGAAATTCGATCGCTGCTGGGGACGAGGTCAGCCATCTCATCGATGGCCCTGATCCGAGATACGCTAAGTTGGTCAAGTTCTCTGCCAATGCAGGTGCCCACTTGTTTAATTCGGTCTTCAGGTCTTCAGTAATGGCCATGGTCGATGTTGTTACGCGATGAATTAGAGCTGCCTGAGATTCGTTTTGCGTATCTGTTGATGCCCGCTAAAAAATAGTGCATGGGCATCTGTCCACTCAAGTCTGCGTGAAGGTGACGCTGTAGATTATCCATTTTTGCTCATTTTTTCGCCGGAGCGCTTACTGGAGTTCACTGGATTCGCTTGACCATCATTGCACCTGTCTGCGTCTATATCAGCGATGCTGAGTCTGCTCTGTGGGCAGGATCTCCGAGAGTCGTGCCAAGGCATCGTTCACTACGGGAAAACGCTGCGTTGATAGCCTGTGCAACCCCTTCACGGAAGCATCGCATGACCACCCCGCGCTGGCGCCTGATCCTCAACGGCAAATCCGCCGGCAACGATGAGTTGCGCGACGCCGTCGGCCATTGGCGCGAACAGGGCGTGCAGCTGGAAGTGCGGGTGACCTGGGAGGACGGTGACGCCGAGCGCTATGTCGCCGAGGCGATCGATCATGGCGTGGATGTGATCGTGGCCGCCGGTGGCGATGGCACGCTCAGTGCGGTGGCCGAGACACTGGCGCATCGTGAGGAACCGGCGGAAGCGCTGCCTTCGCTGGCGTTGATTCCGATGGGGACCGCCAACGACTTCGCCACGTCGGCAGGCATTCCCACTGAGCCCGGCGATGCCCTCGCGCTGATCGGCCAGGTGCCGGCACGGTCCATCGACCTGTTGCGCGTGGATGCCGATGGCACGCCCTGGTGGTGCGCCAACCTCGCCAGCGGTGGCTTCGGTACGCAGGTGACGGTGGAGACCGATGCCGGATTGAAGAAGATGCTCGGTGGGCTGGCCTACGTGATCACCGGCATCGCCAAGCTGGGCCGCATCGAGCCGATCGCCGCGCGCCTGTCCGGCCCGGACTTCGCCTGGGAAGGCGACTTCATCGCGCTCGGCATCGGTAATGGCCGCCAGGCAGGCGGTGGCCAGCAGCTGTGCCCGCAGGCACTGATCGATGATGGACTGCTGGATGTGACCGTGCTTCCGGAACTGGAAGGGGAGGTCGCCGCCACCCTCGGCCAGATGCTGAAGTCCGGTACCCAGGCCGCACTGGAACAGCTGGCCACACGGGCGCGGCTGTCGTGGCTGCAGATCGATGCGCCCAAGGCGCTGACCCTGAATCTGGACGGCGAACCGGTGCAGGCCCGTCACTTCCGCGTCGAGTGCGTGCCGGGCAGGGTGCGGATGCACCTGCCGACCGGATGCCCGTTGCTGGACGGGCAGGGGTAGAGTCATCGGTCCCCGTGGCCGCTGCGGGCGTCCCGTGGTTCAGTCTCCCGGGGTTCCCCTGCCGCGCAAGCTGCGATACAGTCGAGGGGTGTCCAGCCTGACGACCCCGCATACTCTTTCTTCCGCACGCCGTTGGTGGCGATGGTGGCCCGTTGCCGTCGTCCGCCCCCATAACGCTGTGTCCCGGAAGGAAAGTCGTCTTGAACTCGCACGCTCAGTTTCAGCAGCAGGCCGCTGAAGGCCACACCCACATTCCCGTCGTCCGCGAAGTGCTGTCCGACCTGGACACGCCGCTCTCGGTCTATCTGAAGCTCGCCGACGGCCCCAATACCTACCTGTTTGAATCCGTCGAAGGCGGCGAGCGCTTTGGTCGTTACTCGATCATCGGCCTGCCGGCGCGCCGCGTGTATGCCCTCCACGGCCACACGCTGACCGTGCGCGAAGACGGCCAGGTGGTGGACACCCGCGAGGTAGCCGATCCCTTCGCCGAAGTCGAGGCGCTGCGCAGCGCCCACTCGGTGCCCAAGCTGGAAGGCCTGCCGGGTTTCACCGGCGGCCTGGTCGGCTGGTTCGGCTTCGAGTGCATCGGCTACATCGAGCCGCGCCTGGCCCCGCCGGCTGGCCGTGATGAGCTGGGCACGCCGGACATCCTGCTGCTGGACTCCAACGAGCTGGCGGTATTCGACAATCTCAAGGGCCGGCTGTACCTGATCGTGCACGCCGACCCGCGTGTCGACGGTGCCTTCGAACAGGCGCAGGCGCGCCTGGACGCACTGACTGCGAAGCTGCGTGCACCGGGCGCCGGTTATCCGGCACCGCTCAACAGCGACGTGCTGGACGAATCGGATTTCGTCTCCGGCTTCACCCGCGAAGGCTTCGTCGATGCGGTCCAGCGCAGCAAGGAATACATCCGCGCCGGTGACATCTTCCAGGTGGTGCTCAGCCAGCGCCTGAGCGTGCCGTTCAAGGCGCGCCCGGTGGATGTGTACCGCGCGCTGCGCGCGTTGAATCCCTCGCCGTACATGTATTTCCTCGATGTCGGCGACCTGCAGGTGGTTGGTTCCTCGCCGGAAATCCTGGTGCGTTTGCAGGATGGCGAAGTGACCGTGCGCCCGATCGCCGGCACCCGCCCGCGTGGCGCCACGCCCGAGCTGGACCTGGCACTGGAAGCCGAGCTGCTGGCCGATCCGAAGGAACGTGCCGAGCACCTGATGCTGATCGACCTCGGCCGCAACGATGCCGGGCGCGTCTCCAGGGCCGGTACCGTGGAAGTGGGCGAGCAGTTCGTGATCGAACGCTACAGCCATGTCATGCACATCGTCAGCGAAGTGACCGGCCAACTGCAGCCGGGCCTGAGCTATGCCGACGTGCTGCGCGCCACCTTCCCGGCCGGCACGGTCAGCGGCGCGCCAAAGATCCGCGCGCTGGAAGTGATCCGCGAACTGGAACCGATCAAGCGCAACGTCTACGCCGGCAGCATCGGCTACATCGGCTGGCACGGCGATGCCGATACCGCGATCGCGATCCGCACTGCGGTCATCAAGGATGGCCGCCTGTACGTGCAGGCCGGCGCCGGCATCGTCTACGACTCGGACCCGGACAAGGAATGGGACGAGACGATGAACAAGGGCCGTGCGCTGTTCCGCGCCGTCGCCCAGGCCGCCAAGGGCCTGTGACGCTCCCCGTGCCGTGGCCTGCGCCGCGGCATCTTCCGCTGTTCCCATTGAAGACAAGGAGTACCGCATGAAGCTGCTGAGCGCATTGCTGTGGTCGTCGCTGCTGGCCACGATGGCCCCGTCTGCGTGGGCGCAGGCCAACACCATCCCCTCGCAGCCGCACCTGCTGGTGAAGGGGCAGGGTACCCGCACGGTGATGCCCGACCGCTTCGGCCTGCAGTTGAACATCGAAGAGACCGACATGGACGCCGACGCCGCGCGCCGCCGCGTGCAGGGCAACGTGGCCCGCGTGCTGGCGCTGTTCAAGCAGCACAAGGCGGTGGAGGGCAGCGTGCGTGCGGACAACCTGCGGATCGGCCCGGCGACGCGCTATGAGCAGAACCGGCAGGTCTTCATCGGCACCCGCGTGTCGCGCCAGCTGCGCGCCAGCTTCGCCAGCGTGAAGGCGATGCAGGATGTGCTGGGTGCGTTGAAGGCCGACGAGAACGTACAGGTCAGCAGCCTGGCGCCAACCTATTCGGGTGAAGTGGCGCTGCGCCGCGAACTCAAGGGTGAGGCGGCGGCCCAGACCCGCGAGTCCGCGCAGGGCCTGGCCAAGGCCTACGGCACCCGGCTGCGCGGCCTGTACAGCATTTCCGACGTAGCGCCGAACTTTGCTTATGGCATCCAGGCCGGCAGTTGGCCGAGCAGTGGGGATCTGGTGACGCCGCCTTCGCCGCCCGCGCCCGAGGCACCGATGAACAGCATCGAGACCACGGGCTCCCGCCTGCCCGAGTCGGTCGAAGCCGGCCCCATCACCTACACCGAAAACGTGTACGCCATTTTCCTGATAAGCGACGGAACCTGACCATGTTGTGGATGATCGACAACTACGACAGCTTCACCTACAACCTCGTGCAGTACCTGCAGACGCTGGGCGCCGAGGTGAAGGTGGTGCGCAACGATGCGATGAGCGTGGACGAGATCGCCGCGCAGAAGCCCGAGCGCATCGTCATTTCGCCCGGCCCGTGCACGCCCAACGAAGCGGGCGTGTCGCTGGAGCTGATCCAGCGGCTGGGCCCGACCACGCCGATCCTCGGCGTGTGCCTGGGCCACCAGGGCATCGGCCAGGTCTACGGCGGCACCGTGATCCGCGCCGGCAACATCATGCACGGCAAGACCTCGCCGATCCGCCATGAAGGCAAGGGCGTGTTCGCCGGCCTGCCGGACCGCTACCAGGCCACCCGCTACCACTCGCTGGTGGTGGACAAGAACAGTCTGCCGGACTGCCTGGAAGTGACCGCCTGGACCGAGAACGAGGACGGCTCGATCGAAGAGATCATGGGCCTGCGCCACCGCCAGTTCCCGGTGGAAGGCGTGCAGTTCCACCCCGAATCCATCCTCACCGAACACGGTCACGCCCTGCTGCGCAATTTCCTGCAGCGCCCGGCGGCCTGATCCAAGGAGTATTCCCATGAGCTTCTCCCCCCAGGAAGCCCTGCAACGCACCATCGAGCACCGCGAGATCTTCTTCGACGAGATGGTCGACCTGATGCGGCAGATCATGCGCGGCGACGTGTCGCCGATGATGACCGCCGCCATCCTCACCGGCCTGCGGGTGAAGAAGGAAACCATCGACGAGATCGCCGCCGCCGCCACGGTCATGCGCGAATTCGCGCTGGCGGTGCCGGTGGTCGACAGCACCCACCTGGTCGACATCGTCGGCACCGGTGGCGATGGCTCGCACACCTTCAACATCTCCACCTGCGCGATGTTCGTGGCGGCTGCGGCCGGTGCGCGCGTGGCCAAGCACGGCAACCGCAGCGTGTCGTCCAAGTCCGGCAGCGCCGATGCGGTGGAAGCACTGGGCGCGGCCATCGAGCTGCAGCCAGCGCAGGTGGCCGCTGCCATCGAGCAGACCGGCATCGGCTTCATGTTCGCGCCGATCCATCATCCGTCGATGAAGGTCGTCGCGCCGGTCCGCCGCGAGATGGGCGTGCGCACCATCTTCAACATCCTTGGTCCGCTGACCAACCCCGCCAGCGCGCCGTCGGTGCTGATGGGCGTGTTCCATCCTGATCTGGTGGGTATCCAGGCGCGCGTGCTGCGCGAGCTGGGCACCGAGCGCGCCATGGTGGTCTGGGGCCGCGACAACATGGATGAGATCTCGCTCGGCGCCGGCACCCTGGTGGGCGAGTTGCGCGACGGCAAGGTGCGCGAGTACGAGATCCACCCGGAGGACTTCGGCATCGCCATGTCGGCCAGCCGCAACCTGCGCGTGGACAGCCCGGAGCAGTCCATCCAGATGCTGCGCGCGGTGCTGGACAACGATCCCGGCCCGGCGCTGGACATCGTCGCGCTCAATGCCGGCGCCGCGCTGTACGTGGCCGGCGTGGCCAGCGACATCGGTGATGGCCTGGCCCGCGCCCGTGCCGCCATCGCCAATGGCAGCGCCCGCCAGCGCCTGCAGCAGTATGTGGAGACCACCCGCGCGCTGGTTGCCTGAGCGCGCGGTTCAGCCTGACCCCGTCGATGGCCGATAATGGCCGTCCTCAGCGCCCCCGCACCGAATCGAAGACGATGAGCGACATCCTGCAGAAGATCCTGGCCCGCAAGGCCGAAGAAGTAGCCCAGCGCCGCGCCCAGCGCCCGCTCGAGGAGCTGCAGGCCGCCGTGGCCAGCGCCCCGCCGGTACGTGGCTTCGTGCGCGCGTTGCAGGCGGCCGTGGCCAACGGCGACCCGGCGGTGATTGCCGAGGTGAAGAAGGCCAGCCCGTCCAAGGGCGTCATCCGCCCGGATTTCCGCCCGGCCGACATTGCCGTCAGCTACGAATTTGGTGGTGCCAGCTGCCTGTCGGTGCTGACCGATGTGGACTTCTTCCAGGGCGCCGATACCTACCTGCAGCAGGCCCGTGAAGCCTGCACGCTGCCGGTGCTGCGCAAGGACTTCGTGATCGACGCCTACCAGGTGTACGAGGCACGCGTGCTGGGCGCCGACTGCATCCTGCTGATCGTCGCCGCGCTGGACGACACCCAGCTGGCCACGCTGTCCGAACTGGCGTTGTCGCTGGGCATGGACGTGCTGGTGGAAGTGCACGACATCGACGAGCTGGAGCGTGCCCTGCAAGTGCCGGCGCCGATGATCGGCATCAACAACCGCAACCTGCGCACCTTCGAGGTGTCGCTGCAGACCACGCTGGACATGCAGCAGGCGGTGCCGCGTGACCGCCTGCTGGTCACCGAGAGCGGCATCCTCGGCCCGCAGGACGTGGCGCTGATGCGCGACGCCGGCATCCATGCCTTCCTGGTCGGCGAGGCCTTCATGCGCGTGGAAGAGCCGGGCGAGGGCCTGCGTCAGCTATTCTTCGCAACATGACAACGCACTATCCGACGCCGCGCGAGGATGCGCCGCTGGTGGTCTTCGACTTCGACCACACCCTCTACGACGGCGATTCGGGTACCCACCTGTTCGCCTCGCTGATCAAGCGCAACCCGCTGCGCATGCTGGCGGCGCTGCTGGTCACGCCGATCGCCGGGCCGATGGTGGCGATGCTGCCGACCCGTCGCGCGGGCATCTCGGTCTATGTGTGGATCGGCAGCTTCGGCCTGCACCGTGCGCGCGATTTCAACAAGGTGATCGACGCCTACGTGCTGCGCAATCAGGCGCAGATGCGCGCCAAGCTGCTGCCGCAGGCGCTGGACGTGTTCGCCGCGCACCGCGCCAAAGGCGATCGCGTGGTGGTTGCCACCGGCGCGCCGCCGGAGCTGGCCCGCGCGATCCTGGCCTTCGTCGCCCATCAGGACGTACCGGTGATCGGTACCGAGGTCGGCCCGCGGCTGGGCGGTGTTGGCCCGACCCGGCACTGCCACAACGAAGAAAAGATGCGCATGCTGCGCGAACGCGGCTATGGCGACATCGATATCGCCTATTCCGACAGCACCGCCGACCTGCCGCTGCTGCTGGCGGCCAAGGCGCCGGTGGTGGTGAACCCGAAGCCGGGGCGGGTGGCGTTCTTCCGCCGCGTGCTGCCGGCCGGCACCCGCATCCTCAACTGGGGATGTGTGGATCGCGGCGGCGACAAGGCGTAGCCCGGGGCCAGATCCCATGGGGGTTCTGACCCCATCGCACGATGACGGATCTGCCGGCCAGCGGCGGCGCTACCCTTCTCCGTCGCGGTTGTGCTGACCCTTCTCCGTTCCGGTAGTGCCGGCCGCTGGCCGGCAAGCGCTCAGCGCCCCAGGTGCCCGTACACCGCATGCCCGATCTGGAACAGGCTGATGCCCAGTACCAGCACGCCCACGGCCACCAGCACCCAGCGCTCCTTCACCCGCTTGACCAGGATCGCCGCCACCGGAGCGGCCATCATGCCGCCGATCAGCAGGCCGGCAACGATCTGCAGATGCTGCACGCCCATCGACAACAGGAAGGTCGCTGACACCGTCAACGTGACCACGAACTCGGCTGCGTTGACTGTTCCGATGGTGGTGCGCGCCTGGCCGCCGCGGGCGAGCAGGGTGGACGTCGCGATCGGTCCCCAGCCACCGCCGCCGCTGGCGTCGAGCAGGCCGGCGAAGAAGCCCAGCACCGGCACCCGGCGGATCTCGCCCTTGGGCATCCAGCGCCCAGCGGCGCGGGCCAGGATGAGGATCGCCAGCACCAGCAGGTACAGGTAGATCAGTGGCCGGATGATCTCGCCCGGGACCTGCGTGAGCACGTACGCGCCCAGGGCACCGCCCACTGCGCCGGGCAGGGCCAGGCGCAGGAACAGGCGTTTATCGACATTTCCGGCTGCGAGGTGCGACACCCCCGAGGCGCCCGTGGTGAACACTTCGGCGGTGTGGATGCTGGCGCTGACCTGTGCCGGGGGCAGGCCCATGCTCAGCATCACCGACGAGGACACCAGGCCGAACGCCATGCCCAATGCACCGTCCACCAGCTGTGCGCCGAGGCCGATGAGGATGAACCACCAGAATTCGCTGCTCAGCTCCATGTACCGAGCCTAGCCCAGCGGGCCGCGCAGGGGCCGTGTAGAGCTGAACCCATGCGCGGCTGCCTTTGACGTACCGCAGCCGAGCGTCGGCTCGGCTCTACAGGATGGCTCGGCAGCCTTGGGTTGCCTTGCAATCAACGGGTGCCGTACAGCACCACGGTCTTGCCGCGGGCATGCAGCAGGCCGTCGGTCTGCAGCTTCTTCAGTACGCGGCCGGCCATTTCGCGCGAGCAGCCGACCAGTCGCGCCAGTTCCTGTCGCGAGACGCGCAGCTGGCTGCCCTGCGGGTGGCTCATCGCCTCCGGTTCCTGCGCCAGGTCGTGCAGGGTGCGCACGATCCGGTCGGTAACGTCCAGGAATGCCAGGCGGCTGGCCTTGCGGCTGGTGTCGAGCAGGCGCTTGGAAATCTGCTGGCCCAGCGCATACAGCAGGCGCGGGGCATCGGCCGACAGCGGGCCGAGGAACAGCTGATGCAGGCGCTCGTAGCTGATTTCAGCCAGCTCGCAGGCGGTACGGGTCCGCAGGATCACCTCGCGGCGGTCCGATTCGACGAACAGGCCCATCTCGCCGACGAACTCGCCGGCACCGAAGTAGCCCAGCACAAGCTCGCGATCGTCATCTTCCTCGGCCATGATCGAAACCGAGCCGCTGATGACGTAATACAGGGTTCCCGCCGGGTCTCCGGGCCGGAAGACGTCGGTACGGGTGGGATATCGCCGCCTGTGGCTGTGCGCCAGGAAACGATCGATTGTGGCGATATCCAGGGCCAGTGGACTGCTAGCTAGGCGCACGGTTGACACGATAGGAGCGCTCCCTCTGCGCATGAACGGATTCACGGGGTCGATAGCGGAGCTTAACCAGCGCAATTGTTAAGGGCAAACAGTGTGCCAGAACTCTTGCGTCTTCACGTTCCCCCCGGGGGCAGTTTGCCCCATAATTCCCCCTTTCCCTTCTTACACAGGAATCGACCGCCGTGGTCAAGCCGTTGCCTCGCCTGAGGCTGCAGGGTTTCAACAACCTCACCAAGGCGCTGAGCTTCAACATCTATGACGTGTGTTACGCGCGCACCGAAGAGGAGCGTCAGCGTTACATTGAATACATCGATGAAGAGTACAACGCCGACAGGCTGACTCAGATCTTGACCGATGTCGCCGAGATCATCGGCGCCAACATCCTGAACGTGGCCCGCCAGGACTACGATCCGCAGGGTGCCTCGGTGACCATCCTGATCTCCGAAGAACCGGTGATCGACAAGAAGCTGGCCGGCAAGGAGCTGATCTCCGACGCCGTGGTCGCGCACATGGACAAGAGCCACATCACGGTCCATACCTACCCGGAAACCCATCCGCAGGAAGGTATCGCCACGTTCCGCGCGGACATCGACGTGGCCACCTGTGGCGTCATTTCCCCGCTGAAGGCCCTGAACTACCTGATCGAGAGCCTCGAGTCGGACATCGTGATCATGGACTACCGCGTCCGTGGCTTCACCCGCGATGTGAAGGGCAAGAAGCACTTCATCGACCACAAGATCAACTCGATCCAGAACTTCCTGGCCAAGAACATCAAGTCGCGTTACGAGATGTTCGACGTCAACGTCTACCAGGAGAACATCTTCCACACGAAGATGCACCTGAAGGACTTCGACCTGGACCAGTACCTGTTCGAGGAAAAGGCCAAGAACCTGTCGTTCAAGGAACGCATGAAGATCGAAGCGCTGCTCAAGCGCGAGATCGAAGAGCTGTTCCACGGCCGGAACCTGTCCGAGTAAGCCCCATGTGCGATGCCCGCAGGCATCGCCACCCAGGCGGGACGACCCGCCCCGTGGAACCAGTGCCTCGCACGCGTTACAGTTCCACGGTGATGTACCGACCCACGGCCCGGTGTGAAAACACCGGGCCGTTTCGTTTTTCTCAAAAAAAGGTAAGGAGCCCCCACCCATGCCCTGGATCTACCTGCTGCTGGCCGGCCTGTTCGAGATCGGTTTCGCCCTCGGAATGAAGTACTCCGAAGGCTTCAGCAAACCCCTGCCCACCGTTGCCACGGTGGTATCGGCCCTGATCAGCCTGTACCTGATGAGCCAGGCGATGAAGAGCATCCCGGTCGGTACGGCCTACGCGATCTGGACCGGCATCGGTGCCATGGGCGTGGCTGTGCTCGGCATCTACCTGTTCAATGACAGTGCGTCGCCGGCCCGCCTGGCCTGCGTGGGCCTGATCGTGGCCGGCGTGATCGGCCTGAAGCTGGTCTCGCCCAACTGATTGATGGCCCGACCAACGGTCGGGCCCCCACCGTCGCCCCCCGCACCTCCTGGTAGGCCCGCACCGTTGGTGCGGGCGACCCTTCAGATGCGGTAGGCGATGGTCTTCATCACCCTGGAGGCCAGCGCCATCACGCCCGGGATCGGGAACGGCAGGCGGCGTGCGCCGGCCTGCTCGGCGTGCTCCGCATGGCGGGCTTCGTCTTCCTTCATCACCTCGATGACCGCACGGCTGCGCAGGTCGCTGGCCGGCAGATCGACCAGGTGCTCGTCCAGATGGGCTTCCACCTGGCGCTCGGTTTCGACCACGAAGCCGAGGTTCCAGCCGTCGCCGCGCAGCCCGGCCAGGGTGCCGATGGTGTAGCTGCCGGCGTACCACAGCGGGTTGAACAGGCTCGGGCGGCTGTCCAGCTCGCCCAGCCGGGTGGCACACCACGCCAGGTGGTCGGTCTCCTCCTGGGCCGCTTCCAGCAGGTGTTCACGCGTGGCAGGGTCGCGGGCCACGGCGGCCTGCCCGAAATACAGGCCCTGTGCGCAGACTTCGCCGACGTGGTTGATCCGCATCAGCCCGGCCGCGTGGCGGCGTTCAGCGTTGTCCATGCCCGGCTCGCTGGTGTCCGCGGCCGGGTAGGGGCGGGCTGCCGGCGGGTTGCCGAACACCGTGTCCAAGGCGCGCTGCGCTTCGGTCAGCAGATGGTCCAGCGGTGTGGTCTGGCGGAGCACGGTCATGGCGGTACGCGGTGGGACGGAAGACCCCTCGATTCTCCCCCGGCTCCGGCCCCCTGCCAACCCGGGACATGGCCGGCTTGCACCGGGGGCTTGACCTGCGTACAATCCCGCCTCTTACGCTTCACCTTTCACAACGCGTGGCAGAGTTCCGGCGAGCCGTTCGCCGCAATGAGCCCGACCTAACATAGAGTTCTTCATGAGCACTTTCACTGCCAAGAACGAGACCGTCCAGCGCGACTGGTACCTCGTCGACGCCGAGGGCAAGACCCTGGGCCGTCTCGCCACCGAGCTGGCCCGCCGTCTGCGTGGCAAGCACAAGCCGGTCTACACCCCGCACGTTGATACCGGCGACTACCTGGTCGTCATCAATGCAGAAAAGATTGCCGTCACCGGCAAGAAGCTGCAGGACAAGATGTATCACCGTTTCACCGGTTACATCGGCAACCTGAAGACCGAGTCCCTGGCCCAGGCGCTGGAGCGCCACCCGGAGCGCGTGATCGAGATCGCCGTCAAGGGCATGCTGCCGAAGGGCCCGCTGGGTCGCCAGATGTACCGCAAGCTCAAGGTCTACGCCGGCACTGAGCATCCGCACGCCGCACAGCAGCCGCAGGTTCTGGATATCTAATCATGGCTATCACTCAAAACTACGGCACTGGCCGCCGCAAGTCCTCCACCGCTCGCGTGTTCCTGCGCAAGGGTTCGGGCAACATCACCGTCAACGGTCGTCCGCTGGACGAGTTCTTTGGTCGTGAGACCGCGCGCATGATCGTGCGCCAGCCGCTCGAGCTGACCAAGAACACCGAAAGCTTTGACATCCTGGTCACCGCCGCTGGCGGCGGCACCACCGGCCAGGCCGGTGCGATCCGTCTGGGCATCGCCCGTGCTCTGGTCGAGTACGACGAAACCCTGAAGTCCGAGCTGCGCAAGGCTGGCTTCATGACCCGTGACGCCCGTGAAGTCGAGCGTAAGAAGGTTGGTCTGCACAAGGCCCGCCGCGCCACCCAGTTCTCCAAGCGCTGATCTACCGCGCCTGGTTGGGCTCCTTCGGGAGCCCGCTGGATGGGAAAGCAAAAGCCCGGCTTCGGCCGGGCTTTTGTCGTTTCGGGGGCATCGATGTCCTGGTTGCCGGCCAGCGGCCGGCACTACCCGGGGCGTCGCATCTCGGAAGGGGTGGGGTGGTGCCGTTTCCTGCGGAGCAGGGTCCGATCCCGCGGGCGCCTCTCTGGGGAAGAGCCCCCTTGATGTTCAAGGGGGCGCGCCGACAGGCGCAGGGATCAGGTGGAATGCGCGACCAAATTAAAAGCAAAAGGCCAGATCTTTCGATCTGGCCTTTTGCTTTTAATTTGGCTGCCCCGGATGGATTCGAACCACCGAATGCCTGAGTCAGAGTCAGGTGCCTTACCGCTTGGCGACGGGGCAAAACGTGCAGCTATTTTCTCACTTTTCACACTGAAAAACAACTTGATTTTCAGTGTGGTGGCTATGGGTGGACTCGAACCACCGACCCCAGCATTATGAGTGCTGTGCTCTAACCGGCTGAGCTACATAGCCTTGGTGAGCCCGCTATTCTGCGGATGTGTATCGGCCCTGTCAACACTTTTGTGCCGTGCTTGTGGGCCGACAGAGGGCATGGGATAGTCCCGACCAGTAGATTTTCTTAGGAGTCCGCATCGTGATCGATCCGGACGGCTATCGACCGAACGTCGGCATCGTGCTGATGCGGCAGGACGGCCAGGTGTTCTGGGCACGACGCGTGCGCCGGGACGGCTGGCAGTTCCCGCAGGGTGGCATGAACACCGACGAGACGCCTGTCGAGGCCATGTATCGTGAACTGCAGGAAGAGACCGGCCTGCTGCCTGAGCACGTGGAAGTGCTCGGGGCGACGCCCGGCTGGCTGCGCTACAAGCTGCCGGCGCGGGCCATCCGCCGCAATGAACGGCAGGTCTGCATCGGGCAGAAGCAGGTCTGGTTCCTGCTGCGCCTGACCGGCGATGAATCGCATGTGCAGCTGGACCATACCGACTCGCCCGAGTTCGACCACTGGCGGTGGGTGGACTTCTGGTACCCGGTGGAGCACGTGGTGATGTTCAAGCGTGGCGTCTATGCGCGCGCGCTGCGACACCTGGCGCCGTTGGCGCGTGGGGTGGCCGGGCAGGGCGTCAGCGCCATGCCCAAGAGTGCCGCCGAGGCCTGGATGCCGGGCCACGCGGCCGGCCATGACAGGCCCCGGAAGCGCACGCCCAAGCGCGGCGGCTACTGGCCGCGCAAGGCCAAGGGGGAGTCCGGGGCGGTTTGAATGGGAGGCCACGCAGGCTGCGGGCCGATCCGTCACAACGCGTCCCCGCCGGCTGTTTCCGGCAGGACCGGGCTGTCCGGCGGGCCGGTCAATCCGACTGTGAACGGTATCGAGAATGGTTCAGGTCTCTGATTGACAACCATTCTCGTTTCCATTGGAATACGCAACAGGCCGCTTCTGGCCTGTCAGCCCGGTTCCCGCCTGTGTACGTCTGCATCTGCAACGGAGTCACCGACCACCAGATCCGCGAAGCCGCCAGCCATGGCGTCAGCACGGTGGCGGAACTGACCATGCGTACCGGTTGCGGTGCCACCTGCGGTTCGTGCCTGGACATGGCCGGCGACCTGCTGGCCAAGGCACGCGCGACGCACGATCTGCCGCTGCCGGTATTGGGCCTGGCCCAGGTTGCCTGATCGTTTCCTCGCGGCGCGTTGACGCCGCGCTTTCGCGTCCTTCACCTGCAGCCGCGCAGGCCAATGCGCACGATTCGCGTTCCTTCACCACCGCACGCAAGGCGTTACAGTGCCTGCGTTTTCAGCGTGCAGGAGCATCCCCATGAAGGGCGACACCAAGGTCATCGAATTCCTCAACAAGGTCCTCTACAACGAGCTGACCGCGATCAACCAGTACTTCCTGCACGCCAAGATGCTGAAGAACTGGGGCATCAAGGAACTGGCCGAACACGAGTACAAGGAATCGATCGACGAGATGAAGCATGCCGACATGCTCGCCGACCGCATCCTGTTCCTCGAAGGCCTGCCGAACTTCCAGGCGCTGGGCAAGCTGCGCATCGGCGAGAACCCCACCGAAATCCTGCAGTGCGACCTGTCGCTGGAACGCGATGGCGTGGTCACCCTGCGCGAGGCGGTGGCCTATTCCGATTCGGTTGGCGATTATGTCAGCCGCCAGCTGTTCGTGAAGATCCTCGACTCGGAGGAAGAGCACATCGACTGGCTGGAAACCCAGCTCGACCTGATCGAGCGTATCGGCGAGCCGAAGTACCTGCTGAGCAAGCTGGAAGAGTGAATCAGCGGTCCTGGCCGGCGCGATGCTGTGCCAGGTAGCCCGTCAGTGCAACGCGCGCCCGGGCGAATTCCGCAACCAGCAGCGCCACCGCCACTGCGGGGCGCTGCAGGCTGCCACTACGGGTCTCGTGCTCGATCCGCTGCGCGATCGCCGACAGCGACAACGCCCCCACGTTCGCGCTTGATGATTTCAGGCTGTGTGCGACTGCCTGCATGCGCGGTTCATCGCTGTTCCGCGCGGCCAGCTGCAACTGCTGCACCATCGACGGCGCATCTTCAAGAAATACCGTGACGATCTGGGTGGCAGCATCGCCGATCACCGCGTGCAGTTCATCCAGCACATCGCGGTCGAGCACCGGTTGTGGTGCTGGCGCCACCTGCTTTTCCGGATTCTGTAGAGCCGAGCCATGCTCGGCTGATGGCGTGCGACTGCAATTGGCCGTCAGCCGGGCATCACCCGGCTCTACAGAAGGCCGTGCAGGTGCTGCGGCTTTACCGCCACCCCAGCGCTGCAGCAGCGCATGCAGCGTGGCGCGCGCGATCGGCTTGGACAGGTAATCGTCCATGCCGGCCTGCAGGCAGCGCTCGCGGTCGCCGGCCATCGCATTGGCGGTCATCGCGATGATCGGCAATCGCGCATGCCCGGTTTCCGCTTCTTCGGCGCGCCAGCGGCGCGTGGCGGCGTAGCCGTCCAGCACTGGCATCTGGCAATCCATCAGCACGATGTCCAGCCCGCCTTCGCGGAGGGCGGCCAGGGCCTGTTCGCCATCGGCGGCGTTGCGCACCTCGCACTGGAACACCCGCAGCAGCTGCTCGGCCACCATCCTGTTCACCGTATTGTCCTCCACCACCAGCACGCGCAGATGCAGCGGCGGCAGCGTGGCAGCCGGTTGCTCGTGTTCCGCGCTGGCCAGCAGCGCAGCGGGGCGGGCAGAGGCGACCGGTGCCGCCAGCAGTGCATGCAGGGCGGCGTCGTCGAAGTGGGAGGGCAGCTGGCGCTGGCGGGGGCGTTGCGCAATCGCATCCTCCTGCAGCCACAGTACCTGCAGTGCATCGTCGTCGCCGCGTTCCCCCAGTGCGAGCTGCAGCGTGGCCTCGCCGTTGCGGCGTGCGCGCGCATCGACCAGCAGCCAGGCGGGTGCCGGTTTTCCGGGCCGCGCGGGAGCGCGCAGGCGCTCGACCACGCTGTCCAGTTGCGCCAGCACCTGCACCTGCAGTCCATGGTGGGCAGCGATGCGCTCGATGCGTGCCTGCAGCGATGCATCGGCACTGAACAGCAGCAGCGGTGCCGGCGCGCGCGTCATCGCCGGCAGGTCGCCAGGAACCTTCAGGAGCGGGATCTCGAACCAGAACGTAGCACCCTGGCCGGGCGTGGACTGCACACCAATACGCCCATGCATCAGGTCGATGATGCGCTTGCAGATGGCCAGGCCCAGGCCGGTGCCGCCGTAGATGCGCGTGGTGGATGCGTCGGCCTGGCTGAAAGACTGGAACAGGCGTGCCTGCAGCGCGTCGTCGATGCCGATGCCGGTATCGATGATCTCGAAGCGCAGCTGGTGCTGCGCGGCACCTTCGCCCAGGCGCAGCACGCGCAGCTGCACCTGGCCGCGGGCGGTGAACTTGATCGCATTGGCCAGCAGGTTGCTCAGCACCTGGCGCAGGCGCACCGGGTCGCCGCGCACCGGCAGGCGCACCGATGGATCCAGCTGCAGGCCCAGTGCCAGGCCCTTGGCGTCGGCGGCGCGCTGCATCAGCTGCACCACGCCATCGAGCAGATCGCGCAGGTTGAAGCTGGTGATTTCCAGCTCCAGCGCCTGTGCTTCCAGCCGGGAGTAGTCGAGGATGTCGTCGACGATGCGCAGCAGCTGCTGCGAGCTGGCCGAGGCGGTGGCCAGCATCTGCCGCTGGTCCTCGCTCAGTGGCCCGCGTGCGATCAGCTCCAGCATCGGCAGGATGCCATTGAGCGGGGTGCGGATCTCATGGCTCATCGTGGCCAGGAACTCGCCCTTGGCCAGCACGGCCGCCTCGGCGGCCTGCTTGGCCTGCAGCAGCTGTTGTTCCAGCTGGCCCTGGCGTTCAGTGGTATGGCGTAGCTGGTCCCGTTCAGCGGCCAGCGCTCCGTGCGTGCGCTGCAGCTGCGCCAGCGCACGGTCGCGCGCGCGAAGCCGCAGGCCCAGCACCATCAGCGCGATGGTGGCCGCGGCGAGGGCAACCAGCAGCACGCCCCACAGCGGCACGTCAGAGCACCGCGTTGTGGAAGTCGAAGTTCAGGTCGCTGCCGGCCGACTGCACCATGTTGCCCTGGATGTAGTCGACGCCGCCGACCCACATCGCCGCCGCAGCCTGCGGATCCTCGATCTGCTGGCCGATGATCTGCAGCCCGGCGGCATGGGCCTGATCGATCGCCTTGCGCAGCTCCTCGCGCGTGGCCGGATTGGCATGGCTGCTGGAAAAGCGCGCAGCCATGCGCACGAACGACAGCGGCAGCTGGTTCAGCAGGGCATCGGCCTCGCCGCTGGGTTCGAACTGGCTCAGGCAGAAGCGCACCCCGGCACTGGCCATGCGCTGGCAGAACTGCTGCAGCGGCACGGTGTGGATCAGTGCGTCCGGCAGGCGCACGTCGATCACCAGTGCACTGCCCGGCAGGTCGCGCTGCTGCAGTGATTCCAGCAGCCAGTCGGCGAAGGCGTCGCGCTGCAGGGTGCGCAGCGACTGCGAGACGAACAGGTTCAGTGGCTGCGTCGCGTGGCGGTACAGGTCCAGCAGCCCCAGCGCGTGATCCATCACCTGCTGGTCGAGATCGGCAATGCGGCCTGCGGCTTCCGCTGCCGGGATCACCTGCCCGGCCGCCAGCACGGTGCCGTCGGCCTGGCGAAGGCGCAGCAGCAACTGGTACTGCGCGGTGTTGCCGCCGGCAACAGCGACGATCGGCTGATAGGCCAGTTCCAGCTGTCCTTCCAGCAGCGCCAGGTGTTCCTGTTCGGTGACTGCCTGGCGGTGCACATGGCCGGCCACCCCGGCGCTGAGCAGGCGCGCCTGCAGGGTGGTGCGCTCGACGGCTTCCAACGCACTGTTGGCATCGTCGAAGCCCGGTGACAGCGGTGCGTAGCCAACTACGCCGCGCAGGTGCACGGATTCGTCGTCGCGGATCACGAAGGCACGTGCCGACAGCTGCTCGCGCAGGCTGGCAGCGATGCTGTCAAGGGCGTCCTCGTCGGCGCTGCGGGCCAGCAGCAGGAAGCTGTTGTCGTTCAGGCGTGCCAGCAGGTGCGGATGGCCGGCTTCGGCCAGGCGCTGCCCGGCCTGCACCATCAGCCGTTCAAACGCGGCATAGCCATAGCGTTCGCGCAGGCCCAGCGCGCTGGCCACTTCGATGAAGAACACGCCGCCCTGATCGCGGTGGGCGAGTGCGGTGTTGAGCTGCTGCAGCACGTGGTGGCGCGTCGGCAGGCCGGTTTCCGGATTGCTGGTGGCCGGTGCGCCGGTGGCGCCGGGCAGGGTCGCGGCCTGGGCTCGTGCGCGGCGGATGCGGTTGGCCACCGCTGCGATCAGGTGGCGGGGCCGGATCGGCTTGCTCAGGTAGTCGTCCGCGCCGCTGTCGAGAACTTCGAACTGGCGCTCCGGATCCGGATCACCGCTGAGGAACACGATCGGAAGCAGCTGCAGGCCGGGCTGCTGGCGGATCAGCGCGGTCAGGCGCATGCCGTCCAGGCCGGGCAGGTGAAGATCCATCAGGATCAGGTCGGGGCGGTGCTCCTTGATGGCCTGCAGCGCGGCATCGGCATCGTTGTGGACGATCGCCTGCATGCCGGCGCCGTGCAGCACGCTCTGCGCGAACAGGGCCTGCGCCCGATCGTCTTCAACGATCAGCACGCGGTAGGGCGAGTCCGATGGCGACGGGGCCAGATCGTTGTTGCCGGCGTCGGCCAGTGCGATCGGGCCGGGCAGCGGCGGCGGCGCGCTGTTGGCCGGCGTGGACGCATCGGCCGCGACAGGGGATGGGGTCGCCGCCATCGGTGGGTCCACGGCCGGAGGTGCCGTCTCGGGGGCCCAGCGTTGCCAATGGTCGGCCGGAGGGGTTTCAGCGCGTCCCGGGCGGGCGCCCGCGGGGGATTCGTTTGCGGCCATCGGTGCTCCTGGTGTTCGCGTCCATTATGCGACAAGCCCGGCGCTCAGCCGGTACCGCTGTGCCCTGGCGGTGCTGCCGATGCACCGCGCGCCAGCCAGCGCACGCCCTTCCACAGGGCGCGCCAGACCAGCCACACCAGCAGCGCACCGGCCAGGCTGCAGGCCAGCACCACGATCAGCGCGATCCACGGGTGTGCCAGGGCGAGGGCCAGGCCACCGATCACGACGGTGTCTTCGGCCGCAGAGGCGACCCAGTTGCTGGCCGGTTCCGGCGAGGTGTTGAGCAGGGCGCGGGTACCGGCCTTCAGGCCATGGCTGGCCAGGGCGACGCCGGCACCGGCGGCGAGCGCACCGGTGCCCAGCTGGCCATCCGGCGACAGCGTGGCCGCTGCAAGGAATGCGCCGGCCGGTACGCGCGCGAGCGTCTGCACCAGGTCCCACACCGAATCCACGCCAGGGATCTTGTCGGCGAAGAATTCGGCCACCGCCAGCGCCGCCGAGGTGCCCAGCACCCACCAGGATTCGGTGGCCTGCAGGGCGGGGGGGAGGTCGACCCAGCCAAGCAGCCCGGCCAGGCCGACACCGAACACGGTGAGGTAGACGCGGATACCGGCCAGCCAGGCCAGCAGGATGCCGATCACGAACAGGTGGGCTTCGGTCATGGCGGTGCTCCGGCGACGGAACTGTGCAGGGGGCCACACTATCGACGATGGCGTGCCTGAACGCCACAGACCGTAGCCGGCCACGGCGCAGGAAACCCACCCGTCCTGTCATACACTAGCCCGTCGTTTGCCAAAGGGGCCGTACCGGTGTCGCCCTTGCGATACCCCGGAAACCACCCATGACCAACCGTCCTCCCATGCGCGTGCAGGTCCGCCTGCCCGGCGCGCCGCAACCGCCTGCCGACCGTCGCCGCCTGCTGGTGATCGGCGGCATCTGGCTGCTCAGCCTGGTGCTGGCGGTGCTTGGCGGCTGCTGGATGGCCACCCCGCGCGATGCCCAGGGCCAGCGCCTGCAGGCCGCCGAAAAGCGTGCCGAGGCGCTGCAGGCACAGCTGACCGAGCTGCGCCAGAAGCAGGCCACGCTGGAAGCCTCCGACCGCATCAGCCGTGCCGCCAATACCGAGGTGCAGTCCTCGCTGGCAGAGCGCGATGAGGAAATCGCCGGGCTGCGCGCCGATGTTGCCTTCTATGAGCGGCTGGTCGGCTCGACCAGCCAGCGCAAGGGCCTGAACACCCATTCGATCGAGTTCAGCCCGGAAGCGGCCGGCACCTGGCAGTACACCGCCGTGCTGACCCAGAACCTCAACCGCGGGGCCATCAGCCAGGGGCAGATGCGCTTCACCGTGGAAGGCGTGAAGAACGGCAAGCTGGCCACGATCAGCTGGGATGATCTGCACCAGCGCAGCAAGGTGCCGGGACAGGACTACTCGTTCCGGTACTTCCAGCAGCTCACCGGCAGCGTGATGCTGCCGGCTGACTTCACCCCGCAACGCGTGCGGGTGACATTGGGGAGTGGTACGGGGGGTACCACCCAGGTATTCGACTGGAAACAGGCCGGTGCGCCGGCCAGCAAAGGGGAGTAGGCAGATGTTCGGAAGCAGCAAATCCAACCGTGAAGGCCAGCTGGTGGTGGATGCCCTGATCGGCAACCAGGTGGTGATCCGCGGTGATGTGGAATTCAGTGGGGGCCTGTATGTGGAAGGCCGCATCCACGGCAAGGTGATCGCCGCCGAAGGCGCCAGTGGTGCGACCCTGACGGTTGCCGAGCACGGCGTGATCGAAGGTGAGATCCGGGCCCAGGTGGTGGTCATCAGTGGCCGCCTGGACGGCGATGTACACGCTACCGAGAAGGTCGAGTTGACCCCGAGCGCACGGGTCAATGGCAACGTCCATTACCAGGTGGTGGAGATGAACGCGGGCGCGCAGCTGAACGGCCGCCTGATCCATGCCAGCGCCCCGATGGCAGCCTTGCCGGCGCCGGAAGGCGAAGACGCCCATGATGGCAGGGGCGATACCGCCGCGCGTCGCAAGCTGGCCGAGGCGATGGCTTGAAAGCCGTCGTCGGCACCCCCATGCTGGCAGCATGAGCACGCTAGTCTCCCTGCCCGGCGCCACCCCGGTTGCCGCGCCCGATTACCAATCGCTGGAGCGCCCGCTGAACTTCACCGAGTCGGCGGCCGCCAAGGTCAAATCCCTGATCCAGGAAGAGGGCAACCCCGACCTGGCCCTGCGTGTGTACATCGAGGGAGGCGGCTGTTCGGGCTTCCAGTACGGGTTCGAGTTCGACGAGAACCGTGCCGAGGATGACCTGGCGGTACAGACCAGCGGGGTGACCCTGCTGGTCGACCCGCTGAGCCTGCAGTACCTGATGGGCGCGGAGGTGGATTACACCGAGAGCCTGACCGGTGCCCAGTTCGTGATCCGCAACCCCAACGCAAAGACCACCTGCGGCTGCGGCAGCAGTTTCAGCATGTAACCAGGGCGCGGGGCCTGTGTCCCGCGCGACAAGGTGTGTGGAGCAAGCTCCGCACCCACGGGCGGTTTCCGCAAAGCCTGCGGCTTGCCACCTGCATCGATTGGCGGCACGCTTGGCGGATGCCCAATACTCCTTCGCCGCTTTCCGGTTTCGCCTTCGTTGGCGAACCGTTGGAGCGCGCCGATGCCCTGCGCGAAGATGCTGATGTACTGGCGCGCCTGTGGCCGGGCGCGCGCATCCTCGTCCTCGATCACGATGGCAGCGCCTTCACCGGCGATGACGACCAGCCGCTGGCGCTGACCGGCGCCGACGTCGGCGGTGGCCCGGGCGCCGCAGTTTTCCTGGGGCTTCGCGGTGATCAGGCATGGTTCTCGGTCGAAGCCACCAATGTCACCGTGAGCGCGCCACGCCGACTCGATCTGCGCCAGGCTGCATTGTTGTGGCCGATGGCCGATGCCACCGCTTTCAGCTATGCCCGTGGCATGTCCTACTGGCACTCGCGCACCCGCTTCTGCGGCGTATGCGGCGGCGCGGTGGCGTTTGCCCGTGGCGGCTTCGTCGGCCGTTGTGCGCAGTGTTCCACCGAACACTATCCGCGCGTCGATCCGGCGGTGATCGTCGCCGTGGAAAACCAGGGCCGGCTGCTGCTTGGCCGGCAGTCGAACTGGGCCCCGCGCCGTTACTCGGTGCTGGCCGGCTTCGTCGAACCCGGCGAGACCTTCGAGCAGACCGTGGTGCGCGAAGTCCATGAGGAGAGCAAGGTGCGGGTGACCGCCTGCCAGTACCTCGGTTCGCAGCCTTGGCCGTTCCCCGGCGCGCTGATGGTCGGCTTCCGTGCACAGGCGCATGACGACCTGCCGACCGTGGATGGCGAGCTGGAAGACGCGCGCTGGTTCAGTGCCGACGAGGTCGGCGCCGCGTTGGCGCGCGATGTGGAGGACGACGGCCAGGGCATCCGCCTGTCGCCACCGATCTCGATTTCGCGGGGCCTGATCGAACACTGGTACCGCCAGCAGCGAGGCTGAGTCGGCGTTTCGGCCGGGCCGGTCGTGGCAGCTGTATTGCCGCCACCTGAACACGGCCCGGGTTACAGTCCGGTTCACCCGCGAGGGCACCGCTGCGACAGGTAAGGTAGCGGCGCCGAGCGTTCTGTTTCGTAGGGAGACCTGCCATGTTCACCACTCTGGCCGCCGTGCTGGTGGCGCTGGCCCTGGGCCACGTTGCCCCGGCCGCTGCCGCCTCGATGCGCCGTTTCGACGGCTTCCGGCGCTGGCTGGGCTGGCTGGACGCGCGTGGTGGCAAGGCCTGGCAGGGACCGGCTGGAGTGGCGCTGGCGCTGCTGCCGCCGTTGCTGCTGATGGGGCTGCTGGCGTGGCTGCTGCGCGGAGTGCTGTTCGGCCTGCCGTCGCTGCTGCTGGGTGTGGCCGTGCTGGCCTGGTGCTGGGGGCCGCGTGACCTGGATCGGGATATCGAAGCGATCATTGATGCGGACGACGCCGCGACGCGGCAGGCAGCCGTGCGCAACCTGCAGGCCGCCGGTGGCAGCCTGCGCGAAGACGTGCCGTCGCTGGTCGAGGCGACCGTGCTCAATGCGCTGCGTCGCTGGTTCGCGGTGCTGTTCTGGTTCCTGCTGCTGGGCCCGGCCGGTGCGCTGGGCTACCGCTTGCTGGCGTTGATGGCGGAAAGCCCGATGCGTGCACGCGTGCCGGTGGAGCCGCTGGCGCTGGCGCAGCGCCTGCTGGGCTGGATCGAGTGGCCGGTAGCGCAGCTGATGGCGTTCTCGATGGCGCTGGTCGGCAACTTCGATACGGCGTGGAAGGCCTGGCGCCAGGCCCATGGCGAACGCCTGGTCGGCACCATCGGGTTCCTGGGCGCGGTGGCGCGGGCCAGCGTCAACGCCGAGCTGCGCGAGGACGCGCACGATTACACCGAGGCGGGGCTGTTGCCGGTGTGGCAGCGGCTGCCGGACCTGCGTGATGCGATGAGCCTGGTGTGGCGGATGCTGCTGCTGTGGCTGGCGATCCTCGCCCTGCTGGTGATTGCGGGCTGGGTGACGTAGTTGTTGTGCAGGGCTTGCAGCCCTGCACCTGCAGAGGCCAACGCCAAAGCCAAAGCGGCTCTGGGTTGCTGAGGGTTGGGCGGGGCGGTGTGGGGCTGCAGGACACGCCGTAAACCCCCAAACCGGCCCAGCCGCTGGCGGCTGTGCGTTCGGGCGCTTGCGAAGCAGTGCTTCGCAAGCAAAGCGCCCTCACCCCTGGGGGCTCGATGGCGCCATCCATGGCGCCAACGGTCCTGCGGCCCCACACCGCCCCACCCCCGACAGTTTCCCGGTGACGGTGGGTCAACTGCGACTGCCGGTGGGTGTCGACCTTGGTCGACACGGTAGATCCACGCCATGCGTGGATGCAGAGCGAAGCGATCCGCTTCCGCTTTTGATCTTCTGTTTCTTTTCCGTGGTGGACGCACACGGAAACTGTCCGTGGCCGGGCGGGTGGGCTGCGCAGGGGCGTGAGCCGCATGGATGCGGCGACCGAGCTTACATGGACGTACTTGCAGCGCCCCCTGCGCAGTCCACCCGCCCGGCCAATCCCATGACCGACAAACGCCGCCCACCACGAGGGGCTGCGCCGTTGGCTGGAATCCTAGATCGGTGCCAGCGCCGTGAACGGTGCCCACGGCAGGTTACGCAGCAGCGCATACCCAGGCAGTACCCAGAGCCAGAACGTGGGATTGGCCAGCACCCGCATCAGCGGGTCCAGCAGGCGCGGACGGATGCCGGCGACGTTCAGCAGCATCAGCAGCAGGAAGGGCAGGCTGATGACCAGCAGCGGGTTCATCGCCATCGCGCCGGGCAGGTCGAAATGGACCAGCGAATACAGGCAGCGGGTGCTGCCACAGCCCGGGCAGTACAGGCCGGTCAGCGCGTACAGCGGGCAGCTCGGCAAGGGATTGCCGGCGACATACGGATTGACGTTGCGCAGCACCAGCGCGGCACCGGCGGCCAGGCCGGTGGCGGCCAGCAGCGGTGCCCAGCGGGCCAGTCGGGATCGGGTGGGCAGTGCGGACATGCAGCAACGGATCCGGCGCAGACGCCGGATCCGTCCACGCGGATCAGTAGCCGCTGTTGCTCATCGCACCCATGCCGCCGAGAGCGACGATCAGGATGCCGTACAGCACGCCGACCACGACGGCGGCAATGGCCGACCAGATGGCCCACTTCTTGGCCTTGGCCGAGGATTCCTGGGCACCGGCGATGTCGCCAGCGGCCAGCTTGCCGTTGACCTGGGCGGCGTAGACGATCGACACGATGCCGGCCGGCAGGCAGCAGAACAGGGTGCTCAGGATGGCCCAGACCAGATTGTTCGGGACCTGCGGAGTGGCGGTATTCATGGGTTCAAGCTCCTTGATGGGTGGTGGTGGTGAATCATTGGTCGGAAAGAGCGCCCAGTACGGCCAAGCCGCCGAACAGCCCGAACCACAACAGCAACAGGACCGGCAGGGCCACGGCCGAAGCCACCGCCCACCAGCCCGCCTTGCGCGACGCGCTGTAGGCCCCCGGCAGGTCGCCGGCCGCGCGGCGGCCATCGACCTGGGAGGCATAGACGATCGACACCACGCCCAACGGCAGGCAGCAGAACAGCGTCGTCAGGATCGCCCAGACCAGATGGTTGGGGATGTAGACCGGACGGCTGAGCGGTGGCGGTTGATTCAAAGCAAGACTCCATTCCTTGGTGGCCGGCCATGGTGCATTGGCCGAACCTCCCCCCTGTGGGTGCGTAATCTACCTCAACCTGCGCTGCATGTATGCGTTTACAGTCAGATGGTGGCGTGCATGCCCCTTGACTGGGCGCTATTGGACCGGCCTCTGTCATGAAACAGAGGCCGTCATTCCAGGGATTGGGGCTATCGCCTGAAAGCGCTACCGACGGCTGCCGGGCCGATCAGGCGTGATCGCCACGCAAGGCCCGTACCTGCGCCTCCAGCACCGGGGCGCGGGTGGCGTGGCCATCGACGGCCGGTGCCGCCACGACCTCGACCGTGGCGCGGAAACGGCGCGGCACCCGCATGCGGCCGAGGCGGCTGTCGCGGCGACTCCACATGCTCGACCACATGCCGCGCAGCGCCATCGGCACCACCGGCACCGGCCGCCGCTCGAGGATCTTCTCGACGCCGGACTTGAACGGCGCCATCTCGCCGTCGCGGGTCAGCGCACCCTCGGGGAAGATGCAGACCAGTTCGCCTTCGGCCAGTGCAGCGTCGATCTCGTCGAACGCCCGCTGCATCAGTGCCGGGTCTTCGCGCGCACCGGCGATCGGGATCGCCTTGGCGGTCCGGAAGATCCAGCGCATTACCGGGATGTTGAAGATCCTGTAGTACATGACGAAGCGCACCGGGCGCGGAATCGTCGCCGACAGGATCAGCGCGTCCATGTAGCTGACGTGGTTGCAGACCAGCAGCGCGGCGCCTTCGTCCGGCACGTTGGCCTCGATGCCGTGCGGGCGCAGCCGGTACAGGGTGCGCACCATCAGCCAGCTGAGGAAGCGCATCAGGAATTCAGGGACGATGGTGAAGATGTAGATCGCCACCAGCGCGTTGGCGATGGCCAGCGCCAGGAACTGCTGCGGAATGGTCCAGTGCAGCAGCGTGTGCGCGGCCAGCGACAGCAACGCCGCAGCGACGATGAAGCCCGAGTTCTGGATGTTCAGTGCGGCGAACACGCGCGACATCTGTGCCTTCGGCGTGCGGCTCTGGATCAGTGCGAACAGTGGCACCACGAAGATGCCGGTGAACAGGCCGATGCCGACCAGGTCGATGACGATGCGGATGCTGCCGGGCTGCTGCAGGAACGGCGCGATGGTCAGTCCGTGCACCGTCGCTTCGCCGCTGCGGGCGAAGTAGAGGTCGAGCAGGAACGCGGTCATGCCGAACGCCCCCAGCGGTACCAGGCCGATTTCCACCGTACGGGCTGACAGCTTCTCGCACAGCAGCGAGCCGACGCCGGTGCCGACCGAGAACAGGGCCAGCGCAAAGATGTACAGGGTCGGCTCGCCGCCCAGGTTGGTCACCGCGTAGGCCGGTAGCTGCGAGGTCAGCACGGTGCCAACGAACCAGAACCAGGACACGCCCAGGATCGAGTTGCGCACGGCCTTCTGCTGGCGCGCCATGCGCAGTACCGCCAGCGATTCCGGCAACGGGTTCCAGTTGATCTTCAGGGTCGGGTCGCCTGCATCGACCCTGGGAATCAGGCGCGCGGCGATGTTGCCGCAGATCGCCAGGGCGATGATCGCGCACGCAGCCACCACCGTACCGTGGCTGCCGGCCACGGTGAACACCAGGCCGCCAACGATCATGCCGGAGAGAATCGACATTGAAGTGCCCATCTCGACCAGGCCGTTGCCGCCGGTCAGTTCCTCGGGCCTGAGCACCGACGGCAGCACCGAATACTTCACCGGGCCGAACAGGGTGGACTGCATGCCGGTACAGAACAGGGCGACCAGCAGCACCGGCAGGCTCTGGGTGAGGAAGCCGGTGGCCGCCAGCGACATGATCACGATCTCCATGGTGGTGGTGGTCACGATCAGCCGCGATTTTTCCAGTTTGTCGGCGATCTGCCCGGCCAGCGCCGAGAACAGGAAATACGGCAGGATGAAGATGGCCGGTGCCAACGTGGCGTACAACCCCAGTTCTTCCTCCGGCACGGCCATGAACAGCAACATGCTGATGATCGCCTGCCGGTACACGTTGTCGTTGAACGCACCGAGCGCCTGTACGACGAAGAACGGCAGGAAACGGCGCTGGCGCAGCAGGGCGAATTGGTTGTGACCGGACATGGAGCCTCCTTGACCGGCGCAGCCTAGCATTCCTGCCCATCCGCTGTGGGTGCGGACCTGTGGGTGCGGACCGCTGGTCCGCACACCTGCCAGCACCCTCAGACGATATCGTCGACCACGCCGCCATCCACGCGCAGTGCCGCACCGGACGTGGCCGAAGCCTGTGGCGACGCCAGGTACACCACCATGTTGGCCACTTCCTCGACCGTAGCGGTGCGCTGGATCACCGAAGACGGCCGGTGCGCCATCACGAACTCGCGGCCGATCTGTTCCAGCGGCTTGCCGCTGCGCTGGCGTTCATCCTCGAACATCGCGGCGAAGCCATCGGACAGGGTCGGGCCAGGCAGCACTGCGTTGACGGTGACGCCACTGCCGGCCACGCGCTTGGCCAGGCCGCGTGACAGTGACAGCTGCGCGGTCTTGCTGACCCCGTAATGGATCATGTCGGCCGGAATGTTGCGCGCCGATTCGGACGAGATGAACAGCACGCGGCCCCAGCCGGCATCGACCATCGCTGGCAGCAGCGCACGCGACAGGCGTACGCCGGACATCACGTTGGTCTGCCAGTAGCGCTCCCAGGTGGCGTCATCGGTCTCAAAGAAGTCCTGCGGGCCGAAGATGCCGGCGTTGTTGACCAGGATGTCGATCTTCGGCAGCCCAGCCAGCAGCGTATCGACACCGGCCGCATCGGAGAGGTCGGCGGCGACACCGAATACGTCGGCTCCCGGGACGGCCGCGAGCAGATGCTGGCGGGCGCGCTCGACGCTGTTGGTGCTGCGGCCATTAAGGACGACGCGTGCGCCTGCGGTGGCCAGGCCCAGGGCGATGGCCAGGCCGATACCGGCGGTGGAGGCGGTCACCAGCGCGGTGCGGCCGCTGAGTTCGATTTTCATGGTGATGATCCGGAGCGGGAGCTGCCCAGTATCCGCGTGGCGGCGTGATCGAACTGCATCGCCAGGTGCAACGCGCCGTTGCACGCGGCGATGCAGATCCACGCCCTGCGTGGATGGGATGCCCGCAGCGATGACGGATCAGGTCAGGTTGGTCACCGCCTCATTGGCCGCGGCACGCACCTTCGGCAGCATGCGCAGTACCAGCGCCATCTGGGTACGGATCAACTGCAGTTTCGGCGGCATCGCCTCGTCGATCTGCTCCAGCTCGGCGGCCACCGCGCGGTCGGCGTCGTTGTCATCGTCCGCGACCGGTTGCCGCGCGGTCAGCGCCGTCGCCAGCTGCTGAAGTGCCTTGCGCACGCGATCGCCCGCGGCCAGCGCCAGTGGATCGCCAGCGTAGCTGTCCACCTGGTCCCGGTGCGCACCCAGCGCCGACAGATGCCCCAGCAGCGTGTTGGACAGCGCCAGGAAGCGGAAGCCGGCATCCAGGTTGCGGCGCACGTGGCCGGGTTCGCGCAGCATGTTCGACAACGCGGTGGACAGCGCGGCGTCGGCGTTGTGCATGTCGCGGCGGGCGATGCGGTAGGCCAGGTCGTCGCGCATGCCGCTGCGGTACTGGCCCAGCACCGAATCCAGGTAGCGAGCCGCAGTGTCCAGCACGCGTGCCAGGACGAGATGCAGCTGCCGGCCCTGCCAGTCAGGCAGGATCAGGAATGCTGCCGCTGCTGCGATCGCGCAGCCCAGCAGCGTATCGACCATGCGCGGTACGATCAGCACGAAGCCGTCACCGATCAGGTTGAAGCAGGTCAGTGCCATCACGGTGATCGCGGCTGATGCCACCAGGTAGCGGTCGGTGCGGGTGAAGAAGAACAGCAGCGCAGAGAGCAGGGCGATCAGCAACTGCACGTGCAGCTGCGGGAACAGCTGCAGCAGTGCCCAGGTCAGCACCAGTCCGGCGACGGTGCCGACGATGCGCTGTGCCAGGCGCTGGCGGGTGGCACCGAAGTTGGGCCGGCACACGAACACGATGGTCAGCAGTACCCATGAACCGTTCTGTGCATTGAACAGCCGGATCGCTGCAAAGCCGGCGATCAGCGCCAGTGCCATGCGCAGGCCATGGCGGAACAGCACCGAGCCGGGCGTGAACTGCTGGCGGATGCGCACGCCCATCTCGCGCAGGGTATGCGGGTTGCTGTCGCGCAGGCGGGTGTCGACGTTGTCCAGGCTGGCTTCGGAACGTTCGGCATCCAGCAGGCGGCGCTCGATGCTGCGCAGGTTGTGAACCAGCAGGTCCAGCGAGCCGAGCAGGCGCTGCCACTGCGGGCGCTGCTGGTCACGCAGGTAGGCCAGCGCGTCTGCCAGGTCGCGCCCGGCCTGCTGGTTGCTTTCACCGTATACGAACGGACGACGCAGCCGGATCGCCTCGCCCAGGCGGGCACAGGCCTGGCCCTGCAGGTCGAGCAGGCGCTGGCAGCGGTAAAGCACATCGCTGTGGAAGAAGGCGTCCACCAGCGCGCCATACGGGTAGTGCGAGGAACTGGCGCGCTCGTGGAAATCCTGCGCCATGTAGTACAGGCGCAGGTACAGGCCGGAGTTCACCCCGGGCCGGCCGGAGCGGCCGAAGCGGGCAAGGATCGCTGTCTTGGCCTCGTTCAGTGCACCCACCACACGGCGGTTCTGTTCGGCCAGGTCGAGCTGGCGACGTTGCAGGTCGGCTTCGCGCACCGGCTCGAACAGCGCAGCCTTCAGCTGCAGGTAGCGGCCCAGCTCAAGGTACAGCCGCGCCACGCGTTCGCGCACCGGCCGGTTGGCGAACAACGCGGCCCACAGGATCGACAACAGCCCGTACCAGACCGCACCGGCCAGCAGATGGCTGACCGCTTCCAGTGCGCTGTGCAGGTCGCTGGCACCATGTTGTTCCAGGCCGATCATCGTGTAGATCGCCAGCGTCACCGTGGCCTGGGCAATGGATGCGTAGCGCTCGCCGAGCGCGCCAAGCAGGGTCAGGCCGAAGGTGGACAGTGCCAGCGCGCCGATGAAGATCCACGGCCACGGGAACAGCCAGATCACCGAAGCCGCCGCAATGCAGAAGCACAACAGGGACAACACCACGGCCTTGGTCCGGCCCCACCAGTTGTCGTCGGTTTCTGCGATGGCGCTTGCGATGATGCCGAGGAACACGCCGGGCAGGGCGGTCAGCGCCTCGAACTGCCAGCACACGGCCACGGCCGCGGTCAGCGCGATGAACACGCGCAGGCCGTAGCTGGCCTTTTCGTGGGCCCACAGTCGGCTGAGGCGGGATTGGCGGGCGGACATGCAGGCTCGGTGGAAGGGTCTTCCACCATTATTGCGGGCTGCGCGTGAAATATGGAGTGCGGACCAACGGTCCGCACCCACGGTGCTGCCCGGCCCTACATGTCGAACCGCACGCTCACAGCGAAC
This sequence comes from Stenotrophomonas maltophilia complex sp. Om-AH-Sm3, assembly GCF_059337855.1. Lineage (NCBI taxonomy): Bacteria > Pseudomonadati > Pseudomonadota > Gammaproteobacteria > Lysobacterales > Lysobacteraceae > Stenotrophomonas > Stenotrophomonas maltophilia complex sp. Om-AH-Sm3. The sequence continues at coordinate 108,775 of NZ_JBYBLQ010000002.1, read as the reverse complement.
GTGCGTGGCAGGCCTGTGCCGGCGTTGGACCAGTACTTCCGGTTGGCCAGGTTCTCGACGCTGGCGCGCACGGTCAGCGGATGACCGGAGGCGAGCAGGCGGTAGCCGATGCCTGCATTGACCAGCGTGTAATCGGGCAGCTTCAGGGTGTTGTCGGCGTCGTACCAGACATCGCCGTAGTAGCGCACCGCGGCGTATGTTTCCAGGCCATCCACCCACGGCAGCTGGTAGGTGGCGTGCACGACCCCGCTCCAGCGCGCCGCACCGGCGGTACGGTTGCCCTCCTGTGCAGCGCTGGCCGGGGACAGCCTGTCGTAGGTCGGGGCCAGCCAGGTGACGCCTCCGCCAACCGTGAGGACATCGCTGAGGTGCAGGTCGGCACTGGCCTCGATGCCTTCGTACAGCGTGATGCCGTCCTGCACCAGGCGCTTGCCGGCCGGTGTGAGTTCATCGATGTTGGCGCCACGTTCCAGCCGGAACGCCGCCACGTTCGCGTTCCAGCGCGCGGCCTCGGCCTTCGCGCCGATCTCGTACTGCTTGCTGAGGGTCGGATCGAGCACATCACCGGCGTTGACGTAGTTGTTGCCTACGCGGCTGCCCGCCTCCAGCGATTCGATGTAGCTGGCGTAGAGGGTGACCGCCTCGCTGGGCTTGAACAGCACGGCATAGGTCGGTGTGACCGGATAGGTGTGGTAGCGGCCCTTGGTCTCGTAATCGTTGTAGCGCCAGCCCGCCAGCACCGACCATCCGCTGCCGAGATCGACGGTATCGCTTGCGAACACGGCCTGCTGCACGGTCTCGTCGCCACGGGTCATCATCCGTGAACCGACGGCGTCATGGCGGATGTCATGGCGCTGGTACAGGTTGGCGCGGCCGATCAGGCTCCATTCGTAGGGACGGTCCCAGCCCAGCCCGGTCTGGTGACTGATGCCTGCCACCACCTGATGCTGCAGCGGACCGGTGCGGAAGCTGCCCTGCAGCATCGCCTGGGCCAGCCTCCACTCGCTCTTGCCACCCAGTTCATAGACGTTGACGTCATAGTCGCCATTGGGCGAATCGATGTAGGCGAAGATCTTGTTGACGTCATTCCACGAGGTGTTGACGCCGTAACTCAGGCTGGTTTTCCAGTCGCTGTTGATCTGCCAGTCCAAGCGGGTCGACAACAGGCTGGAACGAGTGTCGTAGTAGGTGCCGGGGACACTGTTGCCGGTATTCCCGGCGATCGGTCGCGGCAACGAGGTCAGTCCGCGGAAGTAGTATTGCGGCGATTCCTCGCGCAGGTCGCGTGACTGGAACACGCCGTCGAAGGTCCAGATCAGTGCGTCGCTCAGGCGCGCGTCCAGCGACAGTGCGCCCACCTTGCGATCGACGTGGCCACCATTGAAGGTCTCACCCTTTTCCTCGAAAGCATTGAAGCGATAACCGAACATCTGCTCGTTGCCGAAGCGGCCGCCGACGTCCATCCCGGCACTGACGATGCCCTGCTCGCGCCAGCCCAGCTGGGCGGAGAAGGTGGGCGTATCGGTCGGCTTCTTGGTGATGTAGTTGACGATGCCACCGGGGGCACCGAAACCATAAAGGAATCCACCCGGGCCTTTCAGCAGATCGACCTGTTCCATCACTTCCAGCGGCCACTCGGTACCCCACGAGGAAACCTGCAGGCCATTGACGCGATAGCTGTCGAAGTTCAGGTCGATGCCACGGTTGCGGATCGGCGAACTCCAGCCACTGGCATACGCGTTGACCTGGGTGGTGACCGAAGGGTCGAGCAGGAACGCTTCGCCCAGCGAGACCACTTGGCGCTGCTCGATCTGCTCGCGGCCCACGGCGGTGATCGCGAACGGGGTATCACGCAGCACGCGATCACCAAGGGCGCCGGTATCGGCGTGGGTGCGTTCGGCGGTGACCTTCACTGCATCCAGATCGGTGGCACTGCGGTTCCGATTGGTGCGCTCGGGTACGGACTGGGCATGCGCGGCACAGGCCAGTGACAGGGAAACGGCAAGCAGGGCCGGGCGGCAGAGTGGGTGCAGGAGCATGGTTCAGTCATCCTCGGCGAACGGCCACGCGCCATCCGCCCGCATGGGGGGAAAGGTTGATGGCTGGGATCACGCAGGCTTGCCGGAGAGGGCAGCGGGGCGCCGCGAAGGGGCGCAGGACCATGGCTGGAGGGGAATTGTTCTCTTTTCGTTACAGCACGTCAAACCCGGAGGCGTGCGGACCAACGGTCCGCACCCACCCTCCGCGCCGGTGGTAGTGCCGGCCGCTGGCCGGCAGATTCGCAGTACCGAAAACTAGATCCACGCCATGCGTGGATGGGCTCTACTACGCCCGCTGCGCGCGCTTGAGCAGCTTCGCTTCGCGCCTGCGCGCGCGACGGGCGCGCCAGCGCTCGGCCAGGCAGGAGAAGATCACGTACAGTGCCGGCGTACTGAGCAGGGTCAGGCTCTGCGAGAACAGCAGGCCGCCGATCATCGCGATGCCCAGCGGGCGGCGCAGCTCGGACCCTTCACCCAGGCCGATCGCCAGCGGCACTGCGGCCAGGATCGCGACCATCGTGGTCATCATGATCGGGCGGAAGCGCACGATGCTGGCCTCGCGTGCGGCATCGCGCGGCGCCAGCCCATGCTCGCGCTGCGCCACCAGTGCGAAGTCGATCATCATGATCGCGTTCTTCTTGACGATGCCGATCAGCAGCACCAGCGCGATCATCGAGATCACCGACAGCTCGGTGTTGCTGCCGAACAGGGCCAGCAGCGCACCGACACCCGCCGCCGGCAGCGTGGACAGGATGGTGACCGGGTGGATCAGGCTCTCGTAGAGCATGCCCAGTACCAGGTACACGGTCAGGATTGCGGCGAACACCAGGATCAGCATGTCGCTGGGATCTGAGTTGAAGCCGAAGCCCGCATCGTCGGCCAGGCGGATGTCGCCGGGCATGCGCATGCCGGCCACGGTCGCGTCGATGATCGCCTTGGCCTCGCCCATGCTCACGTTGGGAGCCAGGTTGTAGCTGAGGTCCATCGTCGTGTACTGGTTCTCGTGGGTGATCTGCGATGGGGCCAGGCCAGGCATCTGCGTGGCCACCGCGGTGATCGGCACCATGTCGCCGTTGCGCGCACGCACGTACACCTCATCCAGCGCCGCCGGGGTGGCTGTCTGCGAGGGCAGGGCATTGACCACCACGCTGTACTGGTTGATGTCCGAATAGATGGTGGAGATCTGGCGCTGGCCGAACGCACCATACAGCGCGCCGTCGATGGCGCCCACTGTGATGCCCAGGCGCGCGGCCTTTGCGCGGTCGATCTGGATGTTCTGGCGCAGGCCGGCATTGTCCACGTCGGTCCCGACGTCGCGCAGCTTCGGGTTCTTCTTCAGTTCCGCCTGCAGCTTGGGCAGCCATTCCTGCAGTGCGGCCAGGTCGTTGCCCTGCAGCGAAATGCGGTACTGCGCGCCCTGGCTGGAACCGCCGCCATCGTTGCTGGGCAGGTCCTGGATCGCGCGCAGGCGCAGCTGCAGGTCGGGATAGCGATCGGCCTTGGCGCTGAGGCGCGCCAACGCATGCGCGGTGGTTTCGCGGCGGCCTTCACTGCGAGATTTCAGCTCGATGTTGAACTGTGCACTGGAGCCCTGGCGGCCGCTGCCCAGGCGTACACCCACCGTCTTCACCGCCGGGTCGGCCATCAGCATGTCGGTGATGCGGCGCTGGCGCGCGACCATGTCCTCGAACGACACGGTGGCACTGGAGTTGGCGCGGCCCCAGATCAGGCCGGTGTCCTGCGGCGGGAACGCGCCCTTCTTCACCGCGCCGAACAGGAAGATGGTGACGCCGATCAGGATCAGCGGCGTCAGCGACAGGAGCAGCGCGTGGCGCAGCGAGAAGTCGAGGAATACGGTGTAGATGCGCAGCATGCGCTCGTGGCCGGCGTCCAGCCAGCGGCCGAAACGCGACGGCGGCGCGCTGTGGTCGTGCGCGCTGAGGAAGCGGCTGCAGAGCGCCGGGGTCAATGTCAGCGAGACGATCATCGAGACCACGATGGCCGCCACCAGGGTGACGGTGAACTCGCGGAAGAACGCGCCCATCATGCCGCTGGCGAACAGCAGCGGGATGAACACCGCCACCAGCGAGGCGGTGATCGAGACGATGGTGAAGCCGATCTCGCGCGCACCGGTCAACGCCGCCTGCATGCGCGGCATGCCCTCGTCGAGGTGGCGCATGATGTTCTCGATCACCACGATCGCATCGTCGACCACGAAGCCGATCGCGATCACCAGCGCCAGCAGGCTCAGGTTGTTCAGGGTGAAGCCCATCACGTACATGACCAGCGCGGCGCCGGCCAGCGACAGCGGCACGGTCACCGCCGCGATCAGGGTGGGTGCCAGCCGGCGCAGGAACAGCGCCATGGTCAGCACCACCATCGCCAGGCTGATCAGCAGGGTGATCTGCACTTCATGCAGCGACGAACGGATGGTCGGCGTACGGTCGAAGTACGGCGTCATCGTGGTGCCCGGCTGCAGGTAGTCGCGCAGGGTCGGGATCTGCGCCTTGACCCGGTCTACGGTCTCCACGATGTTGGCGCCGGCGCGGGTGAACACGTACATCACCACCGCCGGCTTGTGGTCGAACCACGCCGCCTGGTAGGCATCCTGCTGGCCGTCGTAGACGTTGGCGATGTCCTTCAGGCGGATCACCCGGCCGTCGCCCTGGGTCTTGACCACCAGGTCGGCGAAGTCGGCGGCGCGTGCCACCGAGTCGTTGGCGATGATCGCCGTGGTGGTGTTGCCATCGCTGAGGAAGCCGGTGGGCGAGGTTACGTTGGCCGCGCGCACCGCGTTGCGCAGGTCATCGGCGGTCAGGCCCAGCGCGTTCATCAGGCGCAGGTTGACGTCCACGCGTACCGCTGGCGTCGACGCGCCAGCGATGTCGACCGAGGCGACGCCGCTGATCTGGCGGATGCGCTGCGCCAGCAGCGAGTCGGCCACGTTGTAGAGCTCGTCGGCCGACTGCGTCTGCGAGGTCAACGCGATGGCGATCACCGGGTCGTCGTTCGGGTTCGCCTTCTGGTACATCGGCGAGCCCATGCCCGAAGGCAGGTCGGCCTGTGCCGAGTTGATCGCGGTCTGTACGTCCAACGCGGCCGAATCGATGTTGTGGCCGCTCTGGAAGATCATGAACACCAGCGAGCTGCCTTCCGAGCTCGACGAGCGCATGCGATCGATGCCTGGCAGCTGGCCGAGATGGCGTTCCAGCGGCGCGGTGACCGTCGAGGCCATGGTCGCCGCGTCGGCGCCGGACTGGCTGGCATGCACGAAGATCACGGGGATCTCGATGTTCGGCAGCGCCGATACGCCCAGGCGCAGGTAGCAGATCAGGCCGACCATGAACAAGCCGATGGCCAGCAGCGCGGTGCCGATCGGGCGGCGGATGAAGGGGCCGGACAGGTTCATCGTGCGGCCGCCCACGGCAGCGGGGCGTGGATCATGCCTGCGGCTCCTGCAGCGAACCCTCGCGCAGCGCACGCTGTTCGCGGCGGCGCGCCAGCCACTCGGAGAAGCGCTCCATGTACAGGTAGATCACCGGCGTGGTGTACAGCGTCACCAGCTGCGACAGCAGCAGGCCACCGACGATGGCGATACCCAGCGGGCGGCGCAGCTCCGAACCGATGCCGGTGCCCAGCGCCAGCGGCAGTGCGCCGAGCATGGCCGCGGCGGTGGTCATCATGATCGGGCGGAAGCGCAGCAGGCAGGCGCGGCGGATCGCCTCGTGCGCGTTGGCACCGGCGCGGCGCGCCTCGATCGCGAAGTCGACCATCATGATGCCGTTCTTCTTGACGATGCCGATCAGCAGCACGATGCCGACGATGCCATCCACCGACAGGCTCAGCCCGCACAGCATCAGCGCCAGCAGCGCGCCGACACCGGCCGGTGGCAGCGTGGAGATGATCGTGATCGGGTGGATGTAGCTCTCGTAGAGCACGCCCAACACGATGTAGATCACCACCAGCGAGGCCAGCAGCAGCCACACCACGTCGGTCTGGCTGCCGGTGAACTCGGCGGCCTTGCCGATGAACTCGGCATGCAGGTGGGTGGGCATGTCCAGGCTGTCCTTGGTCTCCTGGATCGCTCGCACCGCTTCGGACAGCGAATAGCCCGGCGCCACGTTGAACGACACGGTCACCGCCGGCAGCTGCTGCTGGTGGCTGACCACCAGCGGGGCGCTGCTGACCTTGCCTTCGGCCAGCGCCGACAGCGGGATGATGTTGCCGGCGCCGACGGTGATGCCGGTGTTCTGCGCGCCGATGCCGGTGGCGGTGGACGAGTTGGAGGAGGTGACCTGGCCGAAGCTGGTGGCATTGGTGCCGGTCAATGCGCCGGCGCCGTTGGAGGCGACCGCCAGCTGTTCCATCAGCGCGGTGCTGGTGCGGAACTCCGGTGCCACTTCCAGCACCACGCGATACTGGTTGAGCTCGGTGAAGATGGTCGAGATCTGGCGCTGGCCGAACGCATCGTAGAGCGTGTCGTCGATGGTCTGCATCGGCACGCCCAGCACGCTGGCCTTGTCGCGGTCGATGTTCAGCTCCAAGGCGCGGCCCTGGTTGGACAGGTTGTTGTCGACGTCGGCCAGTTCCGGGCGCTTGCGCAGCGCTTCGGTCAGGCGCGTGGCCTGGGTCGCCACCGTCGCCGAATCCACGTCCGACAGCGAGTACTGGTACTCGGTGGCGGCCACGCGGGTATCCAGGGTCACGTCCTGCACCGGCTTCAGGTACAGCGCCACGCCCGGAATGCCGGCCACCGCCTTCTGCAGGCGCGGCAGGATCTCATCCAGGCCATCGCGCTCGCCGCGTTCCTTCAGCACGATCGACAGCTGGCCCTGGTTGAGGGTGGGGTTCATGCTGCCGGCGCCGATGAAGGCCGACACGCCGGTCACGTCTGGATCCTGGCGCAGCGCTTCGGCCACCTGCCTGGTGCGCTGCTCCATCTGCGGGAAGGCGATGTTCTGGTCGGCCTGCACCACGCCGGTGATCAGGCCGGTGTCCTGTTCGGGCAGCAGGCCCTTGGGAATCAGCACGTACAGCAGCACGGTCAGCACCAGCGCGCCACCGGCCACGGCCAGGGTCAGCCGCTGGTGGCCAAGCACCCAGTCCAGGCTGTGCTCGTAGAGGCCGACGGTGCGCGTCCACAGGTTCTGCTTGCCGGCCGCCGCCGCGCGCTCATGCGCGTCCTCGCCCTCGGGCAGGGCATCGGGCTTGAGCAGGTAGGCGCACATCATCGGGGTCAGCGTCAGCGAGATCAGCATCGACAGCACCACGGCGATGCTCAGCACCCACGCGAACTCGTGGAACAGGCGGCCGGTGACGCCGGGCATCAGCAGCAGCGGCAGGAACACCGCCACCAGCGAGACCGTCAGCGACAGCACGGTGAAGCCGATCTGGCGTGCGCCGATCTCGGCCGCTTCCTTGCCACTCTTGCCCTGCTCGATGTAGCGCACGATGTTCTCGATCATCACGATCGCATCGTCGACCACGAAGCCGGTGGCCACCACCAGCGCCATCAGCGAGAGGTTGTCCAGCGACATGCCGGCGAAGGCCATCACCGCGAAGGTGCCGGCCAGCGACAACGGCACCGCCACCGAGGGAATGATCGTGGCCCACAACCGGCGCAGGAACACGAAGATCACCGCCACCACCAGCCCGATGGTCAGGATCAGGGTGAACTGCACTTCATGCACCGAGGCGCGGATGGTCTCGGTGCGGTCGTTGAAGATCTCCAGGTGCACGTCGGCCGGCAGCACGCCCTGCAGCTGCGGCAGGATGGCACGGATGCGCTCGACGGTCTGCACGATGTTGGCACCGGGCTGGCGGCGCACTTCCAGCAGCACCGCCGGCTTGCCATCGGCCCAGGCGGCCAACTGGTCGTTCTCCACGCCATCGATCACCTCGGCCACGTCCGACAGCCGCACCGGGCGGCCGTTCTTGTAGCTGATGATGGTGTCGCGGTACTCGGCGGCGCTGGCCAGCTGGTCGTTGGTGCCGATGCTGTAGGACTGGGTCTTGCCGTTCAACGAACCCTTCGGCGCATTGACGTTGGCCTGGGTCAGCGCGCTGCGCAGCTGTTCCAGGGTCAGGCCCATGTTCGACAGCTGCGCCGGATTGACCTGGATGCGCACGGCCGGGCGCACATTGCCGGCGATCGAGACCAGGCCCACGCCCTGCACCTGCGACAGGCGCTGGGCCAGGATGGAATCGGCGTAATTGTTGACGTCGCGCAGCGGGCGCGTGTCAGAGGTCAGTTTCAGGGTGACGATGGCCGCGTCGGCCGGGTTCACCCGGTTGTAGACCGGCTGGTAGGGCAGCGACGAGGGCAGGGTGGCCTGGCGGATCGCCGCCTGCACGTCCTGCGCGGCGATGTCGATGTCGCGGTCCATCGAGAACTGCAGGATGATCGTCGACAACCCGGCCGACGAGTCGGAGGTCATCAGCTCCAGCCCGGAAATCTGCCCGAACTGGCGCTCCAGCGGGGTGGTGACCAGCGAGGCCATGGTGGTGGCGTTCGCACCGGGGTACTGGGTGGTGACCACCAGGCTGGGCGCATCGATTTCCGGCAGCGCCGACACCGGCAGCTTGCGGTAACCGAGGATGCCCAGCAGCAACAGGCCCGCCATCAACAGCGAGGTGGCGATCGGGCGGCGGATGAAGATCGTCGAAAAGCCCACGGACTGATCCTTGCTGGCACTTCAATGTCGGCGCCGGCAGGTCCGCCGGCGCGAGGGAGAACCGTGGCCTGCGCTCAGCGCGGGCCACCACCGCGACGGCCACCGCCGCCTGCGTTCTTCTGCTCGGCTGCCTTCAGTTCGGCCTCGGTCGGTGCGGCCGGGGTCTCGCCCGGCTTCAGTGCGGTGACCTTGCTGCCCGGCTTCAGGCGGAACTGGCCTTCACTGACCACCCGCTCGCCGCCCTTCAGGCCTTCGGCGATCTGCACCTGGCTGTCGCCCACTTCCACGCCGCTGCGCACGGTCTGCATCTTCACCGTGTTGTCGCCCTGCACGACATAGACGTATTCGCCATCCGGGCCACGCAGCACCGCCTGGGTCGGGATGACCACGCCACCGGCGATCGTGCGCAGCTGCATGCGCACGTTGACGAACTGGCCCGGCCACAGGCCATTGTCGGTGTTGTCGAAGACCGCACGTGCCTTGAACGTGCCGCTGTCCGCACTGATCAGGTTGTCGACCACGTCCAGCTTGCCGTCGCCGGACAGGACATGCGAGTCGGCGCGGTCCAGCGCGGCCACCGGCACCGTGCCGGCGGCCTGTGCCTGGCGCACATCACCCAGCTGGCGCTCGGGCAGGTTGAACAGCACGTGGATCGGATGGATCTGGGTCAGCGTGACCAGCGCGGTGCCGGCGTTGACCACGTTGCCCGCATCGACCGCACGGATGCCGGCGATGCCGGAGATCGGCGCAGTGACCCGGGTGTACTGCAGCTGCACCTGCGCCGAGCGCATGCTGGCCTCGTTCGCAGCGACTGCGCTTTCGTACTGTGCCACTTGGTTTCGCTGTGTATCCAGATCGGTCTTGGCGACGTACTGGCGGTATTCCGGCGCGTTGGAGCGCTGGTAGTTGGAGCGCGCGGTGGCCAGCAGGGCTTCGTTCTGGCGCTTGGCTGCCGCGGCCTGGTCATAGCTGGCCTGGGCAGTGCGCGGATCGATCACCGCCAGCACATCACCCGGCTTCACTTCCTGGCCTTCGCGGAAATTCAGGCTCATCAGCTGGCCGCCGACCTGCGGGCTGACCGTAACGGTATTCATTGCGGTCACCGTGCCCAGCGCGCTGGCGTACACCGGTACGTCCTGGCGGGTGGCATCGACCACGGTCACCGGCACCGGGCCCGTATCCGGGTCTTCGCCGCCCTGGCGTGCGCCCGCAGCCGGTTTTCCAGCCTCGTCCTTGCCGCCGCCGATGACCCGCAGGCCGACCACGGCCAGCACCAGCACTGCCACGACCAGCAGCACGATCTTCCAAACACGTGACATTACGAGGACTCCAAAAGGGCTGGACCGGGCGCGACCCGGGGGCAATGCGCAAAGCATACCTGTGCCACATCACGTTTCCTGCATGACGGATGGGACGGGCGCTAAGACCGGATGCCGCGCCGGAGGTTCCCGTGGCGGCAGTGTTGCCCTACATTCAGCTGGAACCCCCTGCCGTGGAGATTGTGATGCGCCGTTCGCTGCTGCTGTCCGCCCTGCTGCTGGCCCTGCCGGCCCTTGCCCACGCCCAGGACGGGCAGCGCCCGGAAGTGACCGCCGCCGCGCAGCGGCTGCAGTCCAAGGTGATCGAGTGGCGTCGTGATTTCCACCAGCACCCGGAGCTGTCCAACCGCGAAGTGCGTACCTCGGCCGAAGTCGCCAAGCGCCTGCGGGCGATGGGCCTGAAGCCGAAGACCGGCATCGCCCACCACGGCGTGGTGGCGATCATCGAAGGCGGCAAGCCGGGCCCGAAGATCGCATTGCGCGCGGACATGGACGCGCTGCCGGTGACCGAGCAGACCGGCCTGCCGTTCGCTTCCAAGGCCACTGACCAGTACCGCGGGCAGACCGTGGGCGTGATGCATGCCTGTGGCCACGACGCGCACACCGCGACGCTGCTCGGCGTGGCCGAAGCACTGGTGTCGATGAAGAAGGACCTGCCGGGCCAGGTGATGCTGATCTTCCAGCCGGCCGAGGAGGGCGCGCCGCCGCCGGAAGAGGGCGGTGCCGCACTCATGCTGAAGGAAGGGCTGTTCGCCGATTTCAAGCCGGAGGCGGTGTTTGGCCTGCATGTGTTCTCCAGCGTGCAGGCCGGCCAGATCGCGGTGCGCGGTGGCCCGTTGATGGCCGCCTCGGACCGTTTCGGCATCAAAGTGATCGGGCGCCAGACGCATGGCTCGGCACCGTGGAACGGTGTTGACCCGATCGTCGCCACCGCCGATCTGGTCGGCACCGCGCAGACCATCGTCAGCCGCCGTGCCAACCTGTCCAAGCAACCGGCGGTGCTGACCTTCGGCGCAATCAACGGCGGCATCCGCTACAACATCATTCCCGATGAAGTGGAGATGGTCGGCACCATCCGCACCTTCGACGAAGGGATGCGCCAGCAGATCTTCGCCGACCTGCGCAACGTGGCCGAGCACACGGCCGCCGCGCACGGTGCCAAGGCGGTGACCGACATCTACGAATCGGAGGGCAACCCGGCCACGGTGAACGACCCGGCGCTGACCGCGAAGATGCTGCCGAGCCTGCAGGCGGTGGTGGGCAAGGACAACGTGTACGAGCCACCGCTTCAGATGGGCGCGGAGGATTTCTCGCTGTACGCGAAGGAAGTGCCTGGCATGTTCTTCTTCGTCGGTTCCACCAGCGTGGGCATCGACCCGGCGACGGCGCCGGCCAATCATTCGCCGAAGTTCCTGCTGGATGAGAAGGCGCTGGATGTGGGTCTGCGCGCGTTGCTGCAGGTGAGCCTGGATTACCTGCACGGTGCCGGCACTCCGGCGGGGTGAGGGTTTCCGGCAGGGCTTGCAGCCCTGGGTACGCGACATCGCATGCGCGCTGTCGCTCCCACAGTTCGCTGCGCGAACGGTGGGCCCCCCTTACCAGCTTCCAGACCCCTGCCGCTTCGCGGCCGCCCCCTGACTCAGGGGGCTTTCCTCCAGACCCGATCCCGTGGCTTGCCGGTAGATCCACGCCATGCGTGGATGGCAGACATCGAGAATGTCCGAAGGATCGGATTTTGATTTTCTGATCTTTCCCGTGGTGGATCGGCGGCAGAAATGTGTCGGGGGGCCGGGCGGGTGGGGCTGGCGGGGTATCCGCGCCATGGATGGCGCGGCTAAGCCTCCAGGGACGGATTCACGGCGTCCCCGCCAGCCCCATCCGCCCGGCCCACTCCCGGGAATCCAGGCTTTCGACGACCCAACACCCCACCACGGAGGGGCTTCGCCGTTGGCCGGCCCGGCCGAAGGCCCGCCGTCCGCGCGATACAATGACCCCCATGAACACCCCACAGGATTCCAGCCTCGGTCGCGAGGTCAGTTACCCGTCGCAGTACGATCCCGGCCTGCTGTTTCCGATCCCGCGCAGCGGCGCCCGCGCCGAGATCGGTCTCGATGACGGCGCGCTGCCGTTCGTCGGCCACGACCGCTGGCACGCCTTCGAGCTGAGCTGGCTCGACCCGCGTGGCAAGCCGCAGGTCGCCGTCGCCACCGTCCAGGTGCCGTGCACCTCGCCGCGGTTGATCGAATCGAAGTCGTTCAAGCTGTACCTGAACTCCCTCAACAGCACCCGCATCGACAACGCCGAGGCGCTGCGCGCGCGCATCGTGGCGGATCTGTCGGCCTGCGCCGGTGCGCCGGTCCAGGTGGAGTTCGGCCTGCCGGAGCTGCAAGAGACGCCGCTTGGCGAATCCATCGACGGGCTGGACGTGGAGATCGACTGCTACGGCCCGCCGCAGGCGGACTTCCTCGCCGCCGATGCGGGCGAGGTGGTGGAGGAGACTCTGGTCTCGGCGCTGCTGAAGTCCAACTGCCCGGTCACCGGCCAGCCGGACTGGGCCACGGTCAGCCTGCGTTACCGTGGGCCGAAGATCGACCGCGCCGGCCTGCTGCGCTACTTGGTCAGCTACCGCGAGCATGCCGAGTTCCACGAGCAGTGTGTTGAGCGGATCTTCAGCGAGGTGTCCGCGCGCTGCCAGCCGCACTGGCTGGAGGTTGAGGCCCGCTACACCCGCCGTGGTGGCCTGGACATCAACCCCTGGCGTGCCAGCCCGGGCATCGTCGCCCCGGCCGCGACCTACCGCGAGCTGCGGCAGTAACCGCCGCAGGCGGTTACCGGTAGTGGCGGCCGCTGGCCGGCAATCGGCCAAGGCCGGATCCCGTGGCACAGCCGGCCAGCGGCCGGCACTACCGGGTGTCCATTCCCCCGATTGTTCAGCCGCCCCCGGGGCCGGCTTCACATCTGCACCATCCCCATTTAACAACCGCCATGGCACCGTGCCAATCACGTAGTCATGCAGACGGGAGTTGTGGATGAGTACCGAGAAGAAAGCCGATTTCTCCGGCGTCAGTGGCAGTGTCGACAGTACCGCCGAGCAGGTGCCGAAGGCGGACTTCTCCGGCGTCAGCGCTTCGGTGGACAGCACCGCAGACGTTGTCAGCGGCGGCACCTATACCGTGCAGAAGGGTGACTCGCTGTCGAAGATCGCCAAGCAGCATCTGGGCGACGCCAATGCCTGGAAGAAGATCTTCGAAGCCAACCGCGATGTGCTTGATGACCCGGATAAGATCTTCCCGGGCCAGACCCTGAAACTGCCGCCGAAGTAAGCCGGCGATCGAACGCCATCCGACAATCCCTGGGAGGAACCCCGAATGATCAAGACCACCCCGCTCCAGACCGCCCTGATCGCCGCCCTGCTGGGCAGCGTCGCCCTGGTCGGTTGCAAGAAGAAAGAAGAGTCGACCGACACCAATGCCGCTCCGGCAGCGACTGCTCCGGCCGAACCGGCAGCACCGGCCCCGATGACCGGCGCGCCGCCGCCGATGGCCGAAGCCGCTGCTGTCAGCGTCTCGTCGGTCACGGTCGGCAAGACCGCAGCCGCCGACAAGTCGGTTGCGACGACGGCTCTGTTCGCGCCGAAGGACGACATCATCGTCTCGGTCAAGACCGACGGTGCTGCCAACAACGTCACCGTTGGCGCGAAGCTGACCTACCAGGACGGCCAGGTGGCCGGCGAACAGAATGCCACGCTGAACACCAGCGGTGCGGAAACCACCAACGTCACCTTCAAGAATGCAAAGGGCTGGCCGGCCGGCAAGTACCGCGCCGAAGTCACCGTCGATGGCAAGGCGGCCGGAACGCCGCAGGAGTTCGAGGTCAAGTAAGTCCAGCCGACTCTCTCCCGGCAGGGCTCACGATGGACGCAGCCGCGAGGCTGCGTCCTTTTTTGTTGGATGATGGTCGGCTTCATCCAGGCGTCGATGGATCACAGCGTTGCCGGCATGCAGTACCGCCGCGTATGGCACAGCTTTGCCCCGCGCGGCCGAAAACGCGACAATGCAGGGGTTTCCCCGCCGCGCGCCCACCCTGACGGCGACGGGGGAAAGCGCGGGGGCCAACCCCGCGCGCGACACGGTTGCACGTGGCCCGGCGCTGGCGCCGGCCTTCCCCTGAGCATTGCTACAGAGTCCAAGTCCCCCATGTCCAAGATCCTCTACACGCTGACCGACGAAGCACCGTTCCTGGCCACCCAGTCGCTGCTGCCGATCGTTGACGCCTACACCGCCACTGCCGGCATCGTGGTGGAAACCCGTGACATCTCGCTGTCCGGCCGCATCCTGTCGCAGTTCCCGGAACTGCTGTCCGACGCGCAGAAGGTCAGCGACGACCTGGCCGAGCTCGGCCAGCTGGCGACCACCCCGGACGCCAACATCATCAAGCTGCCGAACATCTCCGCCTCGGTGCCGCAGCTGAAGGCGGCCATCAAGGAACTGCAGGACCAGGGCTATCCGCTGCCGGATTACCCGGAAACCCCGGCCGACGATCAGCAGCGCGACTACAAGGCGCGCTACGACAAGGTCAAGGGCAGTGCGGTGAACCCGGTGCTGCGCGAAGGCAACTCCGACCGCCGCGCACCGCTGTCGGTGAAGAACTACGCGCGCAAGCACCCGCACCGCATGGGTGCCTGGTCGGCCGATTCGAAGTCGCACGTCGCGCACATGGCCGCCGGTGACTTCTATGGCAGCGAAAAGTCGGCCACCGTCGCCAACGCGGGTTCGCTGAAGATCACCTTCCACGGCAAGGACGGCAGCGCCGTCGTGCTGAAGGAAAAGACTGCGGTCAAGGCCGGCGAGATCGTCGACGCCGCCGTGATGAGCCGCAAGGCGCTGGCCGCGTTCATCGGTGAGCAGATCGCCGATGCCAAGGCCCAGGGCGTGCTGTTCTCGCTGCACCTGAAGGCGACCATGATGAAGGTCTCCGACCCGATCATGTTCGGCGTGGCGGTCAATGAGTTCTACAAGGACGTGCTGGCCAAGCACGCCGAAGTGCTCAAGCAGGCCGGTTTCGACGCCAACAACGGCATCGGTGACCTGGCTGCGCGCCTGCCGTCGCTGCCGGAAGCCACCCGTGCTGCGATCGAAGCCGACCTGGCTGCCGAGTACGCACAGCGCCCGGGCGTGGCCATGGTCAATTCGGACAAGGGCATCACCAACCTGCACGTGCCGAGCGACGTCATCGTCGACGCCTCGATGCCGGCGATGATCCGCGACTCCGGCAAGATGTGGAACGCCGAAGGCAAGCTGCAGGACACCAAGGCGGTCATTCCGGACCGCTGCTACGCCGGCGTGTACCAGGCCGTCATCGACGACTGCAAGGCGCACGGCGCCTTCGACCCGGCCACCATGGGCTCGGTGCCCAACGTCGGCCTGATGGCACAGAAGGCCGAAGAGTACGGCTCGCACGACAAGACCTTCCAGATCGCTGCCGATGGCGTGGTCAAGGTCACCGACGATGCCGGCACCGTGGTGTTCGAGCACGCCGTGGAAGCCGGTGACATCTGGCGCATGTGCCAGACCAAGGACGCGCCGATCCAGGACTGGGTCAAGCTCGCCGTCGAGCGCGCCCGCCTGAGCAGCACCCCGGCCGTGTTCTGGCTGGATGCCGCCCGCGCCCACGACGCGCAGGTCATCGCCAAGGTCGAGCAGTACCTGAAGGACCACGACACCACCGGCCTGGACATCCGCATCCTGCCGCCGGTGGAAGCGACCGCGTTCTCGCTGGCCCGCATCCGCAAGGGTGAGGACACCATCTCGGTGACCGGCAACGTGCTGCGCGACTACCTGACCGACCTGTTCCCGATCATGGAGCTGGGCACCAGCGCCAAGATGCTGTCGATCGTGCCGCTGATGGCCGGTGGTGGCCTGTTCGAGACCGGCGCCGGTGGTTCGGCCCCGAAGCACGTGCAGCAGTTCGTCGAAGAGGACTACCTGCGCTGGGATTCGCTGGGTGAGTTCCTGGCCCTGGCCGCGTCGCTGGAACACCTGGGCAACCGCTATGACAACGCCGCCGCCCGTGTGCTGGCCAAGGCGCTGGACGAAGCCAACGGCCAGTTCCTGGACAACGACAAGTCGCCGTCGCGCAAGCTGGGTGGCATCGACAACCGCGGCAGCCACTTCTACATCGCGCTGTACTGGGCGCAGGCCCTGGCCGCGCAGGACGAGGACGCCGCACTGAAGGCGCGCTTCGCCCCGCTGGCCAAGGCGCTGACCGACAACGAGCAGAAGATCGTCGACGAGCTGATCGCAGTGCAGGGCAAGGCCGTGGACATCGGGGGCTACTACCGTCCGGATGTGGCCAAGGCCAGCAAGGCGATGCGCCCGAGCGCGACCTTCAACGCCGCGCTGGAGCAGCTGCGCGGCTGATCCAGCGCCGTTCGCCTGCCGCAACATGGAAACCCGCGCTTCGGCGCGGGTTTTCTTTTTCCGGGGCCGCTCGGGGTCAGATCCCTTCTGCGCGCAAAAGGGATCCGACCCCGAGCGATGAAACCGTGACATCCGTCAGCTGTCGGACTGCCGTCAACGGGGCATGAAACTTGCCCGCGATGGCCGTCGCAGAACCGATCAGCACGCCGATGTAGCCCCGCTCAATCTGAGCAGTCGATCACGACGGCCTTCGTCGGCAAACCCTAGCCTTGGCGACGCGAGACCACCGGGGAGGTGGTCGCCCGGGGAACACGGATGGCACGCGTGCTGGTAGTGGGGACCGACATCCAGGGCGAGCAGGCCCTGCTGCAACGGCTGCGCCTGGCGTCGGCACTGCCGGACGGCCAGGTCCGCCGCAGCCAGGACCTGGACGATTGCGACCTGCTGGTCATCCGCGATACCCCGGCGCTGCGCAACGCGGCCCAGCGCATGCGCCAGCAGCGACCGCGCCTGCAATGCTGGATCGAGGACAACGGCGGCCAACTGCGCGACGGCGACGGACACCAGGATGTGCTCGACGACGGTGCCATCGGCCGCGCGCTGCGTCGCATGCAGTTGGCACCGGAGCCCCTGGCCATGCCCGCACCCGCGCTGATACGTCTGGCCGATGGCGCACACGCCATCACCCGCCTGCTGCGCGAGCGGTTGCCGCTGCGCCATGGCCAGGCACTGTTGAGTGATGCGGGCGAACCTTTGCTGTTGATGGATCTGGAGCACGACCAGGCCGTGCTGTTGCAGGAACCCGCGAGCGTGCTGGTGGAGCGCCTGGCCGATGCGTTCGAACGCCTGCAGCTGGATGCGCTGACGCCGGCGCGCCTGCAGGCACTGGCTGGTGAGCGACCACGCCAGCCGCTGCGGCCGCTGCTGTGGCAATGGGCGCAACGCAGCCGCCACTGGCAGGCACTGGACGAACGCCTGCGCGGCGCTTCGGTGAAGCTGCTGCGCTGGCCGGATTTCCGCGTGCTGGGGCACGACCACGATGGATTCCGCCTGTGCTCGCTGCTGCTCAAGCGCGCGTGCACGGTTGAAGAATGCGCGATGCTGCTTGAGCTGCCGGCGGCGGCCGTTCGCGATTTCATCCACGCGGCCTACCTGTGTGGCTACGCGCAGCTGCAGGCCGCCCCGGCGGCGCCGATGGTGGCGACCGGTGGCACCCGCACCGACAACGGATTGCTTGCCCGCCTGTGGCGGCACCTGCGTGGGAGTGAGCGCAATGCGTGAGCACAAGGTGGTGGTGCTGGGCGGCATGGGCAGCGGAAAGTCGACGCTGGTGCGCAGCATCGCGGCCGGCGCCGTAGTCGACACCGATGTGGCCAACAGTGATCGCCTCGGTGCCGACAAGGCCTCCACCACCGTCGCGCTGGACTATGCAGACATCGACCTGCCCAACGGCGAGCGCCTGCGGCTGTACGGAACGCCCGGCCAGCAGCGCTTCGACTTCCTGTGGCCGATCCTGCTGCAGGGTGCACGGGGCGCGGTGCTGCTGCTGGACGCACGTCGCGCGGGCCTGGCCAGCGAGCTGCAGGACTACCTGCAGGTGCTGCAGCCGTTTGCATCGTCCTTGGCACTGGTGGTGGCGGTCACCCACCTCGACCAGGCGCCGCAGGCGGCACTGGATGACTGGGCCAGCCGAGCCTGCCTGGACGACCAGCCACTGCCGCTGCTGGCCATCGATGCCCGTGACCGGGAACAGGGACTGCTGCTGATGGACGTACTGATGAGCGAAATGGAAGCGCACGCACTGGTGGCTGCGCATGGCTGACGGGCAGATGGCGGTATTGCCCGACGCCGGCCAGCGTGAGCGCCTGCAACCCCTGCTGCAGGACCTGCAGCAGCGGGTCGAAGGGGTACGTACCGTGGTCCTGGCCAGCGTTGATGGCTTCGCCCTGGTCAGCGCCGGAGCCGACGGGCGCGGTGAACGGCTGGCGGCGATGACCAGCGCGATGCTGGCGTTGGCCGCAGCGGTGGGGCGCGAACTGGTCCTGGGCGATCTGCAGACGCTGATGCTCGAAGCGATCGGCGGGAAGGTGCTGATGCTGGCGATCCAGGCCGAAGGGCGTGCGCCGCTGCTGCTGATGGCGGCCTGCGACCAGCGCAGCGTGATCGGGCAGGTGCTGTGGCAGAGCAGGGAATGTGGCCAGGCGATCCTGGCCGAACTCGGCGGATCGTGAGCCCGGCCGCAGGGGAACGAGGGGCTCGAACCAACATCGACAAGGGGTGCGACGTGGCTGGATTGAATGAATCGTTGAACGCACTGATGGGCATCGACGGCGCGCAGGCAGTGGCGCTGGTCGACTACGAAAGCGGCATGCTGCTCGGCGAAGCCGGTGCCGGCATGGACATGGAAGTGGCCGCCGCCGGCAATACCGAAGTGATCCGGGCCAAGATGAAGACCGCCGCCTCGCTGAACCTCAATGACAGCATCGAGGATATCCTGATCTCGCTGGGCAAGGCGTACCACATCATGCGACCGGTCGCGAAGAAGAAGGGCCTGTTCTTCTACATCGTGCTGGACCGGACCAAGTCCAACCTTGCACTGGCCCGACGCAAGGTGCAGGACGTAGAGGCCGAACTGGCGATCTGAGCCGGTAGTGCCGGCCGCTGGCCGGCGTCTGCATCGATCCATCGACGGTCCAGGTGCTGCCGGCCAGCGGCCGGCACTACCTTCGCACTCGACGCCATTGCACACGCCAGCGTATGGTGAAGCCGGTCCTTCCGGGTGAGCCCTGCATGTCCGAGCCTGACATCGCTGCCGAGCTGGCGCCGCGCATCGCCGGCGCCATCCGCGATGGTTTCGAGCAGTACCATGCCCGCTTCGCGGCGATCACCGCCCGTGCACGGCAGCGCTTCGAGCAGCGTGACTGGGCGGGCGCGCGCCAGGATGCAGTCGAGCGCATCGCGTTGTATGACCTGTGCATCGCCGAGCAGATGGATGCACTGCGCCGCCTCGCCGGCGAAGCGATCGGCGAGCGCGCGCTGTGGCTGCAGGTGCATGCGCAGTACAGCGCACTGCTGCGGGGGCTGATCGACGCCGAACTGTACAAGACCTTCTACAACACGTTGTCGCGGCGCCTGTTTTCCATCCGTGGCGTGGATCCGGCGCTGGAGTTCATCGCCTTCGATGTCGAGCCGTCCGACGCGATCACCCATCCGGTCGCCCGGCATACCTATGCCGTCTCGCCGACGCGGCCGGTGGAGGCCCTGCAGCGCGTGCTGGCCGACTACCGTTTCGACATTCCGTATGCGCACCAGTTGCGCTGCGCGGCGGCGATCGCCGTGCGCCTGCAGGATGATCTGGCGCACTGGGGCGATACGCCGGTGCGCAGCATCGAGCTGCTCGACACCGTGTTCTATCGCGAGCGCCGTGCCTACCTGGTTGGCCGCGTGTTCGGCGAGCACCGCTTCTCACCGTGCGTGATCGCACTGGTCAACGATGAGCGTGGCCTGCGTGCCGACGCGGTGCTGACCCGTCGTCGCGACGTCGCCCACCTGTTCGGTGTATCGCGCAGTTACTTCCAGGCTGACCTCGCCACGGTCGGCGATGCGGTGGTGTTCCTGCGCAGCCTGCTGCCGGGCAAGCCCATCGATGAGATCTACACGGTGCTGGGACGCGCCAAGCAGGGCAAGACCGAGCGCTACCGCACCTTTTTCCGCCACTTCAACGAGCATCCGCAGGAGCGGCTGGTGCCCGCCGAAGGCACGCCGGGCATGGTCATGGCGGTGTTCACCCTGCCCAGCTATCCGCTGGTGTTCAAGCTGATCCGCGACCGCTTCGCCTGGCCCAAGGCGATGTCGCGGCAGCAGGTGGAAGAGAAGTACGCGCTGGTGTTCAACCTCGACCGCGTCGGCCGCCTGCTCGATGCGCAGCCGTATCGCCACCTGCGCTTCCCGCGAGACCGTTTCGCACCGGCCTTGCTGGAAGAGCTGCTGCAGCAATGCGCGCAGACCGTGCGGGTCGATGGCGAAGAGGTGGAAGTGGCACTGTGCTACGTACAGCGCCGCTTCCGGCCATTGAACCTGTACCTGCGCGAGCAGGGCGGTGAGGCCGTGCGCGCGGCGGTACTGGACTATGCGCAGGCGATCACCGACATGGCGCGCAACAACATCTTCCCCGGTGACATGCTGCCGAAGAATTTCGGCGTATCACGGCATGGGCGGGCCGTATTCTACGACTACGACGAGCTGTGCCTGGTCAGCGACTGCGTGTTCCGCGCCTGGCCGCAGCCGCGTACGCCGGAGGAAGCGATGTCCGACGAGCCGTGGTTCCATGTTGGTCCGCGCGATGTGTTTCCCGAGCGCTTCGGCCCGTTCATGGGCCTGCCCGCTGCAGAGCTGGCAGCGGTGCGCGAGCACTACCGGCACCTGTTCGACCCGGGCTGGTGGCAGGGCCTGCAGGAACGCTTCGGCCGAGGTGACTATCCGGACACGCCGCCCTATTCGGGCGCGCACCGGCTGGCCTGAGCCGGCTGTCCTGGGCGCTTGGGCTGAGGTACTCTCGCCGATCATCACCAAGGATCCGGCAATGATGCGTTCTCCACTGTTTCTCGCCCTCGCGCTGGCCGTCGGTGCCGGCGCCCCCCTGCTTGCAGGTGACGCCACTGCGCAGACCGCACGCGCTGTACGTGCGACTGCGGAAATGAGCATGGTGCTGTCCGGTCATATCGAGGTCACGCCGGAGGGCGCGGTCAGTTCGCTGGTGCTGGACCAGAAAGCCATGGTCGCTCCGGGCATCGCCTCCTTCGTCGAAGGCACCATCGGGGGCTGGCGCTTCGAGCCCACGCTGCGCGCTGGCCAGGCGGTGGCCACGCGGGCCCCTTTGCGCGTTCGCCTGCGCGGCAAGGCTGCGGCCGATGGCGGTTATGAAATCAGCATGACCAGTGTCGACTTCAGCGAGTACGATCCGAAGGCCACTGATTCGGTGACCCCGCTGCACATGACACCGCCGCGCTACCCGGAGGCAGCCTACCGAAACGGTGGCCAGGGTGAGGTGCTGCTGCTGGTCAAGGTGGCGCGCGACGGAACAGTGGCCGACGTGGCCGCCGAGCAGGTGAACATGGCTGTGGTCGCGTCCGAGCGGACCCTGGCCAAGATGCGCGACATCCTGGCCAGAGCCAGCGTCAGCACCGCCCGTACCTGGACCTTCAAGCCGCCGACCACCGGCGAGGACAGCACCCGGGACAGCTGGACGGTTCGCATCCCGGTGAACTTCGCCCTGAACCATGATCCCAATGCAGAGGCGGAACGCTATGGCCGCTGGCGCGCCTTCATTCCGGGGCCGCGGCAGAGCGTGCCGTGGCACGAGGCTGACCCGGTCGAGCAGGCCGGCAGCGATCTGCTGCCGGAAGGCGGCGTCTACATGGTGGACGGCGCCAAGCGCGGCCTGCGCCTGCTGACCCCGCTGCAACAGAGCTGAGACCCGCTGCGGAGCCGGGCAGCCCGGCTCCGCGTCAGTCGGCGTACGGGTAGACCACCACCCGGTTGCGGCCCTGTTCCTTGGCCATGTACAGCGCCTTGTCGGCCAGCCGCAATGCCTGCTCGGCGTCGACATGGAAGCTGGGGAAGTGAGCCACGCCCAGCGACACGGTGATGGTGCCGACCGGTTCGAATGGGTGATCGGCGATATGCTGGCGCAGGCGTTCACCGGCCTGGCGGGCCGAGTCGGTACTGATGCCCGGCAGCAGCAGCAGGAATTCCTCGCCGCCGGCGCGGCAGAGGATGTCGCTGTCGCGCGAATAGCGGCGCATCTGGTCGGCGATGTGGACGATGGCGGCGTCGCCGACGTCGTGGCCATGGCTGTCGTTGATCGACTTGAAGCGGTCGATGTCCAGCGCCAGGATCGCGAACGGGATGCCCTGCACCTGCAGCGCGTCCAGCGCCTGCTGCAGGCCGCGGCGGTTGAACAGGCCGGTCAGCGGGTCGGTACGGCTGGCACGGTTGAGCGTACCGATACGGTCCTGCAGGGCATTGAAGCTGTGCAGCACTGCCTGCTTGAGTTGGGCGACCTCGAAGTACCACGCGCGGATGCCGCTGACGTGGCTGATCGCATTGCCAGTGTCTTCGCCGCCCTGCACGTTGCGTGCGAGCTGCCACAGTGGCAGCGAGATGCGGCGGGCGAACCACCAGGTGACCAGCAGTGACAGCAGGCCGAGCGGGATCGCGTTCCAGATCACCGCGGTCATCAACCGCGACAATGGCTGCAGCGTGGCCTCGGTCGGCCGCTGGGCGACGATGCCCCAGCCGGTGGCCGGTACCGGTGCATAGCCGGCCAGCATCGACACGCCCAGGTTGTTGCGGACCTGCTGCGCACCGCGTTCACCGCGCACGACTGCCTTCACCGCCGGGTTGCCGACCACGTAGTCGCCGACCCGCTTGCCATCGGCGTGGTACAGCAGGCGGCCATTGCGGTCCACCACGTACAGGTACGAGCCGTCGCGGTAGTAGTGCTTGCCCAGCAGCGTGTGCAGCGCACTGCGCTGGCGCAGGTAGAGGGTGCCGCTGACGTAGCCGCGATAGCGGCCCTGGCGGTCGAAGATCGGATGCGACAGCGAGACCAGCAGCTTGCCGGTGGTCGACTGGTAGGGATCGCTGATCATCGGCTGGCGCGCGGCCAGTGCGGCGTTGTTGCCGGCGCTGTGCAGGATCTCGCCCTGCAGCTGCAGGGTCTGCGGCGAGGTGGCGATCACCAGACCATCGGCGTCGACCACCAGCGAGGAGTTGAAGCTGTTGGTCTGCAGCTGCAGCCGGCTGGCTTCATCCTGGGCCTGTGCCGGATCGAGATCATTCTGGCCGAGCCGGGTGGCGGCGTAGGCCAGCTCCTGCTGCGCGGCCAGCAGGAAATTCTGGGTGGTCTCGGCCAGCTTGGTGGCATAGACGCGGTTGGCCTCCAGCGTGTTGCCGACCAGCTGGTCGCGCTGCACGCGGTAACTGGCGAGCAGGGTATTGGCCAGGGCGATGATGGCGCTGAGCAGGGCCAGGGCGAGGATCAGCTTGCCCAGGTTGAGGCGGGGGGACAGCGTTCGCATGCGTCGACGGATCCGGCAGTAGGCTGGACCCGACCGGTTCTCCGGAAGGGGCGACAGCGGGAATCGGTGGCCACGCCCTTGGGGCCGGGCAGGGTGTCGGGCGAATTATCGCCAAAAGTCAGCGGCGGCAAAGTGAAACAGGTCGCCCTGCAGCCAAAAAAAAACCTGCCGCAGCGGGCGGCAGGTTCTTTTCAATGCAATGCCGTGGATCAGCGCTTCATCGAACCGAAGAACTCGTCGTTGGACTTGGTGTTCTTCATCTTGTCGAGCAGGAATTCCATCGCGGCCATTTCATCCATCGGATGCAGCAGCTTGCGCAGGATCCAGATCTTCTGCAGCAGCTCCGGTTCGATCAGCAGGTCTTCGCGGCGGGTACCGGAACGGTTGATGTCGATGGCCGGGAACACGCGCTTTTCAGCGATACGACGGCTCAGGTGCACTTCGCTGTTGCCGGTGCCCTTGAACTCTTCGTAGATCACCTCGTCCATCTTCGAGCCGGTGTCGACCAGCGCGGTGGCGATGATGGTCAGGCTGCCGCCTTCTTCCACGTTGCGCGCGGCACCGAAGAAGCGCTTCGGGCGGTGCAGGGCGTTGGCGTCCACACCACCGGTCAGCACCTTGCCCGAGCTCGGCACCACGTTGTTGTAGGCCCGGGCCAGGCGGGTGATCGAGTCGAGCAGGATCACCACATCCTTCTTGTGCTCGACCAGGCGCTTGGCGCGCTCGATGACCATTTCCGCCACCTGCACGTGGCGCGCGGCCGGCTCGTCGAAGGTCGAGCTGATGACTTCGCCGCGCACGGTGCGCTGCATTTCGGTCACTTCTTCCGGGCGCTCGTCGATCAGCAGCACGATCAGGTGCACGTCCGGATGGTTGGTGGTGATGGCGGTGGCGACCTGCTGCATCATCATCGTCTTGCCGGCTTTCGGCTGCGACACGATGAGCGAGCGCTGGCCCTTGCCCTGCGGCGCCATCAGGTCGAGGATGCGGCCGGTGATGTCTTCCGACGAACCGTTGCCACGCTCCAGGGTGAAGCGGCGGCGCGGGAACAGTGCGGTCAGGTTCTCGAACAGCACCTTGTTCTTCGACGCTTCGATCGGCTCGCCGTTGATGGTGTCGACGATGTTCAGCGCGAAGTAGCGCTCGCCGTCCTTCGGGAAGCGGATGCGGCCGGAGATGTGGTCGCCGGTGCGCAGGTTGAAGCGGCGGATCTGGCTGGGCGAGATGTAGGTGTCGTCCGGTCCGGCCAGATAGCTGGCTTCGGCCGCGCGCAGGAAACCGAAGCCATCCGGCAGGATTTCCAGCACACCGTCGGCGGCGACGCCGTCACCGTGGCGGGTCAGCACTTTCAGCAGGGCGAAGATCACGTCCTGCTTGCGGGCACGGGCCACGCCTTCGGAGATCTGCAGCTGCTCGGCGATTTCCAGCAGCTTCTGTGCCGGCATGCGCTTGAGGTCGCTCAGCGAGTAGACCGGGAAGCCCTCGGGCACGTTGGCGTGCGGGCGCGGCACGAACGGCTGCTGTTCGCCGCCGTCATTGGACATGCCATCGTCGCGGAAGCGGTTGTTGCGGTCACGGTCGCGGCGGTTGCGGAAGCGGTCGCGTCGGTTGCCCTGACCTTGCCCCTGGCCCTGCTGGCCCTGCTGGCCGTTCTGGTTGTACGGGTTCTGGCCCTGGTTCTGGCCACCCCCCTGGTGATTCTGCTGCCGCGGCTGGCCGGATTCGCGGCCCTCGCCACCCTCGCCACCGCCACTGCTGGCAGGGGCCTCGGCGGCGGGCGCGCTCGGCGCAGGTGCTGCGGCCGGCGCCGGTGCTTCGGGCGCAGCTGCCAGCGGCAGGGTCGGCTGCGCCGGAGCGGCGCTGGTTTCTGCGGCTGCCGGGGCGGCGGCCTTGCTCACGCGGGGCTTGCGCACGCGCTTTTCGGCGGGCGCATCAGCGCTGCCGGTTTCGGAAGTGTTATCGGACAAGAGCGTTATTCCTCGCTTGACGGTGCGAGCGCCCGGCTGGGGCGGCGAACGTTGGGAATGGGTCTGGAAGAAACTGCGTCCAGAGGGTGCGGCACGCGAACGCGGCCGGATATGCCGACACTATCATCGGCCTGCGGCGCCATGCAAGGGTCGCCGGGAACAGCATTCATCATGGGCGTGGTGCGCCCGCCGGCAGCCGCGCTCGGCGGCTGCCGGAGACCGGCAGGATCAGGCCAGGGCCTTGTCCAGCAGGCCGGCCAGCTGGGCCTTGCCCACCGCACCGATCTGCTCGCCGACCTTCTCGCCATCCTTGAACACGACCAGGTACGGAATCGAACGCACGTGGTACTTCGCGGCCAGCGCACGGTTGTGGTCAACGTTGACCTTGGCGATCTTGGCGCGGCCCTGGTAGGCATCGGCCAGCTCGTCCAGCGCCGGGGCGATCATCTTGCAGGGGCCACACCACTCGGCCCAGAAATCGACCAGCACCGGTTCCTTGGAATTCAGCACTGCGCTATCAAAGTCGGCGTCGCCGACATGTACAACCTTGTCGCTCATCTTGGTTTCTCGTCTTGGATTGCACCCGGCCATGCCGGAGGTGGGTGAACTGGGCCTTGCCCGGTGGCGCGACCCTCGTCGTTGCCTCGCGGCGCACTGCCGCGGTGCGTTCGGCGGGATGCCTGGACGCTCACGGCCGGCAGTGTACCCCTATCGCGGGGCAGGGACAGGCGCCGGCTGGAACCCAGCGTATCGTGATCGCTTCGATGGCCGGTATGTGTCGGATTTCACTGTCTTCCTGAAGATGGGGCTGGCAGTCGGCGACACCAGCGCCCCGTGCGGGCCGTTCAAGTCCGGTGTGGCTGGGTGAAGGTGGTGTCTCTGCATGCCGTGAGACGCCGCATTCCGGTTTGCCTGCCCGAGTGCGGTAAACTGGGGCATTGCGCGGCGTGCGGACCAGGTGGTCCCTGCCTGCCAACCCGCCGCAGGGGCCGCAGTTGCGACGGTGCCCCCAGACGATGAAGTGCCAGCCGCCCCACGGGCCGGCGGCCATACCAAGACGGACTCATGAGCGACAAACCGCTGACCGATTTGACCTTCTCCTCCTTCGAGCTGCACCCGGCCCTGCAGGCCGGCCTTGAAGGAGCCGGATTCACCCGCTGCACCCCGATCCAGGCGCTGACCCTGCCGGTCGCGCTGCCCGGTGGTGATGTTGCCGGCCAGGCCCAGACCGGTACCGGCAAGACCCTGGCCTTCCTGGTGGCTGTCGTGAACCGCCTGCTGACCCGTCCGGCGCTGGCCGACCGCAAGCCGGAAGATCCCCGCGCCCTGATCCTCGCCCCGACCCGTGAGCTGGCCATCCAGATCCACAAGGATGCGGTGAAGTTCGGTTCCGACCTGGGCCTGCGTTTCGCGCTGGTCTACGGTGGCGTGGATTACGACAAGCAGCGCGAGCTGCTGCAGCAGGGCGTGGACGTGATCATCGCCACCCCGGGCCGCCTGATCGACTACGTCAAGCAGCACAAGGTGGTTTCGCTGCATGCCTGCGAGATCTGCGTGCTGGACGAAGCCGACCGCATGTTCGATCTGGGCTTCATCAAGGACATCCGCTTCCTGCTGCGCCGCATGCCGGAACGCACCATCCGCCAGACCCTGCTGTTCAGCGCCACCCTCAGCCATCGCGTGCTGGAGCTGGCCTACGAGCACATGAACGAGCCGCAGAAGCTGGTGGTCGAAGCCGAGACCATCACCGCTGCCCGCGTGCGCCAGCGCATCTACTTCCCGGCCGACGACGAGAAGATCCCGCTGCTGCTGGGCCTGCTGTCGCGCAGCGAAGGCGCGCGGACCATGGTGTTCGTCAACACCAAGGTCTTCGTCGAGCGCGTCGCCCGCTCGCTGGAAAAGGCCGGCTACCGTGTCGGCGTGCTGTCCGGCGATGTGCCGCAGAAGAAGCGCGAGAGCCTGCTCAACCGCTTCCAGAAGGGCCAGCTGGAAATCCTGGTGGCCACCGACGTGGCCGCGCGTGGCCTGCACATCGATGGCATCAAGTACGTCTACAACTACGACCTGCCGTTCGATGCCGAAGACTACGTGCACCGCATCGGCCGTACCGCGCGCCTGGGTGAAGAAGGTGATGCGATCAGCTTCGCCTGCGAACGCTACGCGATGGGCCTGCCGGACATCGAGGCCTACATCGAGCAGAAGATTCCCTCCGAGCCGGTCACCAAGGAACTGCTGACGCCGCTGCCGCGCCCGGAACGCCCGGCGCCGGCTGCAGGCGAGGAAGGCGAGGACAACGAAAGCGTCGGCCAGATCTTCCGTGAAGCGCGCGAAGCCCGCGCCGCCGAAGAAGAGCGTCGGGGTGGCGGCCGCAGTGGCGGTCGTTCCGGCAGTGGTGGTGGTCGTGGTGGCCGTGACGGCGAGCGCAGCGGCGAGCGCCGTTCGCGCGGCCCGCGCAAGCCGCGCGTGGAAGGCGAGCAGGGGGCTGCCGCCCCGGTCGCCGGTGCTGAAGGCGCCGCTGCCCAGGCCCCGCGTCCACCGCGTCCGCCGCGCGCCGAAGGTGCACCGGACGCTGCCGTGGATGGTGAACACAAGCCGCGCAAGCGCCGTCGTCGTCGCCACGGCCGTCCGGTCGAGGGTGCAGAGGGTGTGCAGGCCAACGCCGGCAACGGCGCCAGCCCGGTCACCCCGGTGCAGGTGGTGGCCAAGCCGGTGCGTACCGCCGCCGATACCGGTGACTCGTTCCTGACCCGCATCGGCCGCAAGATCCGCCGGATGCTGTCGGGCAGCTGATCGGCGCTGCCGATCAGCGGGTAGCACCCGACCGTTGGTCGGGTGGCTTTGAAAGGTGTGCCGACCAACGGTCGGCACCCACCAGGCGGGGCCGGTGGCACCCACCATCTCCACGCCGTCGCGCCGGTCCTGCATAATCGGGGCATGAGTGTCCTGCGCTTCGACAATGTCAGCAAACAGTACGCCGGTGGCCACGAGGCGCTGACCGATGTCAGCTTCGAGGTCGCGCCGGGCGAGATGCTGTTCGTCACCGGCCATTCCGGTGCGGGTAAAAGTACGCTGCTCAAGTTGATCCACCTCGACGAGCGGCCCAGCCGCGGCGCGGTGGTGTTCGACGAGCGCAACCTGCTGAAGGTGCGCGGCGGCGACGTGCCGCGCCACCGACGCGCGGTGGGGGCGGTCTACCAGGACCACCGCCTGCTGATGGATCGCTCGATTGCCGAGAACGTGGCGCTGCCGCTGATCCTGCGTGGTACCCGCCGGGGCGACATCAACAAGCGCGTGCGTTCAGTGCTCGAGCGCATGGGCCTGGGCCATCGTGAGAAAGCACTGCCCTCGCAGTTGTCGGCCGGCGAGCAGCAGCGCGTCGGCATCGCCCGCGCCATCGTCGGCGAGCCCAAGCTGCTGGTGGCCGATGAGCCGACCGGCAATCTCGACCCGACCCTGGCAGCGGAGATCATGGCCCTGTTCGCCGAGCTGCCCTCGCGCGGTACCAGCGTGCTGGTGGTCAGCCACGACCTGCCGCTGCTGCGCCGCATGCGCAAGCGCGTATTGATCCTCGACCACGGCCGGCTGGTGGATGACATCTCGCCGCAGGACCTGGCGGAGTAACCGATGGCGAAGAACGAAAACAGCGAAGCCGCCGCCCCGTCGCGCGTGGGCGTCTGGTTCCAGCACCACGTGCACAGCGTGGTGTTCAGCCTGGGCCGCGCCTGCCGCAAGCCGTGGGCGACCCTGCTGACCGTGATGGTCATGGCGCTGGCCCTGGCGTTGCCGCTGGGGCTGTCGATCGCGCTGGACAACCTCAAGCAGTTCGCCGGCAGCGTGCAGCAGTCGCGCGACATCAACGTGTTCCTGAAGAGCAACGTCGATGGTCCCGGTGCGCTTCGCCTGGCCGGCCAGCTGCGCGACCGCGATGATGTGGCCGGAGTGAATGTGCGCACACCCGAGCAGGGCCTGCAGGAACTGCGCGATGCCGGCCTCGGTGAGGCGATCGATGCGCTCAACGACAATCCGTTGCCCTCGCTGCTGGTGATCACCCCGGGCCAGGGCAAGGACGACGCACGTCTGGCACGCGCGCTGGAAAGCCTGCCCGAGGCCGATCTGGTGCAGCACGATGCGCTGTGGCGCCAGCGCCTGGACGCCTGGCTGGCGTTCGGTGCACGTCTGGTGCAGGTGCTGTCGGTGCTGCTCGGCGTGGGCGCCGCGCTGGTGGTCGGCAACACGGTGCGCCTTGACATCCAGGCCCGTCGCGAAGAGATCGGCGTGCTGCAGCTGCTCGGCGCGAGCGATGGCTTCATCCGCCGCCCGTTCCTGTACCTGGGCGCGTGGTACGGGCTGGGCGCCGGCGCGGTAGCGCTGGCCCTGATCGGCGCCGCCGGTGCCGCCCTGCGCGTGCCGCTGGCCGAACTCTCGCGCAGCTACGGCAGCCCGTTCGTGCTGCATGGCCTGGACCTGCTGCACGGCGGCCTGGTCCTGGTCGGCACGCTGCTGCTGGGCTGGCTGGGCGCCTGGCTGGTAACCGGCCACTTCCTCCGCCAGACCCGCCCGACCGACACCTGAGACCGGCATGCAACCGCAAGCGCTGAAGCACCTTGAAGGGCCCGCGACGCGGGTGATGGTGGTCGATGGCTCGAAGCTGGTCCGCAAGCTGATCGCCGACGTCCTGCAGCGCGACCTGCCGGGCGTGGAGGTGATTGGCTGCGACAGCATCGAAGACGCGCAGCAGGCGCTGGCGCAGGGCCCGGTGGACCTGGTGACGACCTCGCTGACCCTGCGTGACGGCGACGGCCTGGCGCTGGCGCGCATGGTCCGCGAAGCGGCCGGACAGGCCTATGTGCCGGTGATCGTGGTTTCCGGCGACGCCCAGCAGCACCTGGAGCAGCGCCGCTTCACCGAGTACGTCACCGACTATTTCGACAAATCCCTGGGCCATGAAGCGCTGGCGACCTTCATCCGTGGCTATGTGCAGCCGCAGACCATCCCCGGCGCCACCATCCTCTATATCGAGGACAGCCGCGTAGTGGCCGAGGCCACCAAGCGCATGCTCGAGCGGCAGCAGTTGAACGTGCTGCACGTGGTCAGCGCCGAAGAGGCATTCACCCTGCTCACTGCCGAGTCGCTGGGCCGCAGCCGCCACCGCATCGACCTGGTGCTGACCGATGTCACCCTGAAGGGCGAACTGAGCGGGCGCGACGTGGTGCAGCGCGTGCGCGTGGACTTTGGTTACGGCAAGCGCCGCCTGCCGGTGCTGGTGATGACCGGTGACGGCAACCCGCACAACCAGACCGGGCTGCTGCAGTCCGGTGCCAATGACCTGGTGCTCAAGCCGATCGAAGAGCGGCTGCTGGTCACCAAGGTGCTGTTCCAGCTGCGCCTGGCCCGATTGAACGATGGACCCCTGATTCGATGATGGATGAAGTAGCCGACACCCCGACGATCCAGCTGGAACCGAGCTGGAAGCAGCATGTCGGCGATTACCTGCTGCAGCCGCAGATGCGCGAGCTGTCCAGCTTCCTGCGCCAGCGCAAGGCCAGTGGCGCGGCGGTGTTCCCGCCCGGCCCGCAGATCTTCGCCGCGTTCGACGCCACGCCGTTCGAGCAGGTGAAGGTGGTGATCCTCGGGCAGGACCCGTATCACGGCCGCGGCCAGGCGCATGGCCTGAGTTTCTCGGTGCCGCCGGGCGTGCCGGTGCCGCCGTCGCTGCTGAACATCTACAAGGAGATCGAGAGCGATCTCGGCATCCCGCGCCCGGACCACGGCTGCCTGATTCCGTGGGCGCAACGTGGGGTGCTGCTGCTCAATGCCGTGCTGACGGTGGAAGAGGGCAAGGCTGGTGCCCACCAGGGGCGTGGCTGGGAGGGCTTCACCGATCACGTGGTGGACGTGCTCAACCGCGAACGCGAAGGCCTGGTGTTCATGCTGTGGGGCGCCTATGCGCAGCAGAAGGGCAAGGTCATCGACACCCGTCGCCATCGCGTGCTGAAGTCGCCGCACCCGTCGCCGCTGTCGGCCCATCGTGGCTTCCTCGGCTGCCGGCATTTCTCGATGGCCAACGAGTACCTGCAGCGCCGCGGCCAGGCCCCGATCGACTGGTCGCTGCCGCCGCGTTCGGCGCTCTGAGCACCGTCGGGCTGCTGGGCCTGAACACCGGGCAACGTCTCCGGGCCTGAATGGGTCTGCAGAACGGCCCGTTCAGCTCCGCTTGACTGAAATCGGCCGGTTTCTGCCAGGTAATTGCTTGAATTCCAAGGGATTGTGAATCCCGAAAAGCATGCTCGCCACTGTCATCAAATCGCGCTACGGTAGGGCTCTGTTTGGGACCAGTGTTGCATCAATAGGATGCTGGAACTTTTTCCTCCTTTAGCAGTCCAAATCCCGGACTGCTAAGATGGGTGCCTATGAGCCAGAACACCTCTACTGCCCTTGTGGCAAACAATCTCCCGATTCCCAGTGCGCTCGGTTCGCTGGACGCCTACATCGGTGCCGTGCACCAGATCCCGGTGCTGTCGGTCGATGACGAACAGGACCTGGCCCGTCGCTTCCGCGACGGCAACGATCTGGACGCCGCCCGCGAGCTGGTGCATTCGCACCTGCGCTTCGTGGTGCACGTGGCCCGCGGCTACAACGGCTACGGCCTCGCGCTGGGCGACCTGATCCAGGAAGGCAACATCGGCCTGATGAAGGCGGTCAAGCGCTTCGACCCGGACATGGGCGTGCGCCTGGTCTCCTTCGCCGTGCACTGGATCCGTGCCGAAATGCACGAGTTCATCCTGAAGAACTGGCGCATCGTGAAGGTCGCCACCACCAAGGCGCAGCGCAAGCTCTTCTTCAACCTGCGCAAGTCGAAGACGCGCCTGGGCTGGATGAACGCGGCTGAAGTCAGCGCGGTGGCCAAGGACCTGAACGTGTCCGAGCGCGAGGTCATGGAAATGGAGTCGCGCCTGTCCGGTCGCGATATCGGTTTCGATGCGCCGACCGACGAGGACAACGAGCACGCCCCGCCGTCGCCGGCTGCGTTCCTGGTTGCCGATGACGAAGACCCGTCGATGGCCTACGAGCGCGAGGACAGCGAAGACAACCAGATGCAGCTGCTGCGCGAAGGCCTGGCCGAACTGGATGCGCGTTCGCGCGACATCATCCGTCGTCGCTGGCTGGATGCCGACAGCAAGGTGACGCTGCAGGAGCTGGCCGACGAGTACGGCGTGTCGGCCGAGCGCATCCGCCAGGTCGAGGCGAACGCGCTGAAGAAGATGAAGGCGCTGTTCACCGCGTAAGGCGGGATGGCGTTGGAATGAAGAAAGGCCCGGCATTGCCGGGCCTTTTTGTTTTTTGCGGCGTTCTCATCCACGCATGGCGTGGATCTACCCAGTGTCAGTAGAGCCACGCCACGCGTGGCTGCGGCACGGCGGTCACTCTTCGCGTGCGATCGCGCGCCAGCCGATGTCGGTGCGGTGGAACGCGTTGGCCCAGCTCACCTTGGCCACGCCGGCATAGGCCTTCGTCTGCGCATCACGCACGCTGTCGCCCAGTGCCGCCACGCACAGCACGCGGCCACCGGCACTGACCACCTGGCCCTGCGCATCCAATGCCGTACCGGCATGGAACACCTTGGCGCTGGCCGGCACGTCGCCGAGGCCGGAAATCACATCACCGGTGATCGGCGATTCCGGATACGGCCGGGCGGCCATCACTACGCCCAGCGACGGGCGCGGGTCCCAATGCGCTTCCACCTGGTCCAGCCGGCCGTCGATGGCCGCTTCGACCAGTTCGACCAGATCGGACTGCAGGCGCAGCATCACCGGCTGGGTTTCCGGATCGCCGAAGCGCACGTTGAATTCGATCACCTTCGGCGCGCCGCTGGCATCGATCATCAGGCCGGCGTAGAGGAAACCGGTGAACGGGATGCCGTCGGCGATCATGCCCTGCACGGTCGGGTTCACCACTTCGCGCATCACGCGTGCATGCACCTCCGGCGTCACTACCGGCGCCGGCGAGTACGCGCCCATGCCACCCGTGTTGGGGCCGGTGTCGCCGTCGCCGACGCGCTTGTGGTCTTGCGAGGTGGCCATCGGCAGCGCATGCACGCCGTCCACCATCGAAATGAAGCTGGCTTCCTCGCCATCGAGGAATTCCTCGATCACTACGCGGGCGCCGGCATCGCCGAACGCGTTGCCGGAGAGCATGTCACGCACCGCGTCTTCGGCCTCGGCCAACGTCATTGCGACGATCACGCCCTTGCCGGCGGCCAGGCCATCGGCCTTGACCACGATCGGTGCACCCTTCTCGCGGATGTAGGCCAGGGCAGCGTCCACGTCGGTGTGCACGGCATAGAACGCGGTGGGGATGTTGTGGCGAGCCAGGAAGTCCTTGGCGTAGGCCTTGCTGCCTTCCAGCTGCGCGGCGGCGGCGGTCGGCCCGAAGGTGCGCAGGCCGGCGGCGCGGAAGCGGTCGACCACGCCGGCCACCAGCGGTACTTCCGGGCCGACCACGGTCAACGCCACGCCTTCGGCCTGGGCCAGCGCCAGCAGGCCGTCGATATCGGTCACCTTCACCGCCACGTTGCGGCACTTGTCTTCGCTGGCGGTACCGGCGTTGCCGGGCGCCACGATCACGTCGGTGACACGGGAGGACTGGGCCAGCTTCCATGCCAGGGCGTGTTCGCGGCCGCCGGAGCCGATGACGAGGATCTTCATGGGACAGGGTTCTCGGATACGGAAAAGAAAAGCCGGGCAGGGCCCGGCTTGGTGATGCGGATCAGTGGCGGAAGTGGCGCACGCCGGTGAACACCATGGCCAGGCCATGTTCGTCGGCGGCGGCGATCACTTCGGCATCGCGCATCGAACCGCCCGGCTGGATGACCGCCTTGATGCCGGCGGCAGCGGCGGCATCGATGCCGTCGCGGAACGGGAAGAACGCATCGGAGGCCATCACCGAACCCTCGACCACCAGGTTCGCGTCGGCGGCCTTGATGCCGGCGATGCGGGCCGAGTACACGCGGCTCATCTGGCCGGCGCCGACACCGATGGTGCGGTTGTCCTTGGCATAGACGATCGCGTTGGACTTCACGAACTTGGCCACCTTCCAGGCAAACAGCAGGTCGCTGAACTGCTTGTCGGTCGGCGCCAGCTTGCTGACCACCTTCAGCTCGTCGCGGGTCATGCCGCGGTTGTCCGACGACTGCAGCAGCAGGCCCGAGCCGACGCGCTTGCTGTCGAAGTTGTTCAGGCCGTCGCCATGCGGGATGCGCAGCACGCGTACGTTGGCCTTCTTCTGCGCGTATTCCAGCGCGGCCGGCTCGTAGTCCGGGGCAATCAGCACTTCCACGAACTGGCGGTCCAGGATCACCTTGGCGGTGGCGGTGTCCAGCGGCTTGTTGAAGGCGATGATGCCGCCGAAGGCGCTGGTCGGGTCGGTGGCGTAGGCCAGCTCGTAGGCATCGCCGTTGCCGGCGCCGACGGCCACGCCGCACGGGTTGGCGTGCTTGACGATGACGCAGGCCGGCGCATCGAACTGGCGCACGCATTCCCACGCCGCATCGGCATCGGCCAGGTTGTTGTAGCTCAGCTCTTTGCCCTGCAGCTGCTGGAAGGTGGCCAGCGTGCCCGGCACCGGGTACAGGTCGCGGTAGAACGCGCCGCTCTGGTGCGGGTTCTCGCCGTAGCGCAGGTCCATCACCTTCACGAAGGTGGAGTTCATCTGCGCCGGGTATTCGGCACGGGCCGGCACGGCGGCGTCGGTGGCGGTGACCGCCGACAGGTAGTTGCTGATCGCCGCATCGTACTGGGCGACGCGGTTGAACGCGGCCACCGAGAACGCGAAGCGGGTGGCAGCCGTCAGCTGGCCGTTGTTGGCCTCCAGCGAGGCCAGCAGCTCGGGGTACTGCGACGGGTCGGTGGCCACTGCCACGCGGGCGAAGTTCTTGGCCGCCGAACGCAGCATGGCCGGGCCGCCGATGTCGATGTTCTCGACCGCGTCGGCCAGGGTGCAGTCGGCCTTGGCGGTGGCCGATTCGAACGGGTACAGGTTCAGCACCAGCAGGTCGATGGCGCCGATGCCGTGCTCGGCCATCACCGCGTCATCCAGGCCGGAGCGGCCCAGCAGGCCGCCGTGCACCATCGGGTGCAGGGTCTTGACCCGGCCGTCCATCATTTCCGGGAAACCGGTGACCTCGGCCACGTCCTTCACTGCCAGGCCCGCCTCGCGGATCGCCTTGGCGGTGCCGCCGGTGGACAGCAGCTCCACGCCGCGTGCCGCCAGCGCAGTGGCCAGCTCGACCAGACCGGTCTTGTCGGAAACGGAGAGGAGGGCCCGGCGGACGGGCAACAGATCAGCAGTCATGGGACAGAATCGGCAGCGGAGCGGGGCCGATATTGTAGGCGGTGGCGGCCGGTGGCGGGCGCTGGCGGTGGCAATCAACCCGCACCGATGGCCTGTGGCCGCCTTCAGCACCGTCTGGACGGGGGCGGTCCGCAATCAATTCGATGGGGCACGCTGCCCCAATCGGGTAGGCTGTGCGGGAACTGCCAAGGATCAGCGGGTTCGGATCGTGTCGATCTATGCATTGAAAGGACGTTTTCAGGACCTCCTGCGTCCGGCCGTACGCGGCCTGTACCGCATGGGGATCACCGCCAATGCGGTGACCGTGGCCGCTGCCGTGGTTTCGCTGCTGGTGGCCGGCGCCGTCTGGTGCTGCGCGCCGGCTCAGCCATGGCTGTACCTGCTGCTGCCGCTGTGGATGCTGCTGCGCATGGCGCTCAACGCGGTGGACGGCATGCTGGCCCGCGAATTCGGCCAGCAGTCGCGGCTGGGTGCCTATCTGAACGAATTGTGCGATGTGATCGCCGATGCGGCGCTGTACCTGAGCCTGCTCAGCGTGCCGGGCGTGCGCCCGGAGGCGCTGTGGCTGCTGGCCTGGACCGCGGCGCTGAGCGAATACGCCGGCGTGCTGGGGCTGATGGTCGGCGCCAGCCGCCGCTATGACGGCCCGATGGGCAAAAGCGACCGCGCCTTCGTGATCGGTGCGCTGGGCCTGCTGCTGGCGTTTGAGTGGGTTGGCGCGATGACGGTCACGGGGGTGGCCGCGGCCATGGCGGTGCTGTGCGTGCTGACGATGATCAACCGGGTCCGTCGCGGACTGCGGGAAACCGCAGTTTCGCCCAATTAATCAAGCAGATAGAAAAAGACAATCAGGAGATTGCATGCGTCAGGCGCAGGAACGGGAATTCCACAGCTTCGACCAGGTACCGCTGTTCTACCGGTACTGGGCGGGCACCACAGCCACCCCGGCCACCCGGGCTATCGTGCTGCTGCACCGCGGGCACGAGCACTCCGGGCGTGTTACCCATCTGGTCGATGAGCTGGACCTGCCTGACACCGCCTTCTTCGCCTGGGATGCGCGCGGCAATGGCCGTTCGCCGGGCGCGCGTGGCGATGCACCGGGCTTTCCGGCGCTGGTGCGCGACCTGGACAGCTTCATCGCCCACATCGGCGCCGAGCATGGCATCGCGGTGGAAGACATCGTGGTGATCGCGCAGAGCGTGGGTGCCGTGGTCGCCGCCACCTGGGTGCACGACTACGCGCCACGCCTGCGCGCGCTGGTGATGGCCTCCCCGGCGTTCAAGGTGAAGCTGTACGTGCCGTTCGCACGCCCGGGCCTGGCCTTGATGCAGAAGCTGCGCGGCAACTTCTTCGTCAACAGTTACGTCAAGCCGCAATGGCTGACCCACGATCCGGCGCGGGTGGAAAGCTACCGCACCGATCCACTGATCACCCGGCCAATCTCGGTGCGGGTGCTGCTGGGCCTGTACGAGGCGGCCGATCGCATCGTCGCCGATGCGCAGGCCATCAGCGTGCCGGTGCAGTTGCTGGTGTCCGGCTCGGACTTCGTCGTGCACCGTGGCCCGCAGGACCGCTTCTACGAGCGCCTGTCCAGCCCGATCAAGGAGCGCGTGCATCTGCCGGGCTTCTTCCACGACACGCTGGGCGAGCGTGATCGGGCACCGGCACTGGCGCGCATCCGCAGCTTCATCCAGGCGCGTTTCGCCGAGCCGTTGCGCGAGCTGTCGCGCCGCGATGCGCACCGCCATGGGCCGACATTTGAAGAGTCTGAAATCCTGGCCTGGCCGCCCGAGCGCAACAGCCTGGCCGATCTTCGCTGGCGCGTGGTGCGCGGTGGCCTGCGCTTTGGCGGCAGACTGTCCGAAGGCATTGCACTGGGCCTGCAGACCGGTTTCGATTCGGGCAGCACGCTGGACTACATCTATCGCGACGAAGCACGCGGCAAGGGCCCGTTGGGTCGCCTGGTCGACCGCAACTACCTGGATGCGATCGGCTGGCGCGGCATCCGCATTCGCGGTCGGCACCTGCAGGAACTGCTGCGCGATGCCGCCCAACGCCTGCGCGGGCAGGGCATGCCGGTGCGCGTGCTGGACGTGGCCGCTGGCCATGGCCGTTATGTACTGGAAGCGCTGGGCCAGGGCGAGCAACGCGCCGAGCGCATCGTGCTGCGCGACTTCAGCGGTCTGAACGTGACCCAGGGCCAGGCGTTGATCGAGCGCCTCGGTGCGTCCGACATCGCCCGTTTCGAACAGGGCGATGCGTTCGATCCGGTGCAGCTGGCGCAGGTCGACCCGGCGCCGACGCTGGCGGTGGTATCGGGCCTGTACGAACTGTTCCCCGACAACGACGCCGTGCTGCGCTCGCTGCAGGGCATCGCCGCAACGGTGCCGATGGGTGGCTACCTGGCCTACACCGGCCAGCCCTGGCACCCGCAGCTGGAGTTCATCGCCCGCGCGCTGACCAGTCATCGTGGTGGCGCTGCTTGGGTGATGCGCCGCCGCACCCAGCAGGAAATGGATGAACTGGTGCGCCTGGCCGGGTTCGAGAAAGTGGCGCAGCGCATCGATGACTTCGGCATCTTCACTGTGTCGCTGGCACGCCGGACCGCGTGATGGCGACGCTGGCTGCAACTCCGCTTGCCACGGCGGGGCGCCCCTGGCGGCGCGCGCTGCTGTGGCTGGCCCTGCTGGGCCCGTTCTTCTTTGCCAGCTACGGCTTCGCCAACTGGATGGCCGGCCGCCACGCCGAACTGCCGGTGATGGCGTTCGGCTGGGAAACGCAGATTCCGTTCATGCCATGGACGATCGTGCCGTACTGGTCGATCGACCTGTTCTACGCGGTCTCGTTCTTCCTGTGCCGGCAGCGCCTCGAACTGGACCGGCACGCATTGCGGCTGTTCAGTGCACAGCTGATCGCCGTGAGCTGCTTCCTGCTGTGGCCGCTGCGCTTCAGCTTCGAGCGGCCGGAGATCGGCGGCGTGTTCGGTTGGCTGTTCGATGTGCTGCTGGGTTTCGACAAGCCGTTCAACCAGGCGCCATCGCTGCACATCGTGCTGCTGATCGTGCTGTGGGTGAAGTTCGCGCAGTACCTGCACGGTGCCTGGCGCTGGGTACTGCATGTGTGGGCGCTGCTGATCGGCGTCTCGGTATTGACCACGTTCCAGCATCATTTCATCGACGTCCCGACCGGGCTGCTGGCCGGCTGGCTGTGCGTGTGGCTGTGGCCGGAGCAGGGCACGCCACCGCTGCGGGCCTGGCGCATCGCGCGGCATGCCAAGCGGTGGCGATTGGCTGCGCTGTACCTGCTGGCGGCCGCCGTGCTGCTGGTGCCGGTGGTCCTGCTGCGGGGTACGGCGTTGTGGCTGCTGTGGCCGGTGGTGTCGCTGATGCTGGTGGCGCTGGCGTATGCCGGGCTGGGCACGGCGGTGTTCCAGAAGCGCGCCGATGGTCGCCTGACCATGGCGGCACGCTGGCTGCTGGCACCGTACCTGGGCGCCGCCTGGGTCAACTCGCGGCTGTGGACACGGCGTGCGCCGCAGCCGGTGCCGGTGCTGGACGGCGTGTGGCTGGGCCGGATTCCCTGCACGGTATTGCCGGCACCTTTGGTGGGCGTGGTCGATGCCTGCGCCGAGCTGTCCTGCTGCGCGCCGGGTGCGGCGTATCGCAGCGTGCCGATGCTGGACCTGGTGGTGCCCACGCCGGAGCAGCTGCGCGAGGCCGCCGAGGCCATCGAGCGTCTGCGGCCGCAGGGGCCGTTACTGGTGTGCTGTGCACTGGGCTATTCGCGCAGTGCCGCCAGCGTGGCGACGTGGCTGCTGCGCACGGGCCGTGCCGCGGAAGTCGGCGCGGCGGTCGCCATCGTGCGTGCGGCACGCCCCGGCATCGTGCTGGGCCCGGAGCATCTGCAAGCCATCACCGCAGCGGCTGGAGCGCGTGCATGAGTGCCGTTCCCGATCTGGCGACCATGCAACTGCTGCTGCGCCAGGGACGCTGGCCCGCGCTGCTGTCGCTGGGGCTGCTGCTGGTGGCGCTGCTACTGCTGGGCATCGAAGCGGGGTTGGCGATGATCGCCGCCGGGCTGTTGCTGCTCAGTGTGGGCGCTGGGCTCGTGCAGGCCTACCATGCATGGCGGGTCGGGCTGGACGCGAGCCTGCTGCAGCTGTTGCGCGATGAAGGCCTGGAAGGCGAAGCCGCTGCACGCCGTACCGACCAGTTGCTGCAGGACAGTGGCCTGCGCCGCACACCGGCCGATGCGCCGCTGCGCGGCTGGGACGTGCGTTGGGCCGGCATGCGCCGGCTGCTGCTGTGCCAGTACCTGCTGACGGCAGTGCAGGCCGCACTACTGGTACTGGCCGTAGTGTGGCCGCAGACGTGAACGGGAGGGACCGATGTTCGCCGAACTGATTGCACGCGCCTGCAGTGGCGCGATCCACGTGGTGACGGGCGCCCGTGCGCTGTGGATCGGCTGTGCGCCGTCCAGCGAGCGCCGCGTGTACTACGGCAACCACGCCAGCCATGGCGACTTCGTGCTGATCTGGTCGTCGATGCCGCCCGCGCTGCGGCGACAGGTACGCCCGGTGGCCGCCGCCGAATACTGGCAGCGCGACGGCCTGCGCCGCTACCTGATCGATGCGGTGTTCAACGGTGTACTGGTAGAGCGTGAGGCCGGGCATCGCCAGCAGGACCCGTTGCAGGTGCTGCGCGATGCGGTCGACGAAGAGTGCTCGCTGATCCTGTTCCCGGAAGGCACGCGCAATGTGGGCGATGAGCCGCTGCTGCCGTTCAAGAGCGGCATCTACCACCTGGCGCGGCAACGGCCGGAGCTGGAGTTCGTGCCGGTGTGGATCGACAACCTGAAGCGGGTGATGCCGAAGGGCCGGTTCCTGCCGCTGCCGCTGCTGTGCACGGCTACGTTCGGCACGCCGCTGCGGCTGCAGGCCGACGAGGACAAGGCCGCATTCCTGGCCCGCAGCCGGCAGGCGCTGCTGGACCTGGCGCCGAATGGAGGGCGCGCATGAGCTATCTGATGGACATGTCCGGTGACCTGGCCGCGCGCAGCGTGGGTCAGCAGACCGGCCTGCTGTTTGCCGGCGTCGGCGCGGTGCTGGTGCTGGCCACGCTGGTGGCCGAGACCCTGCGCTGGCGGCAGCGTGGGCAGCCCAGTGCAGTGATCGCCAACCTGGTGTCGCGCATCCGCGCCTGGTGGGTGATGGCGATCGTGGTCGGGCTGGCGCTGTTCTTCGGTCGCGCGGGGGTGATCGTACTGTTTGCGATCATCTCGCTGTTCGCGCTGCGCGAGTTCATCACTCTGGCACCGACCCGCTCGGGCGACTACTACGCGCTGCTGGCCGCGTTCTACATCGTGCTGCCGTGGCAGTACTACCTGGTGTGGATCGACTGGTACGGCATGTACACGCTGCTGATTCCGGTCTACGCATTCCTGTTCCTGCCGATCCTGTCGACCATCGGTGGTGACACCACGCACTACCTGGAGCGCACCGCGAAGGTGCAGTGGGGGCTGATGATCTGCGTGTTCTGCATCTCGCATGTGCCGCTGCTGCTCAACCTGCATGTGCCCGGGCATGATCCGGCGCGCAACGTGCTGCTGTTTGCCTTCCTGGTGATCGTGGTGCAGTCCTCGGATGTGCTGCAGTACATCTGGGGCAAGCTGCTGGGCCGGCACCTGATCGCCCCGAAGCTATCGCCGTCGAAGACGGTGGAGGGCTTCGTGGGCGGCGTGCTGAGTGCCAGCGCGCTGGGAGCGGCGCTGTGGTGGATCACCCCGTTCACGCCGCTGCAGGCGTTCGGCCTGTCGCTGCTGATCAACCTGATGGGGTTCTGGGGCGGCCTGGTGATGTCGGCGATCAAGCGCGACCGTGGCATCAAGGACTGGGGCCACATGATCGAGGGCCATGGCGGCATGCTCGACCGGCTGGATTCGGTGTGCTTCGCCGCGCCCGTGTTCTTCCATGTGGTGAGGTACTACTGGAAGGCGGGCGGAGGCGGCTGATTCTGCCGGGCTTCGATCCACGCATGGCGTGGATCTACCGGTCCTGCCATCGTTCATGGGGTTGCCGGCCAGCGGCCGGCACGACCCACGCGCGCTTACGCGCTGATGCCGTATTCCTTCAGCTTCTTGCGCAGGGTGGCGCGGTGGATGCCCAGCATCGCCGCGGCGCGGCTCTGGTTGCCTTCGCAGTGGTTGAGCACTTCCACGAACAGCGGGATTTCCATCTCGCGCAGCACGATCTCGTAGACATCGTCCGCGTCGCAGCCATCAAGATCACGCAGGTAGCGGCGCACGGACTGGGCGACGTGTTCACGCAGCGGTGGCCGGGGAGCGCCACGACTGTTGTCAGGACGAGAGAGGACAGCGTTCAAGGGGGTTCCCGATTCGGTTGGCCCGTGCGCGCGGAGCGCGCGGCCGGACGAGGTGGTGGCGGCCAGTCTAGCGCGAGCGTGCCCGACCTGCCACGGCTGGTCGCCTCTATCCTGCTCAGAGGAAGTCGAAGGTGAATGCGACGGTGGATGCGGCGGGTTCCTGCACGCGGAACGCAATGCGTGCACTCTGGCCAGGTTCCAGCA
Organism: Stenotrophomonas maltophilia complex sp. Om-AH-Sm3; assembly: GCF_059337855.1. NCBI lineage: Bacteria > Pseudomonadati > Pseudomonadota > Gammaproteobacteria > Lysobacterales > Lysobacteraceae > Stenotrophomonas > Stenotrophomonas maltophilia complex sp. Om-AH-Sm3. The sequence continues at coordinate 66,341 of NZ_JBYBLQ010000002.1, read as the reverse complement.
CGGCCGCGCCGGGGTTCTCGCCGAGGTACTGCGCCGGTGCGAACACGCCGCTGCCGATCACCCGGCCATCGGCATCGGACAGCGACAGGCGCAGATCCGGCCAGGCCTGTGCCCAGCGCGCATCGTTGCGGATGCTGGCCTGCACCTGCAGTACGCCGGCCTGGCCCGGCAGGGGGCGGATCTCGCGGCTGGTCATGGTGAACGCGGTGGGTTCATGCCAGGCCGGCAGGCTGCAGCGCAATACGCCGCACAGTGCGCCCAGCCAGGCGCGGTTGCCGGCGTCGGCGGCCAGTCGCGCACGATCGGCCAGAACGCTCTGCAGGACCAGCAGCAGTGCCAGTCCGGCGACCAGCCCCCAGTGCCAGCGTGGCGTCGGCAGTGCGCTTGGCCGCGAGGTGCCCAGGAAACTGGGTGCATCTCCGGCCACGGCCTGCGGGGCCGGAGCGGCAAGGACGGGTTCGATCACGGCCGCTTCGTCGGGGTTGACGATGTCATCGCACTGTCGCGTTTCCGCCATCGGTGGCAGCGCCGCTTCGAGGGGGGCGCGGGCTTGGGCTGGCGGGATGTCATCCATCGCCGGGTCGGGCGTGCGTGAATCGGTCGCAGGTGCAGCCTCGCCTTCCGACGCGGGGCGCAGGAAGGTGGCCAACGGGCGGCGCGGCGGGTTCGGCTCGGACATGCTCAGGGTGCGGGCTCGGATCCAGCGGTCATTCAATCACGATCAGGCGCGGCGTATGCCGGTGATGCGCATCCAGTCGCCATCCTGGGTCGCCTGCAGGTCGTCGAACCACGCGGCGTAGCGCTGCAGCAGTTCGCCTTCCTGGCCCTGCAGGATGCCGGACAGGGCGATGCGGCCGCCGGCAGCGACGCGCGCGGCCAGCAGCTCGGCCAACGCGTCCAGTGCCGAGGCAAGGATGTTGGCGACCACGATCGGGTAGGTGGCGACAGGTTCGTCCTGCGGCAGGTACACGTGCATGCGCGCCTGCTCGCCGTTGCGCTCGGCATTGTCGGCGGTGGCGACCAGCGCCTGTGGATCGTTGTCCACGCCGACCGCTTCGGCGGCACCCAGCTTCAGCGCGGCCAGGGCGAGGATGCCCGAGCCGCAGCCGAAGTCGAGCACGCGCTGGCCCTGCAACTGGCCGTCCACGGCCAGCTGGTCCAGCCAGCGCAGGCACAGGGCGGTGGTCGGGTGGGTGCCCGAGCCGAAGGCCAGGCCCGGGTCCAGCCGCACCACGGCGGCATCGGCGGCCTGCGCGGCGTCCGGCAGTTCATGGTTCCACGGCACGATCCAAGTACGGCTGCCGAAATCCATCGGCTGGAACTGGTCCAGCCAGGCGCGCTCCCAGTCTTCATCCTCGACGGCGCGGAAGCTGCCGTTGCTCCAGTCCAGTTCCGGATCGAACGATTCCAGCGCGGCCAGCAGCAAAAGCGCATTGCTGTCGGCGGGGAACAGTGCGCTCAGCACCAGGGTGTCCCACAGCGGCGTTTCACCCACGCCGGGTTCGAGGATGGCCTGTTCGTTGCTGGTGTCGGCTTCGGCATCGAGCAGGGTCACAGCCAGTGCGCCGACGTCCTCCAGCGCACTTTCATAGCGGGGCTGGGTGGCTTCGGTGCAGCGCAGGGTCAGTTCCAGGAACGGCATGGCGGTGGGGGTAATCACGGGAAAGGGGGCCATGCTAGACCATCGGAGCGTCTCCGTATCGCGTGAGATGCCACCTTGAGATGAACGGGGGCAGTTCAGACAGGCCTGCCGGGCCTTGCTAAACTCGTCACTTTCCTGTGCGCCGTGAACGCTCACCGCCGCCGATGGCCTTCGCCCCGACCCTGAAAACCTGGTTGCTCGTGCTGCCGGCGGTGGCCGTGCTGGGCGTGGCCGGGTACCGGGCCAGCGGCCATGCGGCGGGCGTGGCATCACCGTCGCCGGACCTGCCGACCGTCGTGGCCAGCCGCGACAGCGGAGCGGCGTTGCCGGTGGTGCCGGAAGCCCTGGCGCGCCGGCTGGCCACCGTCGAGCGCGGCAACACGCTGCCGTCGGGCCTGCCGCTGGACCTCCGCGCCGACATCGAAGACGCCAGCGATCTGTACGCCTACGCCCAGCGACTGCGCGTGCAGGCCGATACAGGTAACCATGAAGCGCGCTGGATGCTCAGCCGCGTGTACGACTATTGCGCGCAGTACGCACTCGATCCGGGTGGCTACCGCTTGGACAACAACGTGTTGAGCGGGTTGGGCCTGACCGCGGCGCCGGCGATGATCGAGGCCCGCGAGCGCGTGGCGCAGCGGTGTGGCGGCTTCGTTCCGGGCGACAAGCTGGGCGCTGCGCTGGTGCTGGCCGAACGCCGCAAGGCGGCCGCGCAGGGCAACCTGGCCGCAGAAGCATCGTTGTTCGCCGAGGGTGAGCCGTTGCATGACAGTGCCGAGTACCGCCGCGACCTGGTCGAGCGCGTGCGCACTTCGCGTGACCCGGAGGCCTATATGGCGATCGCGCCGGGCATGGGCGTGCGTGCCGCTGGTGACAGCGCACTCGACGGCCTGGTGGCGGGCGAACAGCTCAGTGAGCTTGCATGGCGGCTTGCGGCCTGCGAACTCGGTCTACCGTGTGGAGCGGACAGCGTGCTGGTCAACAGTTTTTGTGCGAACGGAGGGATCTGTTCGCAGGATGGAGCGCAGGATTTCCGGGATTTCGTGTATGACGCTGCGGTATCGCGGCAAGGTGCTGGGAAAATGAAGGAATGGATCAAGCGATTGATTGGAAAGAGGGACGGGCGATGAATTACCGTCGATTCCTGCATGGGGCCAAGTTCTGGTTCTGGGTGGCGCTGTTCGTGGCCTACTCTGCCGGTGCGGTCGGCCTGCTGATGATCGATACCTACGAGGATCGGTACCGGCATCTGTCGAAGGTGGAACTGACCACGGTGAAGGCGCAGGAAGACGTGCGCCGCGCCGGCGCCAGCCAGGTCGCTGCGGTCTATCGCGCGCAGACGGGCATGCCGTTCGCTTCACTGCCGGCTGGCAGCACTTTCCAGGTAGTGTGGCCGGATGGCTCGACCGAGACCATGGTGATCGTCGATCCGACCTCGCCCAATGGCGTGCGGCCGCTGGCCAATTCGCAGATTCCGGCGACCGCGGCGGACGCGCGCTGAGGCCGCATCAGTAGAGCCGAGCCATGCTCGGCTGCACTCGCCCGCAAGCCGGGAACGGCTCGGCGCTGCCGGAAGGAAAACAGAAAAGGGCGGGGATATCCCCGCCCTTTCCATGTCCAGCATCGGGTGACGATCAGGTCAGCGCGATCGGCTTGTTCTTGCGCTCGGCAAGGCGCTTTTCCAGGTAGTGGATGTTCTGTCCACCGGCCTGGAAGCCCTTGTCGCGCATGATCCGCTGCTGCAGGGCGATGTTGGTCTTGATGCCATCGACCACCATCTCGCTCAGCGCCACCCGCATGCGGGCGATGGCGGTTTCGCGGTCCGGGCCGTGCACGATCAGCTTGCCGATCATCGAGTCGTAGTTGGACGGCACGCGATAGCCACTGTAGATGTGGGTATCCACGCGCACGCCGGGGCCGCCCGGCGGATGGAAGCCGGTGATGGTGCCCGGGCTCGGCACGAAGGTCTCAGCATCTTCGGCGTTGATGCGGCACTCGATTGCATGGCCGGTCAGTACCACGTCGCTCTGCTTGATCGACAGCTTCTGGCCAGCGGCGATCTTCAGCTGCTCGGCCACCAGGTCGATGCCGGTGACCATTTCGGTGACCGGATGTTCCACCTGGATGCGGGTGTTCATTTCGATGAAGTAGAAGCGGCCGTCCTCGTACAGGAACTCGAACGTGCCCGCGCCGCGGTATCCGATGCGGATGCAGGCTTCGGTGCACACCTTGCCGATCTGCTCGCGCTGTTCGGCGGTGATGCCCGGTGCCGGTGCTTCTTCCACCACCTTCTGGTGGCGGCGCTGCATCGAGCAATCGCGTTCGCCGAGGTGGATGGCGTTGCCCTGTCCGTCGGCCAGCACCTGGATCTCCACGTGGCGCGGGTTCTCCAGGAACTTCTCCATGTAGACCTCGCCATTGCCGAACGCGGCCTTGGCCTCGCTCTTGGTGGTTTCGATCGAGGTCTTCAGCGAGGCTTCGGCGTGCACGACGCGCATGCCACGGCCACCGCCACCGCCGGCCGCCTTGATGATGACCGGATAACCGATCTCACGGGCGATCTTGGTGTTGGCGACGATGTCATCGCCCAGCGGGCCGCCCGAACCGGGCACGCACGGCACGCCGGCGGCCTTCATCGCGCGGATGGCTTCGACCTTGTCACCCATCATGCGGATGGTGTCAGCCTTGGGGCCGATGAAGATGAAGCCCGACTCTTCCACGCGCTCGGCGAAGTCGGCGTTCTCCGACAGGAAGCCGTAGCCGGGGTGGATGGCCTGGGCGTCGGTGACTTCAGCAGCGGCGATCAGTGCCGGGATGTTGAGGTAGCTCTGCGGCGACGGCGCCGGACCGATGCAGACCGACTCGTCGGCCATGGCGACGTGCTTGAGGTTGCGGTCGACCGTGGAGTGCACGGCCACCGTGCGGATGCCGAGGGTGTGGCACGCGCGCAGGATGCGCAGCGCGATCTCCCCTCGGTTGGCGATGACGACTTTGTCGAGCATGGCGCGCCCCTCAGCCGATCACGAACAGCGGCTGGTCGAACTCCACCGGCTGGCCGTTCTCGCCGAGGATGGCGACGATGGTGCCGGACGTGTCGGCTTCGATCGGGTTGAACATCTTCATCGCTTCGATGATGGCCAGGGTTTCGCCTTCCTTGACCTGCTGGCCCACGGTGACGAAGGCCGGCTTGTCCGGGGCGGACGAGGCATAGAAGGTGCCGACCATCGGCGAGCGCAGCACGTGGCCTTCCGGCAGCGCCGGGCCCGGCTTGGCGGTGCCGCCGGTGGAGGCTTCGGTCGGCGACTGCATCGGCATCGCCTGCGCCGCCGGCGCCGCCGGGGCGGCGTACACCGGAGCAGCGACCGGTGCGGCATAACCAGCGACCGGAGCGCGCGACAGGCGCACCGACTCTTCGCCTTCCTTGATTTCGATTTCAGCCAGGTTCGACTCTTCCAGCAGGTCGATCAGCTTCTTGATTTTGCGCAGATCCATGAGGGCCTCTTTGGTTTCTATCTAGGTGAGGAGAGCGCCGTGGGCGCCCGGGTCGACAATCAGGTGGCGGATACGCGCAGCAGCGCCGCGTCCATCGCGTAGCGGTAGCTGTCGGCACCGAAGCCACACACCACGCCCACCGCCTTGTCGCTGAAGAAGCTGTGCTGGCGGAAGGGTTCGCGGGTATGCGGGTTGGACAGGTGGATTTCGATGAACGGCACCGCCACCGCCGCCAGCGCATCGCGCAGGGCCACCGAGGTGTGGGTGAAGGCGGCGGGGTTGATCAGGATGAAAGCGGTTCCGTCGTTGCGCGCAGCCTGCACGCGGTCGACCAGCACATGCTCGGCGTTGGACTGCAGGCTCTCTACGGCGTGCCCGGCGGCCGAGGCCTGGGCAACCAGGGCCCGGTCGATGTCGGCCAGCGTGGTGTGGCCGTAGACCTCCGGCTCGCGGGTGCCGAGCAGGTTGAGGTTGGGGCCGTGCAGGACCAGCAGCTTCGCCATGGGATCCGGAAGACGGGAAAGGGCGGCAGTCTGGCGGAACCGGCGGATGCTGTCCAGTTCGGCGAAGTTTGCAGCGTTTCAATCGACCGTTTGAAATCTGCGGAAGCGCTTGCGGCCCTATGCGGGGCGGCGGATCAAGGCGCGCTGAATGCCTTGCGGGCGGGGGATGGATGCACGTAGGCCGACGATGGCGGCAAGGGCCACGCCGGTCGATCCGCGCCAAGCGCGGGCGACGGGGCCGGCGGTCAGTAGATCCACGCCATGCGTGGATGAAGGAAGTTCCATATGCAGCAAGCTACGTACGCACCGAAGGGCAGGCCCCGGTTGCGCAGCAAGCTACGCACCCACCGGAAAGGCGGGTCAGGTCTCCAGCGGCACCGTCGGCACCACGTTCGGGAACACCTCTTCCAGCGGTTCCGGCTGCCCGGGCTTCGGCGCCGGCCAGTTGTAGGCATTGACCGGCTGCGCGCGGTTCACCCACAACGCGTAATACAGATGATCGGCGCGGCCGTCCCCGGTGTTGGGATGGATCAGGATGGTCAGGCCCAGGCTGTTGAGCTGCAGCCAGGGCACCAGCACGGGGAGCAGGTCGTTGGTGAAGCCGAAATAGAACGAGGGCGTGACATGCGGCCCACGCGGCTCAAGGTTCCAGTTGCCCAGCTCCACCGGGAATCGCTCGGCGGCCCAGCGCCGTAGCAGCGCGGCCTTTTCGAAGCTGTCCTCATCGAAGTAGACGTGAGCGTGGTAGCTCTTGATGTCGGTGTAGGCGCGCGGGCGCGTCGGAAGCGTGGCCTCGCCGGGACGCACGCTGGCCGGGCGCGGGGTAGGCTCGCTGGCCGTGGCCTGGCCCCAGGGGCTGCGGCCTTCCGGTGCTGGCGGCACGATGGCCCGGAAGCCGGGGCGGCCAGGCTCGGTGGTGTTCACCGCGTCGTTGCCGCGCGGTGCTGCGGCGGCGGTCGAGGCACTGGCCAGGCCGCCAGCGGCCAGACCCGCCGAAGCGATCAGGCGTCGGCGTGCGGGCGAGAGCAGGTCGGCCCAGTGGGTGTCATCGTCGCCGGCATCGATCAGGGTCTGCGGGTCCGGGTGCATCTGGGGCTCCGTGGGGCACTGTGTGGCAGGCAAGCACGCTCGGGCAGCGTGCACGGTGGTGTCCAATAAGCAGCCGGCATCACCTCATGCACGTTGGCCCACGCCGTGATTGAGTGCCGCCGCGGGGCGGGCTAGGGTGCAGGTCCGCCGCCCGGGAACCCGCCATGACCTCGCTTGATGCCGACACCCAGCGCAAGCGCGCGCGTTTCCGCCAGCTGCATGCGCGCGGTTGTTTCGTGCTGCCCAATCCGTGGGACGTGGGCAGCGCCCGCTACCTGCAGCGGCAGGGCTTCCAGGCACTGGCCACGACCAGTGCCGGCTGCGCCTGGAGTGAAGGGCGACCGGATGGGGCGGTTTCGCTGCAGGCCACACTGGAACATCTGCGGCTGATGGCGGCCGCGACACCGCTGCCGTTGAACGCCGATTTCGGTGATGGCTTCGGCGCCACGCCACAGGCAGTGGGCGAGGCGGTGGCGGCGGCCATCGACACCGGTATCGCGGCGCTGTCGATCGAGGACGCCAGCGGCGTGGCCGATGCGCCGCTGCGGCCGATCGGGCAGGCGGTCGAGCGACTGTGTGCAGCACGTGCGGCCATCGACCGCGCGGGGGGCGATGTGCTGCTGGTCGCGCGGGCCGAGAATTTCTTCGTTGGCGTGCCGGATCTGGAGGACACCCTGCAGCGCCTGCGCGCCTATGCCGAGGCCGGCGCCGATGTGCTGTATGCACCGGGCATCAGCACGCGCGCACAGATCAGCGCGGTGGTTGCCGCTGCGGGGGCGAAGCCGGTGAACCTGCTGGTGGGTGGACCGACACCGCTGAGCCTGCAGGACATCGCCGCACTCGGCGTGCGACGGGTCAGCCTGGGCGGTGCGCTGGCGCGAGCTGCGTGGGGTGGGTTGATGCAGGCGACCCAGCCGATCGTGCAGGACGGACGCTTCGATGGCCTGCAGCAGGCGGCTTCGGGCGCGGCGTTGAACGCGCTGTTCCGCTGACACACACCCAGGCCTGCAATGGATCCAGCCCGGGCGTGGATGGACGCGCGCCTGCGACTACAGCGCTTCCATCCCACCCCTGGGCAGCGTCACGCCCGGCTCCAGTGCCGGCAGCAGTTGCCGCAGCAGTGCCGGGTTGTCCAGCATCGCCGCGCCGTCCAGATAGCGCCATTGCGTTGTACCGACGCGTCGCACAGCAACCATGAATGACGTGCTGCGCATCGGCGCTTCGCGCACGCGCAGCAGTGACTGGCGCGGTACGAAGCAGACTTCCTCGTCACCGGCCGCATAGGTGCGGCCCGGCACGCCTGCCTCGTCGCTGATGATGGTGACGCCGGCCTTGCGCAGCGCCTTCACCGTGTCGCGGGTCGCCCGCGCATAGGCCTCGTCGCCACCGGCCAGCTGCTTCAGGCTGGGATGGGTACGCGCGATGATCAGCTCGGTATCGCCACGGGCGAAGGCGCCCATCATCGCCTGCACCTCCTTGCGCAATGCGGCCGAGTCTTCCGGACTGAGTTCACCGGCCAGCGCGGGCGTAACGTCCATTGCCATCGGCAGGGCCAGCAGAAGGGCAAGCAGATACCGGTGCATCGTCGGGCAGCTCAGCGGGAACCGCCGCACTATACGTTGGACGCGAAAACAGCGTCCCATCGGTGGCGCTGGTTTCCCCGGAATCGATACTTACCATTGGTAGGTATTGATGTCTGGAGATCCCCATGCACAGCCTCATTGTCATCGCCCACCCTGAGCCCGGTTCACTGACCCACGCGATGGCGCGTCGCATCGGTGATGCCATTGCCGCGGCCGACACCGGCAACACCGTGGCCTATGCCGACCTGATGGCCGAAGGCTTCGATCCGCGCTTCAACCCGCAGGACCAGGCGTTGTTCCGCAGCACCGGCGCGGTACCCGCCGATGTCGCTGCCGAGCACGCGAGGCTGGATGCCACCGATACGCTGGTGCTGGTGTTCCCGTTGTACTGGTGGTCGTTCCCGGCGCTGCTGAAAGGCTGGATCGACCGTGTGTTCACCAACGACTGGGCCTACGCGCAGGACGCGCAGGGCAGGCTGGTGAAGAAGCTGCAGCGCCTGAATGTGCATCTGGTGGCGCTGGGCGGCGCCGACGCAGCCATGGTCGAACGTCGTGGCTACGACGCGGCAATGAGGACGCAGATCGACATGGGCATCTTCGACTATTGCGGCGCACGCGTGCTGTCGTCCGACCTGCTGTTGGACGCCGATACCGGTGCCGCTGAAGCGCATCTGCAGACCGCGCTGGCGATCGGCCGTAAAATCGGTGTTCCGATGCGCTGATCGCCGTGCTCCGCCGATGCCCGCCAACGCCACCCCCACGCGCCGCCGAATGACCCGGGAGCAACGCACCCGCCAGTTGCTGGATGTGGCCTGGGCACTGGTTCGCGGAGAAGGTACCGGAGCGTTGACGCTGGGGCGGCTGGCCGAGGCGGCGGGCGTGACCAAGCCTGTGGCCTACGATCACTTCGTGACCCGCAATGGCTTGCTGGCGGCGCTCTACGATGACTATGACGGACGCCAGACCGTGGTCTTCCACGAGCGCATCGGCCGCGCCCGGGCGCAACTGGTCGATCGGGCGGCGGCCATCGCCTCCGGCTACATCGACTGCGTCCTCAGCCAGGGCAGCGAAGTGCAAGGCATCCTCGCCGCGCTGGTGGGGGCGCCGGAACTGTATGAGGTGCGACGGCGCTACCAGCAGGATTTCATCGACAACTGCCAGGTCTGGCTGGGCCCGTTCGCAACCGGCGGCACGGTGTCGCTGGCGGGGCGCTGGGCCATCCTCGGTGCGGCTGAAGCCCTTTCAGAGGGTGTTGTTGCCGGCGCGTTGGACAAGGCCGGTGCCGTGGCCGAGCTGCAGCGGCTGATCGTGGCGACGGTCAAGCGGCGCTGAGCCGCACGAGCGGTCAGCCGCCGGCCAGAGCGGCGAATCCCGCGGCCAGCCGGTCGCGCACCAGCGCGTCGCGCGCGTCGCGGCTTGCAGAGCCCAGCACCACGGTGATCAGCCGTACCGGCTGGTCCCGCCCGGGTACTGGCCGGCACGCGGTGGCGGCCAGGCAGAAGCCTGCGGCCTGGGTGTAGCCGGTCTTCAAGCCGTCCACGCCGTCTTCGCCGAGCAGGGCGTTCTGGTTGTTGCGGTTGAAGCTGCCATGGGCGAACGCGCGCTGCGCGGTGATCGCCAGGATCTGCGGATGGTCATTCAGCAGGCAGGCGGCGAGTACGGCCATGTCGCGCGCGCTGGAGGCATGGTGCGGTGTGGTGATGCCCGACACGCTGGCAAAACAGGTGCTGCCCAGCCCGAGCTGGCGTGCGTGCCGGTTCATGCGTTCCAGGAATGCCGCCTGCGATCCGTCCAGGTGGCGCGCGATCGCCAATGCAGCGTCATTGCCGGAAACCACCATCAACCCTTCCAGCAGGCGCGCCAGGGAAATTGTCTCGCCGGGCACCAGGCCCATGCGCGTTTCATCGTCGGCGACCGCATGCACGTCGTCGACGGCGATGGGGACTTCGTCGTCCCACGAACGCCCGCGCTCTTCCACACATTCGTAAGCCGCATAGGCGGTCATCAGCTTGGTCAGCGAAGCCGGTTGCCTGGCGATGTCCGCGTTGTACTGGTGAATCACCGCAAAGGTGGCCGCTTCCAGAGTGATGGACGAGGCCGGTAGGGGGGCAGGTGCAGCAGAGGGCATGGCGGCGGTGATGACAGCGACAGCCAGCAAGGATAGTCCGCAGCGGCATGAAGCCGCACTGCCCAAGCGCCGCAGTGCACACGGTAACGCCCGGTTGCGCCCGGGCTGTTGACGAGGCAGCCTGCGCACATGCAATCGGATATCCGCATCGACGGTCGTGTCTTTGCCTATGTCTTCCCCTGTGCGTGGGAAGACTACGCGAAGATCGGCTTTTCACGTGATCCGCTCGGACGCATCAGCGCATTGCACCGGCGCTGGTTCGAGCTCTTCGACCTCGACGCCGGTGCACTGGTGGAAGCGGAAAGCGAGCGCGATGCGCGGGATCTGGAGCTGCAGCTGCGTTCGCCGTTCAAGGCGCACCGCGCACCGGCGCCGATGACGGTCCAGGACAAGGCCGGAGGCCACACCGAGTGGGTACGTGGTGCCAACCAGGCGTTGTTGCTCGCGGTTGATGCGTTGGGCGAACAGGGCTATCGCTGTTTCCCGCTGAAGGCATGGCTGCGGGCTGCGCTGCGCGTGCGCATGGACCGGCTGCACGACTGGGCGGCGGTGCAGCTTCCGGAAGAGGAAGGCCTGCGGATGCCGGGCGGCCCCGGCGAGGGTGTGCTGCGGGACACCCTCGACGGTTGTCGGGCATTGGATATCGATCCAATGCCGTGGCTGCCTGAACACGTCCAACGCTGGTATGCAGGTTGAAGAGCGTTCAACGGGTTCGCGGCCGCTGAACCGGCGTGGCCGGTTGCGGCGCGCGCGGCGGAGCCGGTGTGGACGGGCCGGCCAGCTGGCGTGCCAGCTCGGCGCTGGCCACGTGGCCGTGCAGGAACAACAAACCGCCGAAGATGTTCATGAGCGCGCCTCCACTTGAGTGGATTGCACGATACGGGCAGCATGAAGCGGCAAGAAGCGACATTTCCGCAAGCGTGACGTGAGAGGATTTCAAGCCTGATGTCCCGTGCTCCGCTCCATGCCCTGCAGGGCTTCGTGGCTGCCGCCCGGCTGGGCAACCTGTCGCGTGCGGCAGCGTCGATGAACCTGACCGTCAGCGCGCTCAGCCATCAGATGCGGCAACTGGAAGAGCGGCTCGGGCAGCCGCTGCTGATCCGCCAGCCGCGGGGTGTCTCGCTCACCCTGGAGGGACAGCGCCTGCTCGACCAGGTGGGGCCGCACCTGGATGCGATCAACGAAGCCTTCCAGCCCTATGCGGCGCGTGCCGAGCACGTACTGACGATCAGCGCGGTGCCGTCGATGGCGTCGGCGTGGCTGGTACCGCGCCTGGGTCATTTCGTGGCTGAGCACCCACAGATCGAGATCAACCTGCAGTCGAGCGAGCGCCTGGTCGATTTCGAGCGGCAGCGCCAGTTCGACGCCGCGCTGCGTCTGGGCAGCGGGCAATGGCCGGGCCTGGTGGTGGAACCGTTGTTCGATGAATGGCTGCTGCCGATGGCCAGCCCGGCGCTGATCGAACGCATGGGAGGGATCGAGCGCGTGCCGCTGAACCAGTGGCCGCTGCTGGGTGATCCGGACGGCGCCTGGGGCGCGTGGTTTGCATTGAGTGGGCAGAGTGCGCCGGCGCGGTTCGTGGCAGTGCTGGATGATTCGGAGGCGCACCATCGCGCCGCTCTGGACGGCGTGGGCGTGGCCCTCGGCCGAGTGACGCGGGCGAGGCTGCTGCTCGACTCCGGCCAGCTGGTCGCACTGTCCAGCCAGCGCCTGAAGACGGCGTGGCCGCATTGGTTGGTGTACCCGCAGCGCTCGGCCAGCCATCGCGGCTTCCTCGCCTTTCGCGACTGGTTGCACGCGCAGGCTGCTGAGCATGTGCGACACATGGCAGACGCGCATCCGTAGCGTCGCGGCATGCTCGACCATCGCATCTGCATCTGTAGAGTCGGGCCACGCTCGACTGCGCTTGCGGAGGGCGAGTCGAGCATGGCTCGACTCCAAACTCATCGCACCAGCGTGACCGCCTGCCCGCCACGCGCGAACGCTTCCTCCAGCAACGGGCCCGCCTTGATCGCTTCCACTTCCTCGAACAGCGCCCGCAGTGCATCGGCGGGGCGCGAGGCCGGCGCCGCGACCGCCTGCTGGATCACGGTGAAACGGTCGGCCAGCACCCGATGGCCGGGATGTGCCTTCGCCCAGGCCGCCAGCGGCTGGCGCACGCCGGCCGCGGCATCCAGGCGCTGCTGATCGAACAGGGTGATGGCCGCCGCCGACGTCTCGGCTCGCTCGATCATCGCGTGGCGCAGTTCACGGCTGAGAAACAGGTCGTAGGCTGCACCGCGGCCCACCGCGATGCGCAGCCCCTCGCGGTCGAGGTCGGCCACCTGCTGCGCAGGGCTGTCCTCGCGCACCAGGTAGGTGCCTTCGATCTCCACATAGGGGGGCGCTGAAGGCGATGCGGTCGGCACGCGCCGGATCGATCGCCAGGAAGGCCAGATCCCAGGCATCTTCGGCGGCCGCGGCAACCACCGAGGCTGCGGCGTCGTGGCAGGTGAAGCGGGCCTGCACGCCCATCCGTTGCGCCAACGCGGTCGCCAGTTCCAGTGATGGACCGCGCGGTGAGCGCGCATCGCCCTGTGCCAGCACAGGGTTGCCCAGGTTGATCGCCACGCGCAGGAAGCCGTGCGGTGCCAGGGTACGTCGATGGTCGGACAGGGACATGCAGGACTCCGCGCTGAGGGCGCTCCCAGCATGCCATTGCTGCCCTGCAAGGGGGTACCAGTGTCCGGTTATGCTGCGGGCATGAACCCCATCCTGCACGTCGAAATACCGGCCAGTGATCTGGGCCGGGCCATCACGTTCTACCAGCGGTGGCTGCAGGTGGCGGTGGACGAACCCATGGTGCTGCACGACTGCCGGATGGCCTACCTGCCGTTTTCCGATGAGGCCGCCGGTGCCAGCATGGCGCTGGTGCGGGGGGCCGACTATCTGCCCTCCGTCCACGGTGCGCGCATCTACATCGGCGTCGATGACCTGGAGGTGAGCCTGGAGCGTACACTGCAAGCGGGCGCTGCGCTGCGCTTCGGACCGGCCGACGCGGGCGACTGGCGCGTGGCCGAGATCTTCGACAGTGAAGGCAACCGTATCGCGCTGCAGGCGCGCGCGGTTGCGTAGAGCCGAGCCCATGCTCGGCTGCTGTTGACCCAGCAGCCCAAGCTCAGCCGAGCATGGGCTCGGCGCTACAAGGTTGCGGCGCGTGAGCGCTGCAGCCAGTTGTTGATCGCCGGGTCCAGTCGCGGGTCGTCCGGCAGCTGCATGCCGAAGCGCTGTTGCAGCACGGCACGCACATCACCCACATCATGCAGCGGGCGCTTCTCCGGTGCCTGCCCGGGGCAGTACTCGGTGTAGTTGCCGCTGCCGATCGTGCGGCGCCAGTCCGGCCCGGTCAGCGATGCGCGCAGCTGGCCGGGGAAGCTGGAATCGGGATGGGTGCACACGTACCAGTTGCCCACCACGTTGTCGATTGGTGCCGGCGCCTGCAGGTCGAACCGATACATCGCCCGCCAGCCATCGTGGGACTCGGCCGACAGCACGAAATCACCGTTGCCAGGCAGTCGGCGCAGCAGGTAGCGCTCGTGCGGCGTGGCCTGTGGCTGCGGATCATGCAGGCGCAGCGGCACGGTCGGGGTCAGGCTGCCGAAACCGGCATCCACCAGCCAGTCATCGCCGTCCACCTGCACGCGCAGCAGCAGGTGGGTGCGTGCGGTCAGTTCGCCGTCCTGGGCGGCCAGCAGCACGCGCGCGCTCAACGGCTGTGCATCGAAGCCCAGCGCCTGCAGCAGTGCCAGCAGGCCGCCGTTGAGTTCGAAGCAGTAGCCGCCACGACGGTCGTCGAGCAGCTTGCGCTGCACGCTGTCCAGGTCGATCGGTACTGCATCGCGCAGCAGGCAGCTGAGGGTTTCGAACGGCAGCAGTGCGTTGTGGCGCTGCTGCAGCAGGGTCAGGCCCGCCAGCGTCAGCGGTGGCGGTGCATCCAGCTGCAGGCGTTGCAGGTAGCGGGGGACATCGAGCGTCGTCATGCGCGCGCCGGGCGGGGGAGGGAGATCTACTGTGCTCCCCCAACCGGGGTTGAGGTCAAGCATTGCGCGGGTGTCATCCCCCTGTCGCCTGTGCCGGGTACAAAGGCCGCGTCCGCCAGCAATCGGTGGGAGTGGACCAGGAGCGCCCTAAAGTTGTCCTGAGTCAGGCCGATACAGATGCGTCTTTCCGCCTGGAGTCTGTCATGTCGGCCGTTGTCCCCCACCTCCGGTCCCTGCGCACGCGCCTTGCTGCGTTGCACTCGGCGTCCCCTGGGCTGCTGCGCTGGCTGCAGCCACATCGGCTCAGCGTGGCCAACAAGCTCAAGGCCACACTGTGGATCTGCGGCCTGGGCCTGGTGGCGATCGCTGCTGTCTACGCCTGGACTGGCCATGCCAACGCACTGGCTGCGCGCAGCCAGGCCAGCTACCAGCGCGGCAGCGATCTGGCTGCCAGCCTGTCCACGCGGGTGGCCGAAGCGCGTCGCCTGCAGGCCCAGTATGCACGCAGTTTCGATGATGCCGACCGCGCGCAGCTGTTGGCCACGCAGAAGGCGTTGCAGACCGATCTGCAGGCGCTGCGCGCGATGCCGATGGATGCTGGCCGGCGCAAGGCTCTGCAGGCGCTGACCGAAGCCGCCGACGCGTTCTCGCAGGGTGTGGCCGCCCTGTTCGAACGGGTCGACGAGATGGGCCGTGGTGATGCCGGCCTCGCTGCGCAGCTGCAGCAGTCCGCCGACACTCTGCAGGCGCAGGTGGATGTGCAGCAACGGCCCGCGCTGGCGCTGTCCCTGCAGAAGATGCGAAGGCAGGAGGCACTGCTGCTGCTCGACGGTGATTCCACCCACGCCGACCGCGCCAGCGAGGAGAAGCTGCCGTTCGACCTCGCGCTGGCGGGCCTGCCTGCGGATGTGCAGGACACCCTGCGCACCGGGATGGAGGCGTATCAGGCCGCATTGCTGGGGTATGCCGCTGCCCGTGTCGGCCTGGATGTGGAAGCGCAGTCGCTGCTGGGTGCCGCTGCGGACGTAGCGCCTGCACTGGCCGCATTCCAGCGGGCGCAGGTGGCGGCGCTGGCCAGGGCGCAGGCACGCCAGCAGGCCGGCGCGCGCACCATGAGCGTGCTGTTCGCACTGACCCTGCTGCTGGTGGCCGGCGTGCTGATCACCAGCCTGATGCTGGTGCTGCGTGCGGTGCGCCGGCCGATCCAGGACACCCTGCGCTTCGCCAGCGACATCGCCGACGACCGCCTCGACACCACCCTGCGCGTCTACAACGCCAACGACGAGATCGGCCAACTGGCCCAGCGCCTGGTCGACATGCAGCAGCGCCTGCGCGCGCGCATCGAGATCGAGCGTGCGGTGGCCCGCGGCAACACCCGCGTGCGCCAGGCATTGGATAGCGCGCAGACCGGCCTGATGGTGATCGATGCGGAAGGGCACGTCGCCTACGCCAACCCGGCATTGCTGCAGCTGCTTGAACTGACGAACGAAGCGCTGGTGGGCAGCGACGCGGTACGCCTGCATCCGGCGTTGGCCAGCCTGGCCGGCGTACGCCAGCGCGAGGAGCGCGAGATCGGCCATGCCGGCGTGCGCTACCAGCTGATCGCCAATGCCATCACCGACGAAGGGCATTTCCTCGGCGTGGCAGTGGAGTGGCGCAGCCGCGCGCTGGAAACGCTGCTGGAAACCGAAGTGGCAGCACTGGTCGACGCCGCCGCACATGGCGACCTGCACGGCCGCATCGCGCTGGAGGGAAAACAGGGCTTCGTGCGCACGTTGTCGACCAGCATCAACCGCCTGCTGGCGACCTTCGAGACCAACCTCGGCGATCTGCAGGCGCTTCTGGCGGCGCTGGCCCGTGGTGACCTCAGCGTGCGCATGGAAGGTGAGCTGCAGGGCGTGTTCGCACGCATGCGCGACGATGCCAACGCCACGGTCGCGCAACTGGGCCGCATCGTCACCCGCATCCAGCAGGCGACGTCCAGCCTCGACACCGGTGTGGGTGAGATCGTTGCCGGTCACCATGATCTGTCGCAGCGTACCGAACAGCAGGCGGCCAACCTGGAAGAGACGGCAGCGTCGATGCACGAGTTGACCGACACCGTTGGCCGCAATGCCGATGCCGCGGGTCGCGCCGATGCCCTGGTGCAGGGGGCGGCCGCGGTGGCCCAGCGCGGTGGCGAGGCCGTCGGCCAGGTGGTCGCAACCATGCATGGCATCAGCGAGGCCTCGCGGCGGATCGGCGACATCACCCAGCTGATCGATGGCATCGCTTTCCAGACCAACATCCTCGCGCTGAATGCCGCGGTGGAAGCTGCGCGCGCAGGTGAGCAGGGCCGCAGCTTCGCCGTGGTGGCTGCGGAAGTGCGCCTGCTGGCCCAGCGCAGTGCCGAAGCGGCCAAGCAGATCAAAGGACTGATCGAGGATTCGGTGGCGCGTGTTGGCCAGGGCAACCAGCAGGCCGAGCAGGCGGGCATCACGATGGGCGAGATCGTTGGCAGCGTGCAGCAGCTGGCCGAGCTGCTGGCCGGTATCCGCAGTGCATCGCAGGACCAGCATGCCGGCATCGCGCAGGTGAAGCAGACCATCGTGCAGATGGAAGCCAGCACCCAGTGCAACGCCAGCCTGGTGGAAGAGGCTGGTGCCTCCACCGCGCAGATGCAGGCGCAGGTACACGCGCTGGCCGAAGCGGTGGGCGCGTTCCAGTTGCAGTCGATGCCACAGGCGCGCGCTGCGGCCTGATCCTGCTCCGGTAGTGCCGGCCGGCGGCCGGTACTACCCTTGTGGCTCAATACACGTCGCGACGGTAGCGCCCGGTCTCCAGCAGCGTTTCCACTGCTTCATCACCCAGTGCTTCGCGCAGCACCTGGTCCACACCTTCGGCCATGCCCAGCAGCGAACCGCAGACGTGGATGACCGCACCGCGCTGCATCCAGTCGCGCAGGGCATCGGCTGCCGCACGCAGGCGATCCTGCACATAGCCGCCCTTACCATCGCGCGAGAACGCCAGGTCCACCCGCGCGAGATGGCCATCGCCCTGCCACGCTTCGATCTCATCGGCGAACAGGAAGTCGTGCGCGCGCTGGCGTTCGCCGAACAGCAGCCAGTGCCCGTGCTCACCTGCATGCGCGGCTTCGCGCAGCAGGCTGCGCAGGCCCGCGATGCCGGTGCCATTGCCGATCAGCACCATTGGCGCACCGCCAACGCGATGGAAACCGGGGTTGCGGTGCACACGGGCCACGATGCTGGCACCGACAGGCGCATGCAGCGACAGCCAGCCCGAACCCAGGCCGGTGCGTCCGGTTTCGTCATGGACCAGCCGTACCACCAGTTCGACGGCACCGTCATCCGTACAGGATGCGATGGAGTACTCGCGCCCCGGCAGCAGTGGCAGCCCTGCCAGCCAGAGGCAGGCATCCTGCACCGCCAGCGCAGCATCGGCATCGGGCAGCTCGCGCTCGCTGGCCAGCGCCAACAGCGTGCGCGGCTGGCCGTCAATCAGCAGCGGCTGCTGGGGATCCAGCCCATGTGCCTTCAGCACCGCAACGGCGTGCCGCGCGTTGTGGCGGGGCGCGATGTGCAGGATGTCGCCCGCCTGCCACTGCACATCGGCCGGTGGCGCAAGACGGATGTGCCAGATGGCGCCGCCCACGCTGCCTGGATTGAGGCGGTCACGGCCGAGCAGGCGCCACTCGTGCATCTGCGTCGCGGTCGGCAACACGCTGTCATCGGTGGCGATGCCGGTCAGCGCGCCGAGATGTTGCTGCCACTGGCGCAGCGCCGGTATCGCAGCGGCATCGACATCGATGCGCTCGAACAGCGCACGTGCCCCGTTGCCCAGCAGCCAGCCATCGAATTGGCGGCCAAAGCCGCAGTAATGCGGGTACTGGCGGTCACCCAGGGCGAGCAGGCCGAACTGCAGGCCCGACAGATCCGGCGCTTGTGCCAGCAGCCGTCGCGCAGCGCCCCGCGCCGCATCCGGAGGTTCGCCATCACCAAAGGTGCTCAGCACGAACAATGCCTGTGCGGTGCGTGCCAGCCGCGCGGCATCGACGCGGGCCAGCGGCAGAACCTGCACTGCATGGCCGGATGCTTGCAGCTGCGCGGCAGCGCGCCATGCGAGTTGTTCGCCCAGTCCGCTCTGGCTGGCATGCACCACCAGCCACGGCGTGCCATCGCCATCTGCAGGTGTTGCTGGTAGCGACTTGCGCAGCCCGCGCGCAGCGCGCTGGCTGCTGCGCCGGTCCAGGTACAGCAGCCAGCCAGTGATGAAGAACAGGCTCATGCCCAGGCTGCTGAGCATCACCACCACCCGCCCGGGCATGCCGAAGTAACTGCCCGAGTGCAATGCGAACACGCTGGTGGCCAGCTGTCCTCCGGTGCCCTGGCGCGCGTAGGGGCGTGAATCGAGGATGGCCCCGCTGGCCGGATCCAGCTGCAGCAGATCGTGCGCGCGGTCATGCCGCCCACCGCGCTGCGACGGGTCACCGGCCATCACGCGCACATTCAGTACCTGCCCCGGTTTCTCCGGCAGACGCAGGTCGATGTAGCCGGTGCGCACGCCGGGCAGCGCATACAGCGTGGCTTCGATGCGCTCCAGGTCCAGGGCGGCGTCGGCGGCGACCTTGTGTTTGGCGGCCGGTGCGACGCCCAGCAGGGTGTTGGCTGCGCTGCGGTACCAGTCGAAGGACCACCACAGGCCGGTCAGCGCACTCATCAGGTAGATCAACAGCACCCAGGTGCCGGCCACGGAGTGCAGGCTCCACAGGAAGCCGCGTCCACTGCGCTTCCACTCCACTGCCAGCCAGCTGCGCCAGTGCCACCAGCGTCGTGGCCAGCGCAGGTAGAGCCCGGACAAGGTGAAGAACAGCAGGGCGATGGCGCAGCTGCCGGTGATCCATTTGCCGCGCTCACCGGCGGCAAGATGCCGATGCAGGTCCTCGACGAAGTCAAAGAGCGCCTGCCCGCGCAGGGCGCTGAAGCGCTCACCGCTGTAGGGGTCGAAGTACACCCAGTGTTCCTTGCCGCCAGCAAAGCGCGCCACCGACGGTCGCTGGCCGGTGGCATCCACGCGCAGGCGCTGCAGGGGGCGATCACCGCCGGCCTGCAGCAGCGTTGCCAGTTCGCTGAGTTCGAGCGGAAGCTGGCCATCAGCATGGTGTTCAGCGATCTCGGCGAAGCCGGGGTTGGCCGCTCGCAGCAGCTCATCCTCGAAGGACAGCACGGCGCCGCTGAGGCCCATCACGGCCAGTACGGCGCCGGCGGTGATGCCCAGCAGCCAGTGCAGTTGGAACAGGACGTTCTTGAACATCGAAGGAGGGGGCCCCGAAGGCTGCCGCCCGCATCCTGCGCAACAGCAAATGAGAATTAATCGCGGAATTCTCCGTGGCGGACGGGCTACGGTCAAGGAGGGTTTTGTTGCAGGGCTTTGCAGCCCTGCACCCGCTACAAGCCGGAGCAACGTCAACGTCAAAAGCTGGCTTTCCGTGGGTTGGCGGGGTGGGTCCGGTTGAGGGGGACGCTGCAAGTCCCCCTCCGGGGCCCGGCCCAGCCGCTGGCGGCTGTGCGTTCGGGCGCTTGCGAAGCAGTGCTTCGCAAGCAAAGCGCCCTCGCCCATGTAAGCTCGGTCGCCGCATCCATGCGGCTCACGCCCCCTCAACCGGACCCACCCCGCCATCCCACGGAAAGCCCGCTTTGGCTTTGGCTCTGGCCGTTGCCGTTGCATTGAGCAGGGTGCAGGGCTGCAAGCCCTGCAAAAAAACACCCTCACTTCACCCAGCTGTCGATCTCGCCGTGGGCGAACGGTCCCAGCTTCGCCTTCACCAGCCGCCCCTGTGCATCGAACAGCACGCTGTAGGGCAGCAGGCCCTGTGTATTGCCCAGCTGCACGCTGGCATCGCGCGGCCCCGGGGTCTCGATCACGATCGGGTAATCCACCGGTACCCGCTGCAGGAAACGGCGCACGTCCTCCGGCGTATCCAGCGCCAGTCCCAGCACCTGCACACCGTGCTCGCCCTGGACATGTGCGAAACGCGCCAGTTCGGGCATTTCTTCAACGCAGGGCGCGCACCAGCTGGCCCAGACATTGATCAACAGCGGGCGACCGCCAGCGTGCTGGCGCAGGTCCAGCGGCCGGCCTTCAAGATCCAGCAGCGACAGTGCGGGCAGGCTGTCGCCGACCTGCAGGGTGGGTGCGGCAGCCGCCACAGCAGGCGCTCCCGGCACGGCCTCAGGCGCCACCGGCGCCGGTGTCAATCGATGGCCGGCCCACAGGCCAAGGCCGGCGGCCAGCACCGCTGTCCACAGCAGCGCTGGCCGTTGCCACTTCATCGTGCGGTGCGCAGCAGCGCTTCCTCCACCACCGCCTGGGTCAGCAGGGTCGGCAGCACGGTCGGCGGCGCGCCGGGGCCGTACACCACGTACAGTGGCACGCCGACGGCCTTGTGCTCTTCCAGGAACGTGGTGATCTGCGGGTCGACATTGGTGTAGTCGCCGCGCATGTACACCGCGTTGGTGCGCTTGAGCAGTTCCTTGAATTCCGGCCGCGACAGCACGGCGCGCTCGTTGGCCTTGCAGCTTACGCACCAGTCGGCGGTCATGTTGACGAACACCACCCGGTTGTCGGCGCGCAGGCGGTCCAGCAACTGCGGTGAATACTCGACCACGTTGTCGCTGGCGGCCTGTGCGGCCCGCGCCGGCGGTGCGAGCTGGGTCACACCCCAGGCCGGCACCAGCGCGCCGATCGCCAGCAGTACGCCCAGCAGTGTCACCGCACGCGAGCCGGTCCAGCGGTTGCGCTCGAACAGCCACAGGCCGAACGCCAGCAGCAGCAGGCCACCCAGCACCAGCGCCATGCCATCCACGCCACGCTGCTTGCCCAGCACCCACAGGAGCCACAGCGCGGTGGCATACATCGGGAAGGCCAGCACGTGCTTGAGCGTTTCCATCCACGGGCCCGGCTTGGGCAGGCGGCGTGCGAGCGCCGGCACGAAGCCGATCAGCAGGAACGGCAGCGCCAGGCCCAGGCCGAGGAACAGGAACACGGTCATCGCCTTCAGCGGCGGGGCAATGAACGCGTAGGCGATCGCGCCACCCATGAACGGGCCGACGCAGGCACTGCCGACCACGCAGGCCAGTGCACCGGTGAAGAAGTCACCGGCCGGGCCGCTGCGGCTGGCCAGCGACTGGCCCAGATTGCCGATGCCGCCGCCCAGGGTGAACACGCCGGACAGGCTCAGGCCTACCGCGAACATGATGTAGGCCAGCGCCGCCACCACACCCGGGTGCTGCAGCTGGAAGCCGATGCCGACGGCATTGCCGATCGCGCGCAGGCCGACCATCAACGCGCCGATCACGGCGAACGCGACCAGCACGCCCAGCGTGTACCAGAGCGCGTGGCTGCGTGCGCGCTGCGCGCTTTCGCCGCTCTGCGCCAGGCTCAGCACCTTCAGCGAGAGGATCGGCAGCACGCAGGGCATCAGGTTCAGTACCAGGCCACCGGCCAGCGCCAGCAGCAGGACCCAGACGAACGAACGATCAGGATTCGGCGTCGTCACCGGCGGACGCGTGCGCAGCGCATTGTCGCCCTGTGCATCGGTGGCGAATTCACTGCTGGCGGTGGCGCCACCTGCGGCGGCCGGTGCCGCTACATCCGTGTTGGGCACGGTTGGCAGCAGGCGCAGCGGGGCGCCGTTGGCGGCTTCGCGCGGTGCACCGTTGGCAGCAGGCAGCGGGTTGATCACGTCATTGCGCGCTGGCGCCTGGTCGGCGCTGGCGCTGACCTTGCCGGCCGGAATCGACAGCTTCACCCGGCGGGTCATCGGCGGGTAGCAGATGCCATCGGTCTGGCAGCCCTGGAAGGTCACCACCAGGGTGCTGTCGACGGCATCAGTGACAGCGCGGCGCAGCGGCAGCGGCACTTCCACCTGGTTGAAGTAGACCGAGACATCGCCGAAGTGCTCGTCGCGATGCGATTGCGCGGCTGGCCAGCGCGGCTTGCCGGCCAGCACGCCGGCGCTGCCTTCCAGCTTCAGCGAGGTGCGGTCGCGATACAGGTAATAGCCGGGCGCTGGGCTGAAGCGCAGCAGCAGGGTGTTGCCGTCGCTGGCGATGGCATCGAAGCCGAACGCCTGTTCCGACGGCAGCGGCAGGGCCTGGCTGTTGTTGGCCGCGCCCGGCAGGCGCAGGCCACCGCTGTTGCCGGCACCGGCCAGCGGGTTATTGAACGGGCTGGCCGCACCGGCACGCGCGGCAGGCACCGCCGCCGCCGCACCGGCGCCCGGCAGGGTGACCTGCACCACGCGCTTCTGCGGCGGGTAGCAGACACCGGCATCGGCGCAGCCCTGATAACGCACTTCCAGGCTGATGGTGCCGGCAGCGTCGGTCGGCGTGCCGGGCAGGGTGGCCAGCAGGCGCTCGCGATAGGTCTCGACCTCGCCGAAGAAATCGTCGTGGTGCTTGTCGCCCTTGGGCATCTGCAGCGCGCCGGCATTGAAGGCCGGGTCGGCTTTGACGCTGGTACGGTGGCGATACAGGTAATAGCCTGGCGCGATCTTGAACTGCAGCTGCACCTGGCCACGTTCGGGGGCAGTGGCGGTCAATGCGAACGCCTGGTCCACCGGCAGCAGGTCTTTCTCATCCAGGGCGAAGGCGGGCAGCGAAAGGCACAACAGGGCGCACAAGGCAGCGCCACGCGCAAACAGAGTCTTCAATCAGTGTCCTCCCGGGTCTGTGCCCGGATCCAATCCAGATACGCCGGCAGGCCGGCCCGGGTTTCGACCGCGATGCACTCCGGGAGTTCATACGGATGCAGTTCGACGATCCGGGCGATTGCGTCATCGACGCGGCTCGAGGTGGTTTTCACCAGCAGCTGCAGCTCCGCGTCGGTGGTCACCTCGCCCTGCCAGCGGTAGGTCGACTGTGCGCCGTCGAGGCGGGTCACGCACGCCGCCAAGCGCTCGCCTACCAGCGCGTGCGCGATGCGCTCGGCACTGGCCCGGTCCGGGCAGGTGGTCAACAGCAGCAGGACGGGATCGACGGTCGACATGACCGTCGAGTATAGGGCCGCCGCCGGGTCAGGGCCCGGCGGCGGCAGTGGACCGCAGCGTTGCGCGGTCAGTTGGCCAGCTGGCAGGTGGCTGGCTTGGCCGAGGTGAACAGGGCCGGGGTCGCCCACTCGGGGTGGTCGATGAACGGGTTGCGATTGCCCTGGAAGCTGTAGACCACGTCATTGCGGGCACGCTCGGCATCATCCGGCGGATCGGACAGGTGCCAGTCGATCAGTGTCGACAGCAGGCCCATGTAGGCCGGCGAACTGCTGGTCTTGACGATCTTGCTGCGGTCGTCGGTCAGCTCCAGGTCCGGCTCGGACTGACCGGTGGCCGCATCCTTGCCACCTTCGTAGCGGATCGCCATGTACATCACCGCACGCGCCATGTCGCCCTTGCGCTTGCCCCACACCTCGAAGGTGCCGGTGTTGCCGTCCGGCGCGCGCACCCAGTTGGAATTGCCCGGGTAGCCACCGCTGCCGCCGCCCTGCCCATTGTTGGCTTCGGTGGCACGCTCGCCGCAGCTGGCATCGCACTTGCCGAACGGCTTGTTGCCACGGTCGGCGTTCCACTGCGCGTCGGTCAGGTACAGCATGTGGGTGTCGGTGTACGGCGCGTAGGGCAGGCCCTTGTCACCGGTGGTGGTGGCAAAGCCCAGCGAGTTCGGCCAGGTGTGCTCGCGGTTGTAGGTCAGGCCGCTGCCGGTGCCCGCACGATCACTGACCTTGGCGTAGCTGCGGTTGCGGTAGGCATCGAGGATGCGGTTCGGGTTGTTCGGATCCTCGTCGGCGATTTCCAGGATGGTCCAGGTGCTGGTGCCCGAGCCGCTGTACGGGTAGGCGGTGTGGCCCTTGATGGTGGCGTGCAGCGAGCAGCGCAGCTGGCTGGGGCTGCTGGTGTTGACCCTGGAGTAGTAGCCGGCCGGCACGCCCGGGTTGCCCGGGTCCGGATTGCCGCCGGTGCTGGCCACGGTGAAGGCGATGCGGCTGTCGGCGGCCGGGTGCGCGCCCAGCAGGTCGGTGATGCGCGCGGCGCGGATGTCGAAGCGGCAGGCTTCACCGGCCACCAGCGCGGTGTTGGTGGACAGCTTCACGCTGCGGCCGCTCGCCGGGAAGGTCAGCGGCACGCTGCCGGAGGTGCCGCAGCTCAGCGCGAACGCGCCGCTGGCCAGGTTCACGGTTTCGCTGAACACCACTTCCAGATCGGCCGCAGCCGGGAAGGTGCTGCTGCCCTGCGCCGGGGTGGTGGTGGACACCGACGGCGGCGTGTTCGGGCCTGGCGTGCCACCGCCGCTGAAAGTCTGGCCGTTGTTGCAGCTGCCGAAGGTCTGGCCGGCCGATTCGGCCCAGGTGAAGTGGGTGTACTGGCTGCCGCTGCCGGTCAGCTGCAACGAGGTGCCCGGCGCGGTGCTGTTGGTCTCGGCTACCGGGATGTTCTGGCTGGTCATGCCGGCGGCAGGGCCACCGGAGGCGGTGATGGCGCCCTCATAGCTGAGGAACTGGACCACTTTGCCACTGGCATCGACCAGGGCGATGCCGTCGGTCGGGCCGTTCTGGATCCCGTTGGTCGGGTAACTGACCACGGCGATGGTGGCGCTGCCGCAGCCGGCGGCGGTGCCGGCCGGGACCGGGGTGTTGGCATAGACGGTGGCGGCGGACGGATTGCTGCCGTTGTAGAGGTACAGGCGGTAGCCGGACAGGTCCTCACCGGCAGTGGCTACGACCTCGATCGCTTCGCCGACGTCACCGGCGGCGGTGCTGTCGTCGTAGTGCAGTTCGTTGATGAAGACCTCGGCCTGGGCCGGCGCAGCGGCCAGCGCCAGCAGGCAGGCAGCGGCAAGCGGGGACAGCAATCGCATCGACTCCTCCTTGTGATTGGGAATGCCGGACCGAGCCTAAGGCCGATCCAGTGACACTTTGTCGTAAATGAACGTCAGATGTCTGACAGTGCGACGCTTGTCACCGAAATTGATCTGGACCGACGCCCTGGCCGAGGCGCGCGGGTGGAAAAATTTTTTTCATTCCGCCCTTGAAAGGGGGCGGCGGGGCTCCATCTCTGCCCTGCTCCCGACGTTGTCGGGTTTCTTCACGTGCGGTTCTGGCACTCGTCTGGGGCGAGTGCTAACATCGCCGGACTTTTTTAGACCAATCAATCACTTAAGAGGTCTCCTATGAGCATCAAGCCGCTGCACGACCGCGTTGTGGTCAAGCCGATCGAAGCCGACGAAATCTCCGCCGGTGGCATCGTCATCCCCGACTCGGCCAAGGAAAAGTCCACCAAGGGTGAGGTCGTGGCCGTCGGCCCGGGCAAGCCGCTGGACAACGGCAACGTGCGCGCGCCGTCGCTGAAGGTCGGCGACAAGGTCATCTACGGCCAGTACGCCGGCAGCTCGTACAAGAGCGAAGGCGTCGAGTACAAGGTCCTGCGCGAAGACGACGTGCTCGCCGTCATCGGCTGAGCCCCGGCGAGACCTGTTCCATCCCCTGATTCCAACACCCAGCCGCCGGGCATGGCCCGGCGCTACCAGATGAGGTAACTGCACATGGCTGCCAAGGATATCCGTTTCGGTGAAGATGCCCGTTCGCGCATGGTGCGCGGCGTGAACGTTCTCGCCAATGCCGTCAAGGCCACCCTGGGCCCGAAGGGCCGCAACGTCGTGCTGGAAAAGAGCTTCGGCGCCCCGACCATCACCAAGGACGGCGTCTCCGTCGCCAAGGAAATCGAACTGGCTGACAAGTTCGAGAACATGGGCGCGCAGATGGTGAAGGAAGTTGCTTCGCGCACCAACGACGATGCCGGCGACGGCACCACCACCGCCACCGTGCTGGCCCAGGCCCTGATCCGCGAAGGCGCCAAGGCCGTGGCCGCCGGCATGAACCCGATGGACCTCAAGCGCGGTATCGACAAGGCCGTGTCGGCCGCCGTCGCCGAGCTGAAGAACATCTCCAAGCCGACCGCCGACGACAAGGCGATTGCCCAGGTCGGTACCATCTCGGCCAACTCGGACGAGTCGATCGGCCAGATCATCGCTGACGCGATGAAGGAAGTCGGCAAGGAAGGCGTCATCACCGTTGAAGAAGGCTCGGGCCTGGACAACGAGCTGGACGTGGTCAAGGGCATGCAGTTCGACCGCGGCTACCTGTCGCCGTACTTCATCAACAACCAGCAGTCGCAGACCGCTGACCTGGATGACCCGTTCATCCTGCTGCACGACAAGAAGATCTCCAACGTCCGCGACCTGCTGCCGGTGCTGGAAGGCGTCGCCAAGGCCGGCAAGCCGCTGCTGATCGTGGCCGAGGAAGTCGAAGGCGAAGCGCTGGCGACCCTGGTGGTCAACACCATCCGTGGCATCGTCAAGGTCGTGGCCGTCAAGGCCCCGGGCTTCGGCGACCGTCGCAAGGCGATGCTGGAAGACATGGCCGTGCTGACCGGCGGCACCGTGATCTCCGAAGAAGTCGGCCTGTCGCTGGAAAAGGCCACCATCAAGGACCTGGGCCGCGCCAAGAAGGTGCAGGTCTCCAAGGAGAACACCACCATCATCGACGGCGTCGGCGACAAGGCCAACGTTGATGCACGCGTGGCGCAGATCAAGACCCAGATCCAGGACACCTCCTCCGATTACGACCGCGAGAAGCTGCAGGAACGCGTGGCCAAGCTGGCCGGCGGTGTTGCCGTGATCAAGGTCGGCGCCTCGACCGAAATCGAGATGAAGGAAAAGAAGGACCGCGTCGACGACGCCCTGCACGCCACCCGTGCAGCCGTTGAAGAAGGCGTGGTCCCGGGCGGCGGTGTTGCCCTGGTCCGCGCGATCACCGCGCTGGCCGGTCTGAAGGGCGCCAACGAAGACCAGAACCACGGCATCCAGATTGCCCTGCGTGCGATGGAAGCCCCGCTGCGCGAGATCGTTGCCAACGCCGGTGACGAGCCGTCGGTCATCATCAACAAGGTCAAGGAAGGCACCGGCAGCTTCGGCTACAACGCGGCCACCGGCGAGTTCGGCGACATGCTGCAGTTCGGCATCCTGGACCCGACCAAGGTGACCCGTTCGGCGCTGCAGAACGCCGCCTCGATCGCTGGCCTGATGATCACCACCGAAGCCATGGTGGCCGAAGCTCCGAAGAAGGACGAGCCGGCCATGGGCGGCGCCGGTGGCATGGGCGGCATGGGTGGCATGGGCGGCATGGACTTCTAAGTCCTCGCCCCTGGCATTGGGATGCCGGCCCTGGGTCGGCATACCTTCCCGTTGTAGAGAAGAACCCTGCCGCAAGGCGGGGTTTTTCTTTTTGGGCGATGCGCGGGCTTGGCCGGACCCGGCCCCGCATGCTCCGCACAGCGTGGTTCCATGGGCGAAAATCGATTATGATTAGGTGCCTAATCACATGGTGGCCGGCATGCTGGAAGCAAAACACACCGCTCTGCTCAAGGAAGCTGCGCGCCGCGGCGAGGTAAACCTGGCCCAGCTGCGCCTGTGCTTCCAACTGCTGTCACTGTCTGCCGCCATCGACCACGACTGCGCCGCACGGCTGGCACCGCATGGCCTCAGCGAAGGCCGCTTCATCGTGTTGTTCCTGCTGCACGGGGCCGGTGGCTCGCTGCCGCCGCATGAGCTGGCCGAGCGTGCCGGCGTGACCCGCGCCACCATCAGTGGCCTGCTCGACGGCCTGCAGCGCGAAGGCCTGCTGCAGCGCCACAGCGATGCCGAAGATGGCCGCCGCCTGCGGATCGTGTTGACCGCACAGGGGACACGCCTCGCCGAGGCGCTGTTCGAGCAGCACACGCAGTGGATCGGGGGCCTGTTCAACGGGCTGGAGGCCGACGAACAGCAGCAGCTTTCACGGTTGCTGCACAAGGTCTGGCAGCACACCGATGCCGGGCAGGAATCCGCTGCATGAGCGCGCCTATTGCGGCCGAACGCCTGCGTGCGCTCAGCACCGGCCGCGTCGCCGCCACCCACCTGGCCGAGTGTCTGGCGGTGGATTTCGCCGCGCTGCTGCAGGTGGTAGCGCCTGCGCTTGCACCGGAAGCGCTGCAACGCATGCAGGATGCTTCAGGCAAGGGCATCACACTGCGCATGGCCTTGGCTGCGCAACTGCTGCGTGAGGCGGGGCAGGGCGATCCCGTGCAATGGCAGGACCATGCGTCCGACACCGTGCGCGGCTGGGCCTGCTACCTGATCGGCAGTGACGCCGGCACGCCCCTGGCAGGGAAGCTGCAGGCGATACGAACGCTGGCCGATGACCCGCACTTCGGCGTGCGCGAATGGGCCTGGCTGGCACTGCGCGCGGACATCGTTGCTGCACCGCTGCAGGCGCTTGGGTACCTGCAACCGTGGACGCAGGAAGTATCGCCGTACCTGCGCCGTTTCGCCTGCGAGGCGCTGCGTCCCCGGGGCGTCCGGGCTACGCATATCGCGCTGTTCAAGCAGCAGCCCCAACACGCAGTGCCGTTGCTGGACGCGTTGGCCGACGACCCCGAGCGCTATGTGCAGGACTCCGTCGGCAATTGGCTCAACGATGCCGGCAAGACGCAGCCGCAATGGCTGCGTGGGCTGTGCGCACGTTGGCAACGCGAGCACCACAGCGATGCCAACGCCTACATCCGCAAACGCGCCATGCGATCACTGCGGTAATGGCGGCCGCTGGCCGGCAATCCCATGAACCTCAAGGAAGAACCGCAATGCCCCACACCTTCATCGAGCTCTACACCGCCACCCCCGCCTGGACGGCGCTCTCGCCCGGACAACGCACCGCCTTCTTCGCCCGCATCGGTGAGGGCATGCAGCGTTTCGACCCGGAATGCATCAGGCCGGTGGCCATGGGCCGCATCGCTACGGACGTGCCGCGTGGCAGCGGCGAGCAGTTCTATGCGGTCTGGCACTGCGCCAGCCGCGAAGCGGCCGACACGCTGGTGGCCGGGATCGCCGCCACCGGCTGGCATGATTACTTCACCACCACCCATGCCATCGGTGAGGTGGACAGCATGGGCCAGCATCTGGCCGACCTGGCCGCGCTCTAGTGGTACGGCGGCGGCCTGCGATCCCCGCCATGGGCGGCACATGCGCCTGTCACCGATACACGGTAAACAGTGCGTTGCCCATGTCCATCCGCAGGGACGTTGATCATGCAGAGCAAGCTCGAGGTCACGCTGTTCGGTCCGCTTGGCGAGTGCCCGGCATTGCAGTTGCCGGGGCAGGAGAACCCGTCGGTGGCCATCCCGGAATCGGCCCTGCGTCGATTGGTCTCCGACCTCTACACCGCACGCTCCCTGCTCAACCCCGAGCAGCTGGACGAGGCCCGGCAGGAGCTGGACCGCGTGCTGGAGCGCTGGGCCGACATCCACGAAGGCCTGCTGCTGGACGTGGAAGTGCATGGCAGATGAGCGACGTTGCACAGCGGCCACCGCGTGCGCTGCGCAGTCAGGCGCATCACTGAACCGCGCCCCCAGTTGCGGATGAAACATTTTGCACTGCGCAAAAGCTGTGCTATCAATAGATCCCATGAACGCAGCCGCTACCCGCTTTTACTGGTATTACTTTCCGAAGCCACTGGCGGAGGAAGGACTGCGCTCACCCTGAAGAAAGCTTCAGACGCATTCCCGAAAGCCGCCAGCGAACCTGGCGGCTTTTTTCATGCCGCCGCGCTGGGGACCCCCAACGTTCCGGAGATCTCCTGCAATGCCCCCGCACACCGACGACCTGCGTATCCGCACCATCGAACCGCTGACACCGCCTGCCCAGCTGCTGGCGATGCTGCCGTGTGACGATGAAGCCTCCGGCACCGTCAGCGCCTCGCGCGCGGCGCTGCACCAGATCCTGCACGGCCGTGACGACCGCCTGGCGGTGGTGGTGGGCCCGTGCTCGATCCACGACCCGAACGCCGCCATCGAGTACGCCCAGCGCCTGAAGCCACTGCGCGACGCGCTGGCAGGCGAGCTGGAAATCGTCATGCGCGTGTACTTCGAGAAGCCACGCACCACGGTGGGCTGGAAGGGCCTGATCAATGACCCGGACCTGGATGGCAGCTTCAGGATCGACAAGGGCCTGCGCATCGCCCGTGGCCTGCTGCGCGACATCAACAAGCTTGGCCTGCCGGCGGGTGTTGAATTCCTCGACGTGATCTCACCGCAGTACATCGCCGATCTGGTGGCGTGGGGCGCGATCGGTGCGCGTACCACCGAAAGCCAGGTGCACCGTGAGCTGGCCTCGGGACTGTCGTGCCCGGTCGGCTTCAAGAACGGCACCGATGGCAACGTGAAGATCGCCGCCGACGCGGTGGGTGCGGCTTCCAATCCGCATCACTTCCTGTCGGTCACCAAGCAGGGCGGCACTGCCATCGTGTCGACCACCGGCAACCCCGATTGCCATGTGATCCTGCGTGGGGGCAAGCAGCCGAACTACGACGCAGCCAGTGTTGCCGACGCCTGCCAGGCGCTGGCCAAGGCCAAGCTGCCGGCGCGCCTGATGATCGATGCCAGCCATGCCAACAGCCTGAAGAACCCGGAGAACCAGCCGAAGGTGATCGAGGACATTGCTGTTCAGCTGGAAGACGGCGAAGAGCGCATCGTGGGCGTGATGATCGAGAGCCATCTGGTCGGGGGCCGCCAGGAACTGGTGGAAGGCCAGCCGCTGGTCTACGGCCAGAGCATCACCGATGGCTGCATCGACTGGGACACCACCGTGACGGTGCTGGAGCGACTGGCCGCGGCCGTGCGCGCCCGTCGCGACGTAAAGGTGTCCGAAGCCGCTTGAGTGCGGCACGTGTGTGGATGGCGGCCAGCGCCTGCGGGGGTGCGGCCGCGATCAGGGCCGGTCGGAGTTGGAGACCGGCCCATCTGCACCGGCGATGCGCCTGGCGCTGCGCATGAGCGACAGCGCTAGGTACATCGCCGGGGTGGTGTGAGACGTAGACCCACGCCATGCGTGGATATCAGCGAGCCACACGGCAGGATTTCGGAAGAGTTGTATGGAGTCCTCCTGCGATTTCGGCCGAAGATGGGGTTCCTCGCCTGACTGGACCCCGCCAATGCGTGTTTTCCCGGATGACAACTTTCTGGATTCAGCTTGTCGGTCGATTTCCGGTGAAGCTGCCAAGGCGCTCGTGAGCTTGAAAGGCGGGCGAATCGCTGAAGATGCCGTATCTGTCATCGAAGACTGGTTTGAGCCGTCCCTCGAGAAGGCGCGCCTGCTGGCGGATCTTGATGAAAGAATCAGGATCCACAGCAGCGAAGGGGACGAGGGGCTGCTGCGGCCTGCGCTGAAGGCCCGGGCGGTGATCGCGGCATCTCCCGAGCCCGCGCCCGATGACTACGAGCCTTCATTCAAAGTAGTGCCTGCGACAACGCTAGGTGGCGACTGGAAATCCGACTGCGAGACCGACTGCGTGATTGTCGATGGTGATCTGATCGCAGACGGCACGCTGATACTGAACGATCTGAGCGAGACGCTCTGCGTGATCGTACTGGGGAGCCTCAGGGCCCGGAATCTCGACTGTGGTGGTTGGGTGTTCGTGCGTGATGAGCTGGAATGCGATCATCTGTACGCGTGCTCACTCAATGATGGGATTCTGTCCGTAGGTGGCAACATCACTGTTCAGACCTTCCTCGAGACCGGCACCTACACACAAGTGGCGGGGCACCTGACCGCTAGCTACCTCGGCAGCACCCACAACTCCATTGACGTGGAGGGCAAAGTGAACTGCCCGGGCTTCGATAGGCGATCTGATAGCGACTACTTGTGCCAATGGATTGATCCTGCGCTGCTGGAAGTCGACGATTCCGGCGCCGATTGGGGATGCGGACCCCAACGGTATCCGTCGGCTGACTATCCAGAGCGGATACGCGCGGGGGGCAGCCCCATGAAGTTCATGCTCTAGATCCACGCCATGCGTGGATACCGCTCTTCTGTAGCGCCGGGCCATGCCCGGCGAACACGCCATCGTTCAATGCACTTCGTCGTGGTACACGAACTTCGGCATTTCCCAGCGGTAGTGGATCGCCAGCAGGCGCAGCGCGAAGCCGCCGCCGAGGCAGCATAGGATTGCGGTGGCATCGGCCACGCCCCAGTGCAGCAGCAACAGGTAGGCCGCGCCGGTCAGCAGCGCGATGATCGCGTACAGCTCCTTCTGGAAGATGAGTGGTACCTCGTTGCAGAGGATGTCGCGCAGCACGCCGCCGAACGCGCCGGTCAGCATGCCGGCAATCAGCACGATGGGCATCGCATGGCCGGCTTCGCGCGCGATCGAGCAGCCGATCAGGGTGAAGGCGATCAGGCCCAGGCCGTCGAGTACCAGGAAGGTGCGGCGGAAGTGGTGCATCCAACGTGCGACCCAGGTGGCGATCAGCGCCGCGCATACGGTGAAGCCCAGGTACTCGGGATGCTTCACCCAGCCCAGCGGATAGTGGCCGAGCAGGATGTCGCGCAGTGATCCGCCGCCGAGGGCGGTCACGCAGGCGATCATGACCACACCGAACAGGTCCATGCGGCGGCGGCCTGCGGACAGTGCGCCAGTCATGGCCTCGGCGGAAATGGCAATCAGGTAGATGATGGACAGCAGCATGGGACAGGCTCCGGGCGCGGTGGGGCCGGCCATGCGCGACTACCGCCAGTGCCTGCGCAATGACGGGATGACGATGACCGGTGCCGCTCCCGCTGTCCTTTTGCCTGAGAGTTCAGCGGCGTAGGCCGCGTGCCCCTTCGGCGGATCGTCCCGGGCGTGCCCGGTGACCTCTCTCCAGCTCGGCGAGTCGAATGCATGGTTGGTGGGATTCTAGCCCACCGGCCTGAGCGATCATGGGAGCCTGCGCCTTCGGCGGGCGCCAGCGCGGCGCCACTCTCCTGCATTCGGGCGCCAGTATATCCGCTGCAGTGCAGCACGGCATAATCCGGGCATGGCCCCGTCCCTCCGCCCGTGGTTCCTGTACCTGCTCGAATGCCGCGACGGCAGCTATTACGCCGGCATCAGCACCGACGTGGACGCGCGTTTCGCCGCCCACCAGGCCGGCAAGGGCGCGCGCTACACCCGGGCCCGGCCACCGCTGCGCGTGCTGGCCGTGCGCGAATACCCGGACCGGGCCGCCGCCTCGCGGGCCGAGTGGCAACTCAAGCAGCAGCCGCGCGAACGCAAGCTGGCCTGGCTGCAGGCGCCGGATCCCGCGCTTCTGTAGGGCCGAGCCCACGCTCGGCTGTTGTTGCTGCTGCCTGATGGTGAAGCCGAGCATGGGCCCGGCTCTACAGTAGATCCACGCCATGCGTGGATGCGGCTTGCACATGCCATGATCGCCCAGCCCTCAGCGCTGGAGACCCGGATGTCCACGATCGCCCTGCTGTTCGCTCTTTCCGCAGCAACGAGCCCCGCCGCCGACCCGGCCACCCTCGCGGCCATCGAAGCCACCTGCCATGACTACGTCGATGGCCAGCTGGAGGCGGACCCACAGCGCGTCGCCCGTTCCCTGCACCCGGACCTGGCCAAGCGCGCTGTGCTCGGCGATACACCCGACGAACGCCTGGGCCTGCGCCGGATGTCGAAGGAAGAACTGGTCTCGCTGACGAAGCAGGGCGCGTTGAGGACCCCGAAGGATCAATGGGATCGTCGCTGCACGGTGCTGGACGTGTGACCGGCAACGCGGCCTCGGTGCGACTGGAAACCCCGTGGTTTGTCGACTACTTCCACATGGGCCGTTTCGACCAGCGCTGGGTCATCGTCAACGCGCTGTGGTACCCGAAACCGAAGGCACAGTGAGCGATGCGTGCCGCCGTCAAAGCATGGATCTCCGTTGTCGTGCTGGTCGCCGGTATCGCGCTGCTGCCTGGCCTGCTGTATCTGCTCGGGCTGGCATTGGTAGACGGTCGGCCGACGCCGGCGGACCGCGCACCCAGTGGTATGGCTGCGTGCAGCAGTGAACCACGCGCGGGATACCAGCCGATGAATCCCTGGCGTTTCGCCGCGCAGTTCTTCGACAAGGACGGGATGAAGAAGAAGGTGCCGGAAGTGGAGCGGGAGGCCTTCTGGATTGCCCGGCGCCACCTGTGGCGGCAACCGCAGCGCGGCATGCTGCGCTGGCAGCTCAGCAGTACCGCATTGACGATCTGGATCACCCGGCATTGGAGTGCCGCGCAGATTGCCGACACCGCGAGGAAGGAGGACTTCTGCCGGACCTGGTCGAAACGGCGGGTGCCCGGTGGCCCGATGAAACGGTAGATCCACGCGGTGTGCGAATGGTCCTACTCTCCGCTCCGCTGTGTCGTATACGGCACTAAAGTGAATTCGTAGCACGAAACCTCTCGTTTGCCGCTGAGCAACTTGTCTGGAAGTCGCGACTGCGAAAAATCACCTTATCCCAGACGCCCGGCTTGATTTCATCCCGGTCTGTGGCCAGGCACAGTGGGTGGAATAGTTGCCACGAAAGTTGAATTGCGGAAGGCTGATGCCATCAGACAGACAGCACACTCATGAGAAAGCAGATCAGATGCATTGTTTCGAGCGAATCTCCGGGTGTCAGCAGAACGCTCGATATCTTTGAAATTAACCGTATGTTGGACTGCTACCTGCAGACGAAGATCGATCAGGTGAACGTTGCGGATCTGGGAGGTTGGCGATTGCAGATGTTCGTCGTCATCCGGAACACCGATTCCATTGGAGTTTTCAAACGCACGAGGCGATACCCCTCCGGCATGGAGTTCTTGGTCAGTATTTCGGTTCCGGTTCCCAGCATCAAGGTCGTGGAGTACGGCCTGCCCGACCATGCCATGTATGGATTAGGCTTCTTCCATCCCGTGAATGAAGCGAAGTCCCACGTCATCAATCCGCAGTTTGCAGACTACGCAGGGCTGCAGGAGTACTTCGTGGGTAGCGCTGAGCGTGCTATCGACATGGCATTTGATTTGGGCTTCAAGTGCAACGGGAAAGTGATTCGATACGTTGCTTGACGAGAGCGGCGGGAAGCACAGCAACCATTCCTGACTACGGCTTCTCAAAAATGCAGGAGGCTGACGCATGGATGAAGATGGGGGATGTGCGGGTACTCATCCACGCATGGCGTGGATCTACTGCAAGGGGTCAGAGTCCTTGATTGAGGTCGTCGTGAACGGCATCTCGGAACTGTTCGGGGCATCAGAGCGCGGCCGGCGCTCGATCACTTATGTCGCTTTTGGTACATAAGTGCCTTTCAGGATCTATTCGCCCCAGCCGCTATTGATGAGTCTTGGCGCGGAAGAGAGTGCAGAAGGACAGGGGATTTCTGGTTGCAGCTTCACTCAGCACCTTGTGCGTGCCTTCGCGCATTGAGTGGAACAATGGCTAGATCAATCGCCTTTTGGCAAGTTGTGATTCCGGGCCTTATTGGGGGAATGCTCATGTCGCCGCAGATCAGATGCCTCATTTCGAGTGAATCCCCAGGCATCAGTGCAATGCTCATGCCACAGCAGATCAGAAGCTTCACTTCGAGTGAATCAGGCATCACTGGTGTGCTGGACTGGGCTGAAACCAGCGACAAGGTGAGTCGATTCCTGGAGGCGAAGATCCAACAGGTAAACATCATCGACCTGGAAGGATGGCGACTGCTGATGGGCGTGACGATCTGCAACACTGACGCCATTGGAATCTTCAAGCGCGCGAGGCGATTTCCTTCCGACAAGGAGTTCGAGGTGAGTATCTCGATTCCCGTGCCCTGCATCGAGGTCGTGGAGTACGGCCTGCCCGACCATGCCATGTATGGACTAGGCTTCTTCCATCCCGTGAATGAAGCGAAGTCCCACGTCATCAATCCGCAGTTTGCAGACTACGCAGGGCTGCAGGAGTACATCGTCGGTAGCGCGGAGCGTGCTATCGACACGGCGTTTGAATTTGGCTTCAAGTGCAACGGGAAAGTGATTCGATACGTTGCTTGAGGAGAGCGGCGGGAAGTACAGCCACCATTCCTGACTGCGGCTTCTCGAAATGCAGGGGGCTGACGCACGGATGGAGATGGGAGGATGTGCGGGCGCTCATCCACGCATGGCGTGGATCTACTGCAAGGGGTCAGAGCCCTTTCCTGCGGAAAGGGATCCGACCCCTGTTGCGTGCAGCCCTACCGCTTCGGCCGCCGGTCGTCGCGGTCATCACCGAAGATGATGCGCGCACTGCGCTGGTAGCTCCAGTACGCGACCGCCCAGTTCAGCAGCACCACGATGCGGTTGCGGAAGCCGATCAGGAAGAACACGTGCGCGGCCAGCCAGAACCACCACGCCAGCACGCCCGACAGCTGCAGTCGGCCCAGGTGCACGATCGCGGCCATGCGGCCGATGGTGGCCAGGTTGCCGTAGTCCGCGTACTTGAACGGACCGGGCTCGGGCGTGCCGTGCAGCCGTGCGCGGATCACCTCGGCCACGTATTTGCCCATCTGCTTGGCGGCCGGTGCCACACCGGGGACCGGCTTGCCGTCGGCCTGGCTCAGCGCGGCCAGGTCGCCGGCCACGAACAGCTCCGGGTGATCGGGCAGGGTCAGGTCCGGTTGCACCGGCACGCGTCCGGCGCGGTCCAGCGGCACGTCCAGCGTGCGCGCCAGCGGTGAAGCGGCCACGCCGGCGGCCCAGACCACGGTGCGCGCCGGTACGAACTGTTCGCCGAGCTTGAAGCCCTGGCTGTCGATGTCGCTCACCGGGGTACCGGTCAGCACTTCCACGCCCAGCTTTTCCAGTTGGCGGCGCGCCTTCAGCGAAAGCACATCCGGGAACGAGGACAGCACGCGGGGCCCAGCCTCGACCAGCCGCACCCTGGCGCTGGCCGGGTCGATGTGGCGGAATTCGTTGCGCAGCGTGTGGCGCGCGATCTCGGCCAGGGTGCCGGCCAGTTCGACGCCGGTGGGACCACCGCCGACGATGGCGAAACTCAGCCACGCCGCCTTCTTCGCCGGGTCCGGTTCGGCCTCGGCGCGTTCGAACGCCAGCAGCAGCTTGCGGCGCAGCGCGATGGCATCGTCCAGCGTCTTCAGGCCGGGCGCATCATCGGCCCACTGATCGTTGCCGAAGTAGGCGTGGGTGGCGCCGGTGGCCAGCAGCAGGCTGTCGTAGTCCAGCGTGCTGCCATCGGCCATGCGGATCTGCCGCGCCCGCTTGTCGATGGCCACCACTTCGCCGAGGCGGACTTCCACATTGCGCTGGTGGCCGAGGATGTGGCGCAGCGGTGCGGCGATATCCGGCGCGGACAGGCCGGCGGTGGCCACCTGGTACAGCAGCGGCTGGAACAGGTGATGGTTGCGGCGATCGACCAGGGTGATGCGTATGCGCTCGCGGGCCAGGGCACGGGTGGCCCAGAGACCGGCAAAACCGCCGCCGACAACGACCAGGTGGGGAACGCGCTCGCGACTCATCGACTCACTCCAGTGGGGGCATCGGGGGAAGCGCCTGGCATCTTCGCACGGCGGCCACCTGTCACGTCAGCGCCTGCCCGGATCGGCGATACTCGGGTTCAGGCAACGGCCCGTGAGGAGCCCATGAGCGAACCGGAAAAGCGCATCGCCCTGTTGATCGACGCCGACAATGCGCCGGCCTCGAAGATCGACGAGGTCCTGGCGGAAGTCGCCCGCTACGGCGTGGCCAACGTGCGCCGTGCCTACGGCAACTGGAAGAGCCCGCGACTGAAGGGGTGGGAAGCGGTGCTGCATGAGTATGCGATCCGCCCCATCCAGCAGTTCGCCTACAGCAAGGGCAAGAACGCTTCGGACATGGCGATGGTGATCGATGCCATGGACCTGCTGTACGCGCGCAACCTTGATGGCTTCGCCATCGTCTCCAGCGATGCGGACTTCACCCCGATGGTGATGCGCCTGCTGACCGATGGCGTGAAGGTATATGGCTTCGGCGAGAAGAAGACGCCCGAGCCGTTCGTCAATGCGTGCTCGAAGTTCACCTACCTGGAGGCACTGGGCCAGACCCATGCCAGCGTGCCGGATGCCGAGCAGGCGTCCAGCGAGCAGGCTTCGAACGAGCCGGTGGCCAACGACGATGCCCGTCCACGCAAGAGCGGTGCGGAGATGCGCAGCGACACGCGGCTGGTGAAGATGCTGCGCCGTGCGGTGTCCGCGGCCGAGGGCGAGGATGGCTGGTCGCACCTCGGCCCGGTTGGCAGCCAGATCGGCAACCAGGCCTCGTTCGATCCGCGCAACTACGGCTACGGCAAGCTCAGCGATCTGCTGGCGGCGATCGGCCTGTTCGAGCTGAAGAAGGATGGCAAGTCCTCCTACGTGCGCGCGCTGCCAAAGAAGAACCGGTAGTGCCGGCCGCTTGCCGGCAATGCCCGGATGCCAGGTCCCGCATCCGGCACGCACACACCTGTATCGATCAGGCGTATCGTTGCCGCTCGCATTGCCAGCAAAGGAAACCCGCATGTTGAAGATCTGGGGCCGCCGCAATTCCAGCAACGTCCGCAAGGTGCTGTGGTGTGCCGAGGAAATCGGCCTGCCGTACCAATCCATCGAGGTCGGCGGCAGCCACGGCGGCACGCAGACGCCGGAGTACCAGGCGATGAATCCCAACGGCCTGGTGCCGGTGATCGAAGACCACGGCCTGCCGCTGTGGGAATCGAACGCCATCGTGCGCTACCTGAGCGCGCGCTATGCGCTGGGCACGCTGTACGCCGAGGACCCGATGGAACGCGCCCAGGCCGAGAAGTGGATGGACTGGAGCACTTCGCGCATGGCACCGCTGTACAGCGACCTGGTCTGGGGCATCATGCGCACCGCGCCGGCCGACCGCGACGAAGCGCGCATCAGTGCCGCCATCGTGCGCGCCGGTGACTACCTGGCGATGGCCGACGCTACCCTGGCCAGGCAGCCGTGGCTGTCGGGCGAGAAGTTCGCGATGGGCGACATCCCGCTGGGCTCGCTGGTCTACGCCTGGTACGAGCTGCCGATCCAGCGACCGGAGCTGCCACATCTGGCTGACTGGTATGCGCGGCTGCGTGAGCGCCCGGCCTACCAGCGCGGCGTGATGTCGCCGCTGACGTAAGCGAAGGCGTCCGGGGTCAGAGCCCTTTTCTGCGAAAAGGGATCCGACCCCTGGGCATCGGGGTCGGATCCCACCCGACGGGTGGGCTCTGACCCCTCAATACAGGTCCGTTGGATCCACATCCAGCGACCAGCGCACCTTGCGTGCTTCCGGCAGCGCATACAGCTGCGGAACCAGCTGCGCGAGCACGCCATGCAAGGGTGGCCGCTGCGGCGCCGACAGCAGCAGCTGTGTGCGCTGGTAGCCCGCGCGCCGCGGCATCGGCGCCGGCATCGGGCCGTACGCCTCCACCACGTTCTGCTCGCCCAGCAACTGCCGCGCAGCCAGCAGGAATGCATTGGCATGCTCGACCTGCTGCGCTTCAGCACGCATCAGCGCCAGATGCGCGAATGGCGGGAACCCGGCCGCCTGGCGCTGGTTCAACTCGGCCTGCGCAAACGGGTGGTAGCCACCGCTGACCAGGGTTTCCAGCAGCGGGTGACCAGGGTGATGGGTCTGCAGCCAGACCTCGCCGGGGTCACGTGCACGTCCTGCACGACCGGCCACCTGGATCAGCTGCTGCGCCAGCTTCTCGCTGGCGCGGAAGTCGGCGGAGAACAGGCCTTCGTCGATGCCGACCACCACCACCAGGGTCAGCTTCGGCAGGTCGTGGCCCTTGGCCAGGATCTGCGTGCCGACCAGGATGCCGGGCTGGTCGCCCAGTTTCGCCAGCTGCTGTTCCAGCGCGTCGCGTCGCGAGGTGGTGCCGCGGTCGATGCGCACCACCGGGAAGTCGGCGAAGGCGGCGGTGAGGTGTTCTTCCAGGCGTTCGGTGCCGATACCTTGCGGCTGCAGTGCCAGGCTGCCGCAGGCCGGGCACGCCAACGGCGCCGGTTGGCGCGCGCCACAGTGGTGGCATTGCAGGCGCCGGCCGCCGCCATGCACGGTCATCGGCGCATCGCAGCGCTGGCACGGCGCGGTCCAGCCGCAGTCGTGACACAGCAGCACCGGTGCGTAGCCGCGGCGGTTCTTGAACACCAGCACCTGCTGGCCGCGCTGCAGGTGCTCGCCGATGCCGGCCAGCACGTCGGCCGAGAGGCCGTCGTGCAAGGGCCGTTTGCGCACATCGAGGATGCGCACGCGCGGTGGCCGTGCATCGCCGGCACGCTGCTTCAGGCGCAGGTGGGTGTAGCGGCCTGCATAGGCGTTGTGCAGGGTTTCCAGCGAGGGCGTGGCGCTGCCGAGCAGTACCGGAATGCCCAGCGCCTTGGCCCGGACCAGAGCGAAATCGCGCGCGTGATAACGGATGCCGTCCTGCTGCTTGTAGCTGCCGTCGTGTTCCTCGTCGACGATCAACAGGCCGGCCTGCGGAAACGGCGTGAACACCGCCGAGCGGGTGCCGACGATGACCCGTGCTTCGCCACGTGAGGCGGCCGCCCAGACGCGCGCGCGCTCGTTGTCATTCAACCCCGAATGCAAGGCGTGCACGGCGATGCCGAGACGACCGCGGAAACGTGCCAGGGTCTGCGGGGTCAGGCCGATTTCCGGCACCAGCACCAGCGCCTGTCTGCCCTGCGCCAGGCAGTGGATGATCGCCTGCAGGTAGACCTCGGTCTTGCCGCTGCCGGTCACGCCATCCAGCAGGAACGGCTGGAAGCCGTCGGCAGCGTTGATCGCCGCCACCGCCCCGGCCTGGTCCGGGTTGAGCGTGGGGCCGGGCAGTGGCTGTGCATGCTGGGGGGCCACGCTCAACGCAACACGCTCGGCCAGCGCGCGCTTGGCCAGGCTGCGTGCAGCGATGCGCCAGTCGGCCATGCGTTCGCCGAGCACGTCCTCATCCACGATCGCCCCGGCCAGCAGCTCGGCCAGTTGCCGCGGACGGCTGCCGGCGCGCAGCTTTTC
The DNA here is from genome assembly GCF_059337855.1 of Stenotrophomonas maltophilia complex sp. Om-AH-Sm3. Taxonomy (NCBI): domain Bacteria; kingdom Pseudomonadati; phylum Pseudomonadota; class Gammaproteobacteria; order Lysobacterales; family Lysobacteraceae; genus Stenotrophomonas; species Stenotrophomonas maltophilia complex sp. Om-AH-Sm3. The sequence goes on along the minus strand of NZ_JBYBLQ010000002.1, from coordinate 24,979 downwards.
ACGCTGGGCGTGGCCTTCGGTGGTCAGCTGCCAACCCCAGTGGTGTGTGTCGGGCAGGACCTCGCCATGGCGCAGCGGGCCGGGCAGGGCGGTGCTCAGCACCTCGCCCAGTGGCGCATGGGTGTAGCGCGCCAGCCACTGCAGGCTCTGCCAGAGTTCGCCCTGCAGCAGCGGCTGCAGGTCGCACCAGGCCAGCGCCTGGCGCAGTCCCTGGCCGTCGTCGGTCTGGCCGTGGCCGGCCACCACGCCGACCAGCTCGCGGTTGCCGAACGGCACCTTCAGGCGGCAGCCGACTGCGGTCGTGGGGCCATCGCCCTCCGGCGACAGGTAGTCGAACAGGCGCGGCAGCGGGACGGGCAGGGCGACCTGCAGGGTCGGAATGGGTGAAAGCATCGGGCCAGTGTAACGGGCCATGCGCGCTGGAATGGCAGGGGGCAGACGTGCCCGGGCGACGACCGTTGAATCATAAATGTCACCTAAATATCGGTGTCCATTGGAGATTCAGTCTTATCCACATGTTCTGTGGATAACGTTGTGCGTTACCGGTCGACGGGAACCCAGGAGGCCGATGGCGACGAGCTCACCCTTGGGTTGGTCAAAAAATCGCCACACTTCAAAGTCATTCAAAATCAACGACTTGAGTGTGAAACATTGCTGAAACAGAGTGAATTCAGCTGCATGCCGCAGTTTCCCGCGCGGGGAGCGTGGTGCTGTGCACAACCTGCAGCACGAAGTGCCTGTGGGCGCAAGTCCTACGGGTGCCGATGGGCTGCCGCTATCATGCCGGCAGACCTTTGGAGTGACCGATGACGGCTGTGCCCGCCCCTGTTTCCTCGACCGCGGCCGGCGCGCTGTCGGCGTTCCTGCGTGGCGTCGAGCGCCGCGCCCTGGTGGTGGCTGAACTGCAGTGCGGCGATGCCGCGCGTGCCGAGCAGACCCTGGTGGCGGTGATGCGCGCGTTTGCGGCGGTCGCCAGCGACCTGCCGATGGCGCAATGGCCGACCCGCTTCTGGACCCTGCTGGGCCAGCGCCAGGCGCTGCGCGAGCCGGCGGGCGGGCAGTGGGCGCCGTCGTTGGCCGCGTTGGGCGCGATGCCGCCACTACCACGACTGGCGCTGCTGCTGCGGGTGGGCGGCAGCCTCGACGAGGGCATTGCCATGCGCGTGCTCGACCAGGACGAGGCCGGCTACCAGCACCTGCTGGCCGATGCCTGCCCGCGTGATGCCCAGGGCCGGCCCGATGCCGCGGCCTGGCGCCAGTTGGCCGAGCAGGTACAGGCCCGTGTCCGTGACCTGCCGGCCGCGCGCCTGCAGCAACTGCAGCAGCCGGCCGCACCCACCACCCACAATGAAGCACCGGCCTCCAGCTGGCGCGCTCCCCAGCGCGACGAGCGGGCCACTGCCAACGCCAAGCGCCGTCGGGCGAGTGCCAAGCCGCGCTGGCGCGGTCCGCTGATCCTGCTGGTGACCGTGGCGGTACTGCTGGCCGCGGCGCTGGGTTGGCGCCACCTGCAGGGACATTCGTTCGGCAGCGATGCACCCTTGCCGGAGGGCGTGGTGGCCGAAGCCGGTCCGGTGACCGTGGAAGCCCTGCCACCGAGCAAGGTCGACGCCGCACCGGACGCGGGCCAGGCGCAAGCCAATGATGACGCAGCGATGCTGGCAGATCGCGACTACCCGCTGGTCGCCGATGCCGACCTGTACGCGTGGACTGCCGCGGGCGGCCCGCTGCCGGTGGATGAATCGCAAGCCAAGCCGAGCCGGCCGGAGCCGGCCAGTGCCACGCTGGAAACTGCTGCCGCCGATGAATAAGTCCGTGTTCGCCAGCCTGCTGCTGGCCCTGCCGCTGTCGCTGTTCGCCGCACCGCAGCCGTTGAGCGTGCCGTTGCCGCCACCGGTTGCGGGCAGTTCGCCGGCCACGCCGGCGTCGGCCGCTGCAACAGCACCTGCGGAGTTCGCCCAGCTGGATGCGCAGCAGCAGCGACAGCGCCGTGCCGACTACGCCGCCTGGCGCGCATTGCCGGAAGCAGAGCGCGAGCGCATCCGTCAGGCGGCTGCGCGCTTCAATTCGCTGCCGGCCGATCAACAGCAGCGCATGCGGCAGCAGTTCCAGGCGCAGGATCAGGCGTTCCGCGACGGATGGCGGCTGGGCCCGCAGCTGGGCCTGGAATTCCCCAAGCTGCACGGACTGTTCGGATTCGTTCCACCGGCGCAACGCGAGACCGCGCTGGCCGTGCTGCGCCAACTCAGCCCGGCGCAGCTGGCCCAGCTGACCCTGGTCGCGCAGCGCACGCCGCCGCAGGAACGCGACACGGTGCGCAGCGCCTTCCTCGCCGTGCCCGCCGCCGAGCGCGACAGCTGGCTAAAGCGCCAGGCCGGCCAGTAGAAAAGGGGACGGAGGGGATTAAGTCGTATCAGGCCAGTCAGTGCCGAATGCGACTTAATCCCCTCCGTCCCCTTTTTGCTTGGGGCGGCTGAAACCCAGCATTCACGCCATGTCATGGGAATGCAGGCGCCGCCCGCGTAAGATGGGCGCCCGCAACCCGGTGCCTGTGCCCTTCGCGCGCAACCGCAGTTCGCGTCAAGCACCTTATGTCTACTGCAACCTCCACGCCGCGCTTCAGCAAGGAAGTCGGCGCCACCGGTCTGCTCGCCCTGCCGCTCGTGCTGGGCCATGTGTCCACCGGTCTGATCTCCTTCGTCGACAACGTGATTGCCGGCCACCACGCTACGGCGACCCTTGCCGCAGTCACCATCGGTACGGCGCTGTTGTGGCTGCCGATGCTGATTCCGATCGGCACCCTGATCTCGCTCACCGCCTCGGTGTCGCAGCTGCATGGCGCCGGCCGCGAGCGCGAGATCGGCCCGCTGTTCCGCCAGGCACTGTGGCTGGCGCTGGGGCTGGGGCTGATCATGTTCACCTTCCTCACCGTGGTGCCGCCGCTGCTGCCGGCCTTCGGCATCGCGCCGGACATCGTGCCGGGGGCGACCGCGTTCCTGCATGCGGTGCGCTGGGGTGGCCCGGCGCTGACCCTGTACTTCTGCATGCGTTATCTCAGCGAGGGCATGCACTGGACGCTGCCGACCATGCTGCTCGGCTTCGGTGGCCTGCTGGTGCTGGCACCGATGGGCTACGTGCTGGCCAATGGCAAGCTCGGCTTCCCGGAGTTGGGGGCCGAGGGCCTGGGCATCGCTTCGGCGGTGATGATGTGGCTGCAGGCAACCGCATTCGCCCTGTATCTGTGGCGGACCAAGCGCTTCGCCCATCTGCAGCTGTTCTCGCACTTCGAGGGACCGCGCTGGAAGGCGATCTGGGAGCTGCTGCGAACCGGCCTGCCGATCGGCATCACCGTGCTGATGGAAGGTGGCCTGTTCATCGTTACCGCCTTGTTGATCGGCCGCCTGGGCGCCAATGAAGCGGCGGCACACCAGATCGCGATCAACGTCGCGCAGCTGTGCTTCATGATCCCGATGGGCGTGGCCGAGGCCACCACCGTGCGCGTCGGCCATGCGGTCGGCCGTGGTGACGGCTTCGGCGTGCGGCGTGCGGCCTGGGCCGGTTACGCGATCATCATGGGCACGCAGACGTTGTCAGCGGCGGTGCTGCTGTTCGGCCACGATGCCATCGTCGGTGTGTACACCAACGACCTGGCAGTGGCCGGCCTGGCCTCGACCCTGCTGCTGTACGCGGCCACCTTCCAGTTCCCGGACGGCATCCAGGTGCTGTCGGCGGGTGCGCTGCGCGGCCTCAAGGACACCCGCGTGCCGATGTTCATCGCCATGTTCGCGTACTGGGGCCTGGGCATGCCGCTCGGCGCCGGGCTCGGCCTGGGGCTGGGCATGGGCCCGCAGGGCATGTGGATCGGCCTGATCGTCGGCCTGACCGCCGCTGCGATCCTGATGGGCTGGCGCCTGCGCCGCAGCAGCCAGCGCATCGGGCAGTCCGCGCTGTCCTGATCTTCCTGCCCGCCACGTTCACCCGTGACGGGCGATCCCCTGACTTGTGTCCGATGCCGCATCACGCGGCACCGGCTATGCTGGTACCACGGCAAGAAGCCATCCGGAGCGTTCCATGAATCAACCCGTGCCCCCGCTGCCCCCGGCGCGTCGCAACCCCGTCGCCAGTTTCTTCATCGGGCTGTGGGACGTCATGAACTTCACCCGCCGGTTGATCCTCAACCTGGTGTTCTTCGGCCTGCTGTTCCTGCTGCTGGTGATGTTCGTCATCGCCGCCGGCATGGGTGCCGGTGCCAGCAAGTCGCTGCAGGACCGCACGACGCTCGTGATCGCGCCGGAAGGCCGCCTGGTCGAGCAGTTCAGTGCCGATCCGGTCAGCCGCGCACTCGCCAAGGCGGTGGGTGACAACGGTGCCGAAGAGATCCAGCTGCGCGATCTGCTGCGGGTGATCGAGTCGGCCAAGGACGACAAGAAGATCGAGCGCGTGGTGCTGGAGCTGGACAAGCTGCAGCCGTCGGGCTTCGCTTCGCTGCGTGAAGTGGCCGCCGCGCTGCAGGATCTGCGCGCTTCCGGCAAGCAGCTGGTGGCCTACAGCGAGAGCATGGGCCAGTCGCAGTATCTGCTGGCCGCGCAGGCCGACGAGGTCTACCTGGACCCGATGGGTTCGGTCGTGCTCGAAGGCCTCGGCCGCTACCGCCAGTACTTCCGCACCGGCCTGCAGGACAAGCTGGGCGTGGACGTGCACCTGTTCAAGGTGGGCGAGTACAAGTCCGCGGCCGAACCGTACGTGCTTGATGCCGCGTCGCCGGCCTCCAAGGAAGCCGACCTGTTCTGGATGAACGATGTCTGGCAGCGCTACCTGGGCGACATCGCCAAGGCGCGCCGCCTGGATCCGGCGCAGCTGGCTGCCGGCATCGACACGCTGCCAGAAGGCATTGCCGCCGCCGGTGGTGACCTGGCCAAGTTCGCCCTGCAGCAGAAGCTGGTGACCGCGCTGAAGACCCGCGAGGAGTTCGAGGATCTGATGATCGAGCGCGGCGTGGCCGACGAAGACGCCGACGGTGGTTTCCGCAACGTCGACTTCGGCCGCTATCTGGCCCTGCTCGACGCGCGCCGCAACCCGGTGGACTCGCGTCCGCAGGTGGCCGTGGTGGTGGCTGCCGGCGAGATCAGCGGTGGCGACCTGCCGGCCGGCCGCATCGGCGGCGAGTCGACCTCAGCGCTGTTGCGCGCCGCGCGCGACGACGACAACGTGAAGGCCGTGGTGCTGCGCGTCGATTCGCCGGGCGGTGAGGTGTTCGCCTCCGAGCAGATCCGCCGTGAAGTGGTGGCGCTGCAGGCCGCCGGCAAACCGGTGGTGGTGTCGATGGGCGACCTGGCTGCCTCCGGTGGCTACTGGATCAGCATGAATGCCGATCGCATCTACGCCGATCCGTCGACCATCACCGGTTCGATCGGCATCTTCGGCATGGTGCCGAACTTCAGCCGCGCGCTGGACAAGATCGGCGTGCACACCGATGGTGTCGGCACCACCCGTTTCGCCGGTGCATTCGATGTCACCCGCCCGATGGACCCGGCCGTGGGACAGGTCATCCAGTCGGTGATCAACAAGGGCTACGCCGACTTCACCGGTCGCGTCGCCGACGCCCGCAAGAAGCCGGTCGAGGCGGTGGACGAGGTGGCTCGCGGCCGCGTGTGGAGCGGTGCGCAGGCCAAGGAACGCGGCCTGGTCGATGCCTTCGGTGGCCTGAAGGATGCCGTGGCCGATGCGGCCAGCCGCGCCAAGCTGGGCAAGTCCGATACCTATCGCGTGCGCTACATCGAGAAGGCAGCCACGCCGTTCGCGCAGTTCGTCAGCGGTTTCGCTGGCAGTCGTGCCGGTGCCTGGATGCTGTCCGATTCGGGCATGGCGCGGATGATGCTGGCACGCACGATGCCGGAAGTGGACACTCAGTTGCGCTTCGTCGAGAACGCGGCCCGCGAAAAGGGCAACGGCGCACCGGTGAAGGCGCTGGCGTACTGCTTCTGCGGGTTCTGACCGGCAACGCTATCGAATGAAAACGCCCGGCTCAGGCCGGGCGTTTTCGTTCATGGGGTCGGATCCCTTGGCTTCGTAAAGGGCTCTGACCCCATAGGCCACTCGTCATTGCGCCGCGTCGGCCTCGGCCTTGCGCTCGCGTGCGGCGGCTTCATCCACGGCCTTCTGCGCGCCCTTGGCGCGGTCCAGCGGCTCCTGCATCGCACGCGACATCGCTTTGGGCACCGGTGGCTTCTCCGGGTTCGGCGTCGGCGGACGCTGGCAGGCCACCAGCTGCACGATGGCCAGCAGGGACAAGAACAGGATCAGGATGCGCATGGCGGTACTCCGCGGTGGGCGTTCGCGCAGTGTCGCATCTCCGGCAACGCCCTGCCGTGAGCGCGTATCCTTGCGGCATCGAAACACAGCGGGCGCGGCCCCGGAGGACACATGACCCAGCAACGGTGGCGCCTGGACGGCCAGACGGCCCTGATCACCGGCGCCAGCGCCGGCATCGGCCTGGCCATCGCGCATGAACTGGCGGGGCTCGGCGCCGATCTGATGATCGTCGGCCGCGATATCGACATGCTGGAGACCGCGCGCGACGAACTGCTGGATGTGTATCCGCAGCACCAGGTGCATGCGCTGGCCGCGGACGTCTCCGATGACGAGGACCGCCGCCAGATCCTGGACTGGGTGGAAGACCACAGTGATGGCCTGCACATCCTGGTCAACAACGCTGGTGGCAACGTCACCAAGGCAGCCACGGAGTATTCCGAGGACGAGTGGCGCAAGATCTTCGAGACCAACCTGTTCTCGGCCTTCGAGCTGTCGCGCTACGCGCATCCGCTGCTGGCGCGGCATGCGTCGTCGTCCATCGTCAACGTCGGCAGCGTGTCCGGGCTGACCCACGTGCGCAGTGGCGTGGTCTACGGCATGACCAAGGCCGCGATGCACCAGATGACCCGCAACCTGGCCGTCGAGTGGGCCGAGGATGGCATCCGGGTCAACGCGGTGGCGCCCTGGTACATCCGCACGCGGCGCACGTCCGGTCCATTGTCGGACCCGGACTACTACGAGGAAGTGGTCAACCGCACGCCGATGCGCCGCATCGGTGAACCGGAGGAAGTGGCCGCAGCCGTGGGCTTCCTGTGCCTGCCGGCGGCCAGCTATGTCACCGGCGAATGCATCGCAGTGGATGGCGGTTTCCTGCGCTACGGGTTCTGATCTTTCAGCGGGTAGTGCCGGCCGCTGGCCGGCAACTGCAATCATCTGAAGATCCTGTGGTTGCCGGCCAGCGGCCGGCACTACCGCATGGCAGTCACCCCGGTACCGGGCAGTTGCTGGCCTCCAGCACGCCCTGCAACCGTTCGCGTTCCCCGCGGGCCTTGTCGCGGTTCTCCGGCGAGGCGAACCGCTCGCGGCCACGTGCGTCGCGGAAGCGTTGCTGCCAGCTGCTGCAGCGCTGCGCGTCCGGCAGTTCCTCGCAGCGGTCGCGCACCACTTCGCAGCCTGCAGCGTTGACCGGTGTGGCGCCGCCCAGGCCCTGCACGGTCATCAGTTCGCAGCGGCCGGGGGCAGCTTCGTATTCGTGCAGGTAGCCACCGCCCTGGCCGTCGGTGCACTGGAAGATGGGCGGCAGCGGCGGCTTCGGCGGCGCATTGCTGTCCGGCGCGGCATCGGCCTGGCGTGGCAGCGATGCACTGTCGAGTATCAGATCGCCGCCTTCGCGTTCGACCATGCCGGCTTCCATGATCGTGCGTCCTTCGCCGGGGCGGCGGGGGCTGGGCGCGAAAGCCGGCGGCATACCCGCCGCCGCCGGTTCGGGTGGCGACGGCACAGGGGTCGGCGTGGGCGACGCACTGGCAGCGGCCGGAATCCGCACCACCTGCTGCTTGCTGCCGCCAGGGCAGGGCGTACGTTGCAGGGTGGGCACATCGCTGTTGCTGGAGGTGCAGCGGTAGATCACCCCGTCGTCGGCCACTGCGTTGCCGGCGAACAGGCCCAGGGCCAGCCAGATCAGGTTCTTCATGCGCACAGCGTACATGCCACGGCAGGTGCTGCGCTCAGCGGTCGCAGTCCCGCGACAGGCGTGCGTCGATGCCACGCTGTTCGTTGCTGATGGCAGTACGCTCGCTCTGCAGCGCACTGTTGTAGCGGCGGTCCAGTTCCCAGCGGCGGTCGCGCAGGCGCGCGCAGACTTCCTGCGGCGGCAGTGCATGGCAGCTGTCGCGGACCAGCACGCTGCCGGCCGGAACCTGCACACCGACACCCACCGCAGGCGGCCGGTAGCCGGTTCCTTCACCGATGGGGGTGCCGACCGGCGTGCCGAAGGCCGGGCGTGGGCCGGGATGGACCGGGCCGTGGTGCCCGTAGACGCTGGTCCACAACGGTACCCAGCGCGGATTGCCCTCGTTGTTGTCGCTGGTATAGCGGCGACCGTCGTCGCTCACGCATTCGTACAACGGCTGTGGCGGCTGGATGTAGACGTGGCGGACTTCGCGATCGCGCATCACCGGAACCTCGTCGGGAGGCGCGGGCGTCGCATCGCTGCGCACCACCCGTGGCGTCGGGTCGCGCGGGCGCTGCAGGTCACGCACTTCCTGCCGGCCACTGCTGCATGGCTTGTCCTGCAGGGCCACGGCGCCGTTGCTGGCGACACAGCGGTACACGCGCACGTCCTCGGCGGCGGGTGCGGTCCATGGCAGCAACAGGCACAGGCCCAGGGCGGTGCGCAGCAGGTTCATGGCGGCAGGGTGCGTGATTGTCCGCGGCAGTGCAATCGTCGGTTCAGGAGCGCAGCACGTTGCCGCTGAGCGCGTCGCGGATCGGGGTTGGCTGGGCCAGGCCGCCGGTCTCGCCGTCGAGGAGGCCATCGAGCAGGCGCAGCAGGCGCGGATCGAGCTCGGCACGGCTGCGGGCCGGTGGTTCACCGGCCAGGTTGGCGCTGGTGGAGACCAGCGGGCCACCCCAGGCGCGGCACAGGGCGGCGACCAGCGGGTGGGCGCTGATGCGTACGGCGATGCCGCTGTGTTCACCGGTGACCCACGGTTGGGCGCGCGGACCGGCCGGCAGGATCCAGGTGTTGGCGCCCGGCCAGCTGGCCAGAACCGCACGCTGGCGGGCGTCGGGCAGCGCCTGCAGGCGGACCCAGCCCTCCAGCTGCGACAGTTCGGCGGCGACCAGGATCATGCCCTTCTCGATCGGGCGCTGTTTCAGCCGCAGCACCGCGTGCACCGCGGCTTCATGTGACGGATCGCAGCCCAGGCCCCAGACCGCTTCGGTCGGATAGGCGATCACGCCACCGGCGCGGAGCGTGGCGACAGCAGAGTTCAGGGTGAGTTCTTTCATGACGGCGACCGGCCCGGCGTGGGCCTCCATTATCCCCCCGCTGCGTGCAGAAGGGGTGGAACGCGCCCGCTCGGTATTGCCGGCCGCTGGCCGGCATCCGAGGCTTCCAGGTGTTGCCGGCCAGCGGCCGGCACTACCCCTCATCCGCGCATGGCGTGGATCTACTTCTTTGCAGCGGTCTTCTTGACGGCCTTCTTCGCCGGTGCCTTCTTTGCGGCAGCTTTCTTCACAGCCTTCTTGGCCGGCGCTTTCTTGGCCGCGGCCTTCTTCGGCGCTGCTTCCTTCTTCACCGCAGCCTTCTTGGCCGGTGCCTTCTTCGCAGCGGCCTTCTTGGCGCCGAAGCCCTTGCGCACCGGCTTGCCGGTTTCTTCCATCAGCTGCTGCACTTCAGCCAGGGTCAGCGATGACGGCTCGCGATCCTTGGGGATCTTGCCGTTCATCCTGCCATCGCTGATGTACGGGCCGAAGCGGCCGTTCAGCACCTGGATGTCGCTGCCCTCGAACTCCTTGATGATCCGGTTGCGCGCGATCTCTTCCTTCTCTTCGATCAGGAATACGGCGCGGGCCAGGTCGATGGTGTACGGGTCGTCTTCCTTCTTCAGCGAGGCGTAGGTGCTGCCGCGCTTGGCGAACGGGCCGAAGCGGCCGATGCCGACGCTGACCGGCTCACCATTGTCCTCGCCCAGTGCGCGCGGCATCAGGAACAGTTCCAGCGCGTCTTCCAACGAGATGGTGTGCATCGACTGGCCGGGGCGCAATGAGGCGAACTTCGGCTTTTCCTCGGCGTCCTCGGCGGTGCTGCCGATGGCGGCATACGGCCCGAAGCGACCCAGCCGCACGCTGACCGGCTTGCCGGTCTTGGGGTCGGTGCCGAGCTCGCGCGCACCACTGGCCTCGGCGCGGTCGACCGATTCCTTCTTGTCTTCGACCAGTTCCTTGAACGGCTCCCAGAAACGGGCCATCAGCGGGATCCATTCTTCCTCACCGCGCGAGACGGCATCGAGCTCGTCCTCAAGCCTGGCAGTGAAGTCGTAATCCACGTACTGGGTGAAGTGGCTGGACAGGAACTTGGACACCGCGCGGCCCACGTCGGACGGGCGGAAGCTGCGGCCTTCCATTTCCACATACTTGCGGAACAGCAGGGTCTGGATGATCGAGGCGTAGGTCGAGGGACGGCCGATGCCGTACTCTTCCAGCGCCTTCACCAGCGCCGCTTCGGTGTAGCGCGGCGGTGGCTGGGTGAAATGCTGTTCGGCCAGGATGCGTTCCAGCGGGATGCGGTCGCCCGGCTTCATCGCGGGCAGCTTGCGGCCCTCATCCTCGTCCTCGGCGCTCTTGTTGTCCTTGCCTTCCTCGTACACGGCCAGGAAGCCGGGCACCACCACGGTGGTGCCGCTGGCGCGGAACACGTGTTCGCTGCCGGCCGACAGGTCGACGCTGACCGTGTTGAGCGTGGCCGGGATCATCTGGCAGGCCACCGCACGCTTCCAGATCAGCTCGTACAGGCGCCGCTCGTCGTCGGTCAGGAAGCGGGCGACCTGCGATGGCGTGCGCAGGGCCGAGGTCGGGCGCACCGCTTCGTGCGCTTCCTGGGCGTTCTTCGACTTGGTCTGGTAGGTGTTGGGCTGGTCCGGCAGCGAGGCGATGCCGTAGTCGCGGGCGATCACGTCGCGGATTTCCGCCAGCGCGTCCTGCGACAGGTTCACCGAGTCGGTACGCATGTACGAAATCAGGCCGACGGTGCCTTCCTCGCCGATGGCCACGCCTTCATACAGCTTCTGCGCCACCTGCATGGTCTTGCGGGTGGTGAAGCCGAGCTTGCGCGAGGCTTCCTGCTGCAGGGTGGAGGTGGTGAACGGCGGCGCCGGGCGGCGCTTGCGCTCCTTGCTGGCGACGTCGGTGACGTGCAGCGAGCCCTGCGCGGCCTGCTGGATGCGCATGCGCGCCGCTTCAGCGGTGTCGCCATCGGTGACGGTGAACTGCTCGAACTTCTGCCCGTCCAGTTTGACCAGCTTGGCATTGAAGTGCTGGGACGGGTGCGCGCACTCGGCAGCGATCGACCAGTACTCGCGGGCGATGAAGGCTTCGATCTCTTCCTCGCGCTCGACGATCATGCGCAGCGCCGGGCTCTGCACGCGGCCGGCAGACAGGCCGCGCTGCACCTTGCGCCACAGCACCGGCGACAGGTTGAAGCCGACCAGGTAGTCCAGCGCGCGGCGGGCCTGCTGGGCGTCGACGAGGTCGCTGGCGATCGCACGCGGCTGGCTGATCGCTTCCTTGATGGCGCGCGGGGTGATCTCGGTGAACACCACGCGCTGCATCGGCTTGTCCTTGACCAGCCCGCGTTCCTTCAGGATCTCGGCGATATGCCAGCTGATCGCTTCACCCTCGCGATCCGGGTCGGTTGCCAGCAGGATGTCGTCGGCGCCCTTGGCGGCCTTGGCGATCGCATCGACATGCTTTTCGTTCTTGTCGATCACGTCGTAGTGCATGGCGAACCCGTTGTCCGGGTCGACCGCGCCTTCCTTCGGAATCAGGTCACGCACATGCCCATACGAGGCCAGGACGGTGTAGTCCTTGCCGAGGTATTTGTTGATCGTCTTGGCCTTGGCCGGCGATTCGACGATGAGCAGGTGCTTGGGCATGGCAGCAGTGTCTGTGGGGCGAGCCGCAGGGAAGGGGCCGCTAGGGTGGAGCAAACGGCCGCATTAGTGAAGCGGCCACGGACAAATCAATACGCTGAACGCCCGGTAGTGTGCCGGGCGTTCAGGTTTCACCTTATTAGAGGAATCACGCCCGGCCAGCCCCTGTCAAGCAGCCAGACGTGAGGATGGCCGTTCATGAGGCCATCTTGGCGATGAAGCCGACCGCAGCCACCAGCAGCACCAGGCCCGCCACCGTCAGCAGGCCGGTCAGTACCAGGATCACGATGGTGACCGTACCCAGCTCATGGCGCTGCAGCTGCGGCTGGTCGGTATAGGCCCAGCGGTCGACCACCAGGGTGTCGCAGATCATGTCGTGCAGGCCCTGCTTGCGCTCGGTGAAGGCGGCCATCAGGAAGCCGATGCCCAGGGTGAAGCTGCTCAGCAGCATGGCCCAGTAGCGACCGAAGGCGCGGCCCCGGGTCAGGCGGTCACCGTTGCTGCGCACGACCTTGATGCCGACCGCCATCTTGCCCAGCGTGGCGCCGCCCTGCGAGGAATGGAACCAGGTGTAGTAGGCCACGCCGATGGCCATGTTGATCAGCGCGCTGGCCAGCTGCGCGACGATTTCGATGGAGGTTTCGCCACTGCCCACCGCGCCCATGCTGGCGCCAAGCACCACGCCGATGATGGCACCGATGATGCCGCCCGGTACGGCCAGCACGAAGTAGTCGATCATGTAGGCCGCGACGCGCTTCCAGAAGCCGGCGTAGACCACCTCGCCGCCGATCACCGGCCGCGCGCCACCGGCAGCGGTGGCGGCCGGGGCGTTGTAGGGCGAGCTGCTGAGCGCGCCCGTGCCAGGCAGCGGCGCAGTGCCGTTGTCGATGGCGGCGTAGTCGCTGCGCAGGTCGAAGCCGCCACTGGCAGTGGCGGTGCTGGCGTCGGCCAGCGTCTGCAGGCCCAGTTCATCGACCACCTGGCGCAGTGCAGCCCACTGGGCCATGCCTTCGCGCCAGACCAGGGTGTCCAGGTTCAGTTCGCCGCGCTGGAAGCGCTGGCGGATCTCCTGGACCGACAGCGGGCCCTGGCGTTGCTGTCCTACGGCGTAGTACCACTCAGTCATTGCATGTTCCCTGTTGGATCGTCCTTGGAGGTGCTGCCGTGCGCGTGGCTCAGCCGCGGCATGACGTCGGCAGGTACTTGTCGTCGCTTTCACCGCTGCATTCCCAGCGGCCGCTGTCGCGATCATATTCCAGCCACAGCAGGTCGCCATCGAGGCTCTTGCCGGGCACGGCCAGTGTTGCTTCGATGCCACAGTGGCCGTTGTTGAAGCGGCCGATGTTCACCGCCGACAGGCCGGCCTGGGTGAAGTCACCCGGGGCCGGGAAACCGGCATCGTTGGCGCCGGGGCAGCGGCCTTCATCGTCGGCGAAGTGCTGCACCTGCTGTTTCAGCGGCTGCAGGGCATTGACCGCGGTCGCGATCCTGGCACGCACGGTGTAGTCGTTGTATGCGGGCAGCGCGATCGCCGCGAGGATGGCCAGGATCGGTACCAGTACCAGCAGCAGGCCGCCGCCGATGATCGCGGTCAGGGCGCAACCGGAGAGCTTCTTCTTCGGCGGCGGCAGGACCCCGGCCGCTGCTTGGGTGGCATAGGGCGTGGACGGCGGCAGCACAGGCGGCTGCGGCGGAGGGGGGGGGACCGGTTCCGGTTCCGGCTCGGGTTGCTGGGCCGGCGCAGCAACGTCCAGCGCCGGCACGATCAGGCCCAGCTCGTCGACAACGGTGCGCAACGGCTGCCATTGCGGCAGGCCGTCGCGCCAGACCAGGGTGTCCAGGGTGATCTGGTTGTTTCGGAACAACTCGACCAACTGTTCCGCCGGCAGCGGGCCTTGCTGCCGGTTGCCTTCTGCATGGAACCACTCGCTCACGGGGACGCTCCTGAATGCGCTATGCCCCCAAGTGTACGGTCAGTGAAGGGGTTCTGGCTCGTCCATGAACATCTGCGTCTCCATCCAGGCATAGGCCGCTTCGGAGCCGGGCTGGTTGAACAGCACCATCAGCACGACCCATTTCAGGTCGTCCAGGTCCAGTTCGTCCTGGTCCAGGGCCATCGCCCGGTCCAGCACCAGCTCGCGCTGGTCGGCGTCGAGGATGCCGTGCTGTTCCAGGTACAGCAGGAAGCCGCGGCATTCCACATCCAGCTTGTCCAGCTCGGGGCCATGGTAGATGCGCACGGGGCCATCGACCCGCGCCTGGGCCACGCTCGGCCGCTGCGCGGCCAGGGCATCGAGCCAGTCGAACGCCTTGTTGATCTCGGTGGGGCTGAAACCGGCCTGGATCAGGCCGTTCTGCAGCGAATCGCGGTCACGGATCAGGTCCGCATCTTCGCTGAAATAGTGTTCAAACAGGTACAGCAGTACATCCAGGATGCTCTCTTTCATTGCCCCTCGGCCTGCGTCGCGCGACGCTGTGGAGGTGAAGAAACTAGGGAGTTCGACAGTAGCGGCCGTGTACGCACACCACGATTCCCGCCAGTTCCATGGCCAGCAGCATGGAGGACACCTGGGGCGCCGTCAATCCACAGCGCGTGATCAGTGAATCCATACCGCTTGGGTTGTGGTCCAGGGCTCGCCACAAGCACTGGTAGTCAGGGTCGTCGGCCCAGTGCGCCGGCAGGAGGGCCGGCAGTGCCTGTTCAGTGGGGGTGGACAGCCGCGATTGCAAGCCCGGCAGCTGCAGTCGAAGGGCAGGGGCGAGCAGTTCCAGAACCTCCTCGGGGCGCTCGACCAGCGCCGCGCCCTCGCGGATCAGGCGGTGGCAACCAGCCGCGCGCGGGTTGAGCACCGACCCGGGCAGGGCACAGACCTCGCGGCCTGCCTCGGCGGCCAGGCGCGCGGTGATCAGCGCGCCCGAACGCTGCGCGGCCTCGACCACCACGGTGGCCAGCGCCAGCCCGGCCACCAGCCGGTTGCGCGCGGGGAAGTGACCTGGGCGGGCCGCCGTACCCGGCAGGTACTCGCTGAGCACCACGCCCTCGGCGGCGATGCGCGCCTGCAGCTGGGCGTGGCTGTCCGGATAGGCGCGGTCAGGGCCCGTGCCGATCACCGCCACGGTGCAGCCACCGGCCTCGAGCGTGGCCTGGTGCGCAGCCGCATCGATGCCTGCGGCCAGGCCGCTGGTCACCGCCAGGCCCGCCTCGACGAAGCAGCCGGCAAAACGCGCGGCCAGTGCGCGCCCGCCCGGGGTGGGGGAACGGCTGCCGACCAGCGCCACCGACGGGCGCCAGGCCAGGCTGGGGTCACCGGCGACGAACAGCGCCAGTGGTGGGTTGGGCACCTCCAGCAACGAGGGTGGAAAGGCCGGATCGGTGCAGGGCAGCAGGTGATGGTTGTCCTGTTCCAGCCAGCGCAGGGCGGCTGCACGCGCCCGGGCGTCGGGACGTTCCAGCGCGGCGCATTGCTCCGGCGTGCAGCCGTGCGCGCGCCAGTTCGCCGGGCCTTGCGCGATGGCGGCTTGCGCACCGCCCGCGGCCTGCAGCAGGGCCCGTCGTGGCGCCAGTGCGCCTCCCGCCATCAACAGGCGCAGCAGCGCCTCATATGCATGCGTGGTCATCCCCCACTATCGGCCGCACACAACAAAGGCGCCCTAGGGCGCCTTCGCACGTGATCGTCAGGTTTTCCCGCAGACGCCTGCCGGGCAGCGGCCGGCACGCCCGGCAACGGTTACTTCGCGTCCGGGTGCAGCGCGTTGTAACCGACCTGCACCGGCTTCACGCCCTGCATCACCAGCGCGTAGCTGACGTTGTCGAAGGTACGGAACACCATCGCGTGTGCGGCATACTCATCCGGCAGCGAGACCCGGCCCGCGCCGGTGCTGAGCGAGTCGTCCATGCGCGAGGAGTTCGGGTACTTCATGCGGTGCGCCACATGGCGGCCCGGGCGCCACAGCGAGAACACGGTGCCGTTGTCCACGCCCTGGGCACGGCCGGCCGAGATCGCGATCACGTCGCGCGGGCCACCGGCATTGAACATGTCGGTGACGGCCAGCACGCGCACGTCCACACCCTCGACACCGGCAGCGGGTACATGAGGGATGAACTGCAGGTCGTACGGCTTGGCTTCGACGGGCACCAGGCGGTCACCGGCGCGCACTTCGCGGCCGCCGTCGTTCTTGTCCAGCACCAGCGTGGAGGCCTCGACCTTGCCGCCGGCAATCTGGGTGATGGTGCCGGTAGCGACCTGGGCCAGCTCGTAGCCGAGCACGCCACGGCGGGCGTTGGGCGCGTTGTAGGCCTTCCACAGGTTGCCGCTGCCCGGGGTCACGTCGCCATTGGCGGTCAGGTCTTCGGTCGGCTTGGGCTGGGCGTACCGTACGGTCGGGCGTACCACGGCCCAGCGCTGGCCCACCTGGGCATCGGCCAGGCGCACGTAGACGGTGTCACCGCCGGACACGCGCAGGCGGCTGTCCTCCAGGCCGACCACGTAGGGCAGCTGCTTGATGCTGTCGACAACGCTCAGCTGCTTCAGGAACGGCTCGACCTGGGCCAGCGGAATGGCGTCGATCGGGGCCTCCTGGCGCGGGCCGGCCTGGGACACGGTCACCCGGTCCAGGTAGGCCAGGCTCAGCACGTCACCTGGATAGATCAGGTGCGGGTTGGCGATCTGCGGATTGGCTTGCCAGATCTCCGGCCACAGCCAAGGCTTCTGCAGGAAACGTGCGGCGATATCCCACAACGTATCCCCTTTTCGGACCACATAGGTGTCCGGGTGCCCGCCATTCACTTCCACGGCGGTAGCATAGGCAGCCACGGTCAGCATCGCCGCGGCGACGACCGTACGAAAACGAAGCAACATAGGTGTGAAGCCCTGATTCCCCAACAGGTCCGCGCACTATAGTCCAGAAACCGGGGCGCAAGGCAAGCGTTGGAGCTAGAATCTGCGACGTATGCCGGCGTGCCGGCCCCCTATCCGGAAACAGCCATGGCCCTTCTCCCCATTCTCGAGTTCCCCGATCCGCGCCTGCGTACCAAGGCTGCGTTGATCGACGCCGCCGAAGTCACCACGCCGGCCTTCCAGGAACTGATCGACAACATGTTCCAGACCATGTACGACGCCCCGGGCATCGGCCTGGCGGCCACCCAGGTGGACGTGCACAAGCGCTTCATGGTCATCGATGTCAGCGAAGAAAAGAATGAACCGCATGTGTTCATCAACCCGGAAATCGTCGCCAGGGACGGGGGCCGGGTGTACCAGGAGGGCTGCCTGTCGGTCCCGGGCATCTTCGCCGACGTCACCCGCGCCGACACCATCACCGTGAAGTACCTGGACCGCAACGGCCAGGAACAGCAGCTGGAGGCGGGTGAAGTACTGGCCACCTGCATCCAGCACGAGATGGACCACCTGGACGGCAAGCTGTTCATCGACTACCTGTCGCCGCTCAAGCGCGAGATGGTCCGCAAGAAGCTGGCCAAGCAGCGCAAGCACGTGGCGTGATCGCCCATCCGGGCCGCCCTTCGGGTGGCCCGTGCCTGCGCGACGCGCGCGGGCTGCACGGCGCCGGCCGACGGCGCCGTTTTCTTTCCTGCACGAATCCATCCTGCAAGTGGGGTAGCCATGAGGATTGTCTTTGCCGGTACGCCGGAATTCGCGGTGTCGTCGCTGCGCGCCGCGGCGCGCCACCACGAGGTCGTGGCCGTCTATACCCAGCCTGACCGGCCGGCCGGCCGTGGCCGTGGCCTGGCACCGTCGCCGGTCAAGCTCGAGGCCGTGGCCCGTGGCATTCCGGTCTACCAGCCCGAATCACTGAAGGACGAGGCTGCACAGCAGCAGCTGCACGACCTGCAGCCGGACCTGATGGTGGTGGTGGCCTACGGCCTGATCCTGCCCAAGGCGGTACTGGCGATCCCGACCCACGGCTGCTGGAACGTGCATGCCTCGCTGCTGCCACGCTGGCGCGGGGCGGCGCCGATCCAGCGCGCGATCCAGGCCGGTGACGCAAAGACCGGTGTGTGCCTGATGCAGATGGAAGCGGGCCTGGATACCGGCCCGGTGCTGCTGCACCAGGAACTGCCGATCGCTGCCACCGATACCGGTGGCCAGCTGCATGACAAGCTGGCCGAGCTGGGTGCACAGGTCCTGTCCGACGGCCTGGGCCTGCTGCGGGCCGGCATCAAGCCGATCGCGCGGCCGCAGCCGGAGCAGGGCGTGACCTATGCGCACAAGCTGGACAAGGCCGAAGCCCGTCTGGACTGGGCGCAGGGCGCCGATGTGCTGGCGCGTACCGTGCGTGCCTTCAATCCGTGGCCGATCGCCGAAGCGACGCTGGCTGGCGAACGCGTGCGCATCCATGGCGCGGTGGCGCTGGAGGAGGCCCACGGCCAAGCGCCGGGCACGGTGCTGGCGGCCAGCCGCGATGGCATCGACATCGCCTGCGGCCAGGGCGCACTGCGCTTGCGTACGCTGCAGCGCGAAGGCGGCAAGGCGATCACCGCCGCCGACTACCTCAACGCCCGCCGTGATCTGCGCGTGGGAGCATAAGCGGTGTCGAAGCAGAACGATTTCTCCGTGGCCAAGGCGGCGCCGGGCGCGGCCACCCGCATGCTGGCCGCACGTGTGCTGGCACAGGTGTTCACCCGTGGCCGTTCATTGAAGGCCGAACTGGCCTGGGCGCTGCCGAAGCTGGCCGACAGCCGCGATCGTGCCTTGCTGGAAGCGCTGTGCTTTGCGGTGCTGCGTCGCCGCAGTACCTATGACGCTGCCTTGCAGTCGTGGATGCAGAAGCCGCTGTCGGCGCGCGACGCCGATCTGCGCACCCTGTTGATGGTGGGCTTCGCCCAGCTGGACGTTCTGGAACTGCCGGCGCATGCGGCGCTGTCGGCCACGGTCGATGCCGCGCGTGCGCTGGGCCGTGAGCGCCAGGCCGGCCTGGTCAATGCGATCCTGCGCCGCGCGCAGCGCGAAGGTTTCCCGGAGCAGCCGGCGCGCGATGCCTTCCCGGAATGGCTGGCCGATGCGGTGGAACGCGATTGGCCGGCACAGGCCGAGGCGATCTTCAGCGCCAGCCTGCAACCGGCACCGTTGTGGCTGCGTGCCAACCGCCAGCACGGCGGCCGTGACAAGGCACTGGCGGCACTGGCCGAGGCGGGCATTGCCGCCGAACCCAGCGCGCTCTGCGCCGATGCACTGCGCCTGGCGGCCCCCGTTGCGGTGAACCAGCTGCCGGGTTTTGCCGACGGTGCACTGTCGGTACAGGACCTGTCGGCGCAATGCGCAGCCGACGCGCTGGCGCCCGCGACCGGCGCCCGCGTGCTGGACGCCTGTGCGGCACCCGGTGGCAAGTCGGCGCACCTGCTGGAACGTGACCCCAGTCTGCGCCTGCTGGCGCTCGATATCGATGCGCGTCGCCTCGCGCGCGCCCGCGATACCTACACCCGCACCGGTGTGGGCGAGGGCGCGCAGACCCGGGTGGCCGATGCCAGCGATCCCGGGGCCTGGTGGGACGGCACACCGTTCGACGCCATCCTGCTGGATGCCCCGTGCTCGGCCACCGGCGTGATCCGCCGCCAGCCGGACGTGATGTTCCACCGCCGCGCCGAGGACATCGATGCGCTGGTCGGCGTGCAGGCCCGCCTGCTGGAGGCCTGCTGGTCGATGCTGCGCCCGGGAGGCGTGCTGCTGTACGCCACCTGTTCGATCCTGCGCGCCGAGAACGTCGACCAGGTGCGAGCCTTCCTGAAGTGGCATCCGGACGCAGCGGCACAGCCTCTGGATGACACATTCGGCCTCGATTGCGAGGGGATTGCGCGCCAGCGCCTGCCGGGTGACAACGATGCTGACGGTTTCTTTTACGCGCGTCTGCTAAAAACAGCCTGACCCCGCTGACGTTCCGAGTCCCATGCTGAAATCCCGCGCGTCGCGCGAGACGTGGTTGTTCGTGGTGATGGCCCTGCTGGTGCTGGGGGCCGGGTTGGGCCTTCGTGATCCGTGGCCGTCGGACGAACCGCGCTTCGCGCTGGTGGCCAAGCAGATGTTCGACAGCGGGCAGTGGCTGTTCCCGCATCGCGGCACCGAGCTGTACTCGGACAAGCCGCCGATGCTGATGTGGTGGCAGGCCACGCTGTACAGCCTGGTCGGGCAGTGGCGCGTGGCTTTCCTGCTGCCGTCGCTGCTGGCGGCCCTGGGCACGCTGTGGTGCGTGGTCGACCTGGGGCGGCGCCTGTGGACGCGGCGGGTGGGGCTGTATGCCGGCTGGGCGCTGCTGTTCGCGCTGCAGTTCACCTTCCAGGCGAAGAAGGCGCAGATCGACCCACTGCTGCTGCTGTTCATCACCCTGGCCAACTACGGCCTGCTGCGCCACCTTTTGCTGGGACCAAGCTGGCGCTGGTGGTGGCTGGGCTGGTTCTTTGCTGGCATCGGCGTGATCACCAAGGGCGTGGGGATGCTGGCGCTGCTGATGCTCGTGCCTGCGGCCATCGCCGCGGCGTTGCAGTGGCCACGGGTGGGACTGCATGCGCGCGACGCGCGTTTCTGGCTGGCGCCGCTGGCCTTCCTGCTGGCGGTGTCGTTGTGGCTGGCGCCGATGCTGCTGGCCGGCTTTGCCACCGGCTCGGACGAGTACCGGGCCTACATGGACGACATCCTGTTCCAGCAGACGGCGCGGCGCTACGCCCATTCCTGGGACCATCACCAGCCCGCCTGGTACTTCCTGGCGACGATGCCGCTGATGTGGATCCCGGCGTTCCTGGCCCTGCCCTGGGCGATTCCGGCGTGGCGCCGCCGGCTGCGCCGCCGCGACCCGCGCTACCTGCTGCCGCTGGCCTGGTGGCTGATGGTGGTGCTGTTCTTCTCGATTCCCGCCGGCAAGCGCGATGTGTACATCCTGCCGGCACTGCCGATGTTCTGCCTGGTGCTGGCGCCGCTGTTGCCTGGATTGCTGAGGCGGCGCGATGTGCAGGCCGTGATGGGGGTGTTCACCGGCCTGCTGTCACTGGGCCTGGCCCTGGCCGGTGCGATGGCGGTGCTGGGCGAGCCGGCCTTCGAGCTGCGCCTGACCCACAGCCGCGGGCTGGCGCCCGGCGCCGTCGACGCACTGGCCTGGACGATCCTGGCGATGGGCGTGTGGGGCGGATTGAGCCTGCTGGCCTGCGGCCGTCGCCGGCATCTGGCGCTGGTGTCGACCCTGGCGATGGTCTGGGTGCTGTACAGCCTGGTCGGCTATCCGCTGCTGAACGATTCCAGTTCCGCCCGCGGCCTGATGCGCACGGTTGGTGACCGTCTGGGACCGGATGCCGAATTGGGGCTGGTGGCCTGGAAGGAGCAGCATCTGCTGTTGGCCGACCGCCCCGCAGCGACCTTCGGTTTCGAGACGGACTGGGACGAGCAGCTGATTGCGGCCACGCGCTGGCAGCGGCTGGCGCCCGGACGCCGCTGGTTGCTGGTGCACGAATACGCGATGCTGTCGTGCGTCGACCGCAACCGTTCTGAACTGGCCGGCGTGGCCAACCGGCGGCGCTGGTGGCTGGTGCCGGCAGCAGCGGTGAAGGTGCCCTGCGTGGTCACTGCAGAGGAGCGCGAACGTGAACGGCGTTTGCAGGAACATGACTAGCCACCACGATTCCGGCTTGTCCAGTCTGCCCAAGCGGGCCCAAAGGCAGTAAAACAGCAGGCTGGGACGGCCTCCGTTGGTCCTTCCCGTTCTTCCCGCAGATTGCAGCGATACTTCCCGACGTGCCAGCTTCATCGGACAACCTGAACCCCATGGCCGACGACCCGCTGGGCGTTCCCGCCGGTGGGCGCCATGGGGCCGCGCATGCGCTGGCCCAGCTGGGCCTGTTCTGCCTGCCGGCACTGGTGCTGACCGTGCCGATCAACCTGCTGCCGTATGGCCTGCTGCTGCTGCTCAGCACGCTGCTTGCGCCGGAGCTGCTGTGGCGCGCGCGCGGCATGGCCGGTCAGCCGGTGAAAGTGCTGGCCTGGCTGATGCTGGCGGTGCTGGCGCTCGGCGTACTGTCGGTGGTGTTGTTCGAGCAGGGCCTGCGTGACGTCGACAACCGCTCGCGATTCGTGGTGATCCCGTGGATCGCGCTCTGGGTCTGCGCGCTGCGTCCCAACCTGCGGTGGCTCTGGTACGGATCATTGACCGGCCTGCTCGCCACCTTCGCGATGTCGCTGTGGCAGGTGCTGGGTGGCGCCCCGCGCGCAGAGTTGTTCACCAACGCCATCGTGCTGGCCGACATCGTGATGGTGTTGATGGTGCTGCTGGTGTTCTGTCGCCCGTCGCGGCGCTGGTCGCTGGTGATCCTCGGCACGGCCGCCGGCTGCGGCACCATCGTGCTGACCGGCAGCCGCGGCGTGTTCGCCGCCCTGCTGGCGCTTCTGGTGGTGCTGGCACTGAGCCTGCGCTGGCGCACCGGTGCGGCGCGCCTGTCGGTGCTGGCCGGCATGCTGGCGATCGGCGCGACCCTGGTGCTGTCGGTGCCGGAGCTGCGTCACCAGGTGCGCCTGAGCGAGCTGCACAGTGACGTGCAGCGGATGGAACTGGGCGACAGTGATTCTTCCGCCGGTGCGCGCGTGGAACGCCTGCAGGTGGCTTGGGAGACCTTCCTCGATCACCCGCTGGTGGGCGTTGGCATCGGGCATTTCGACAGCGCGATGCTGCGCGTGCCGGTCTGCCGTGAGAATCCGGAAGAGTTGCGTTGCCACCTGGGGCATGCACACAACGATGTTGCCGAATGGGCAGCGACCCAGGGCGTACCGGGCCTGCTGCTGTTGCTGGCGGTGTATGGCATCCCGCTAGGGTTGTTCGTGCGGCTTCATCGCCGCAGCGGACGGACGACCTTCCGGGGGCCGGCCGCAGCCGGCATCATGCTGGTGATCACCTATGCGCTGTGCGGCCTGACCCAGTCGATGTTCGCGCACCAGATGACGGCCAGTTTCTATGTGACCCTGGTCGGCCTGCTGACCGGCCTGTCGATCGTCGAAGGCGCGCGCCACCGGGCAGTCACCGGGGCGTGACGCATCGGCGCGCCGGGCAGGGCCCGGCGATCAGGGGTTCGGCGGGTCGGCCACGGCCTGGCCGTTGCCCAGCATCCACAGCATGATGGTCTTCTGGCGCACGTAGTTGGCGCGCACATAGGCGTAGACCAGGCCATGCCAGCCGTCGCGGAAGCCGCCACGGAACACGAAGCCGCGCCAGAACCGCCAGGCCGGTGCCAGCACCAGCTTGCCCAGCGTGGCCCGCTTGCCGCGCGCGAACTCGTGCTCGGCCATCATCCGCGCGTACTTCTCGGTCTTGGCCAGCTGCTGCTGCAAGGAGCGGTAGGGATAGTGGACCAGGTCGCCGCGCAGGGTACCGACACTGCCATCGACGCTGGCGGCCTCGTGGATCTCGCGCTTGCCGCGCCAGCCGCCACGGCGGCGGTCGAACAGGCGCATCACCCGGTCCGGGTAGGCATTGCCATGGCGCAGGAACTTGCCGAAGTACTCCGACAGGCGTGCGAAGCGATAGCCGGCATGGCCAGCGAAGCCACCATCGCGGGCCTGTTCGATGGCCGCACGCAGTTCCGGGCTGATCCGCTCATCGGCGTCCAGGCACAGCACCCAGTCGTGGCGGGCCTGCTCGACGCAGTACGCCTTCTGGCTGCGGAAGCCGTCGAACGGGCGCTGCAGCACGCGGGCGCCTGCGGCCTCGGCGATGGCCACGGTGGCATCGGTGGAGTAGGAGTCCACGACGACGATCTCATCGCAGAAGGCCAGCGAGGCCAGGCAGTCGCCGATGCGGCCGGCCTCGTTGAACGCGATAATGCAGGCCGAGATGCGAGGCCGTTCGATGGGAGCGGTCGTGGAGGACATGATGGCCGGGTACCTGTTGTTTGCGACGGAGCGCTATGCGCTGCCTATTCTCGCCCCGTTGGCGCAGGCCTTGCACGCCTCCGGGCAGGAGGTGGCAGCCTGGTTCGAGGGCGGCGCGGCCGGCAGCCAGCTGCCGGGAGTGCCCAACATCGGCCTCAAGCAGGCGCTGGCAATGCGGCCGCGGGCGGTGTTCAGCGCCGCCAACTGGGTGCCGACCTTCCTTTCGGGAACCAAGGTGCAGCTGTTCCATGGCTTCAACGTGGAGAAGCGGGACAGTGCGCGCGGCCACTTCCGGGTGCGCGGCATGTTCGACCTGTACTGCACGCAGGGGCCGGCCACCACCGGGCCGTTCCGCGAGATCGCGGCCCTGCAGGGCCACTTCGCGGTGGCCGAGACCGGCTGGCCGAAGCTGGATCCGCTGTTCCGCGACGATGGTGGCGAGAGCGCCGCGCTGCGCGCCGCCGCTGGAGGACGCCCGGTGATCCTGTTCGGTTCGACCTTCACCGAACGCCTGAGCGCAGCCCCGCACCTGCATGCGCAGATTGCTGCCGACATCGCAGAGGGCAAGCGCTACTGGCTGCTGACCCTGCACCCGAAGTGCCCACCGGAATTGTTCGAACGCTACCGCGCGCTGGCCGGTGCCAATGCGCGCTTCATCGAGCCGGAGCAGGTGATGGCCGCACAGCGCGCCGCCGATGTGCTGGTGTCCGATACGTCCTCAATCGTTTCGGAGTTCATCGTCCAGCACAAGCCGGTGGTGACCTTCCGCAACCGGGTGCCCAAGCCACACATGATCGACTTCGACGACCCGGTGCAGCTGCCGGCGATGCTGCAGCGCGCGCTGCATCCCGACGCCACGCTGCAGGCGGAGATCGTGCGCTACGCCGATGCCATCCACCCGTACCGCGATGGCCTGTCCAGCGAGCGCGTGATCGCGGCCACCGAGGATTTCCTGTCCGGCGAGATGGGCGCGCTGCGGCGCAAGCCGTTCGGGAGCTGGGTGCGCGACCTGCAGATCCGCAAGGACCTGGGGTATTGGGGGCCGTCGCAGCGGTAAGCCGAGCGTGGGCTCGGCTTAAAGTAGATCCACGCCATGCGTGGATGCGCGACCCCAGGCCGCGGTAGTGCCGGCCGCCAGTTGATCCATCACCTGTTGCG